>NZ_JBIWDU010000008.1:0-262384 GCF_044762155.1 Neobacillus sp. NPDC097160 | reverse complement strand
CAAAAACGACTAAACCATCGTGCTCCAGTTGAATACCGGATCACGATGGCTGCATAGTCTTTTTTAGAGCTGTCTACTTGACGGGTGTAAGTCCAATACGGCAGCCTTTTTTACATGGATTCACTTTTTTTGTGGTTACGAATGGGATATAGCGCTTTTTCAAGCGTAAGTAAATTCTTTTCGGTTATCTCAGCTTTTCGAGGGATCGGGGTATATAAATCATCAGGGTCGTCCCATTCTTTTGGCAACTCAACAGGCGATTCTTTTTGCCATTGATTAAGCCAGGATTCGGGTAAGCTTCCATAACAATTAGTGTTTTCTGTCATTTCAAGCCAAATAAGCGCCCATGCTCTTGGCACCACTCTCCAGATGTCATACCCGCCGCCGCCAACTGCAATCCATTTTCCATTACAGTATTGATGGGCAATTTCATGTGCAAGCTTTGGTATTTGCCGGTAGATCTTCATTGTTGCTGATAAGTGTGTTAAAGGATCAAAATAATGCGAGTCGGCGCCATTTTGAGTCAGGATAACATCCGGCTTAAAAAACGCAGCGACCTCTTTAATGGAATGTGTGTATGCATGGAGCCATGACTCATCTTCGGTAAAGGCATCGACAGGGATATTAAAGGAATAGCCATAGCCCCGCCCTTGACCTCGCTCATTGATGTTTCCTGTACCAGGGAACAAATACCTGCCGGTCTCATGAATCGACAAAGTACACACATTTGGATCATCATAGAAGGACCATTGAACACCGTCACCGTGATGGGCATCTGTATCCACATATAACACGCGTGCATTGTACTTTTCCTGCAAATATTTAATCGCTACCGAACTATCATTATAAATGCAAAATCCTGATGCCTTACCCCGAAAGCCGTGATGTAATCCCCCGCCAAGATGGAGTGCATGGAGTGTCTTACCTGTCATCACTTGGTCAACAGCCGTTAATGCCCCGCCAACCAATAAAGAACTCGCTTCATGCATATTAGGGAAAATTGGGGTATCTTCTGTACCCAAGCCATAGTTCTCAGCTATTTCCTCTGGCAGTTGTCCATGTCCCGCTTTTTTCACTGCTTCTATGTAGCTTCGATCATGTATAAGGGCTAACTCTTCGTCAGATGCCATTTTTGGGGGGATTACTTGTCCAGGGTCTAGCGCATTCATATTTTTTAATAGGTCTACTGTTAGTTTAAGCCGGAATTGATTAAAAGGATGATGGCTGCTGAATTTATAATTCAGCAGTTCTTCTGAAAAAATAAAGGAGCAGCGATCTCTCATATGGAAATCCCCGGCAGGTTTGGCCATAGAACATGATGACCGGCTTGTTTAAGATCCTGAATAAGTGCAGTCGGGTTCATTGTCTGCACCCTGATGACAAGAATTTTAAAATGATCATCCGTTTTGTCAGGATAAACGAGTACACTTAGAATATTGGCTTTCCGATTTTTTATAACAGTAGTAATGTCGCTAAGTTTACCGGCAAGGTTTGGGACTTTTATTTCAATTTGTGATCCAGGCTGGTGCGCACCAGTTAACTCAACCATTGTTCTGAGCAAATCCGTTTCCGTTACAATTCCTACCAATTTTCGGTCATTTATGATCGGGATACAGCTTATTTTGTGTTCATAGAAAAGTCCTGCGACCTCTTCAACAAAATCGAGAGGATGACCGGTGATAACGTTTTGCTCCATAATCATCTCAAGTGGTTTCTTCAAGTCTTCAGGATGCTCATTCACATGAAAAATAGATGGAGTTGCTTCTCTTATTTTTGCCACAGTTACCAGGCCCACTAAATGCCCTTCCATATTAACGATGGGAATGTGGCGGATTTTTCGTGCCTCCATTACATTCATGGCATCCGCTATTGTATCTGTCGGAAAAAGTGTTGCCACATCTGTTTTCATAATTTCCTCTACTATCATTAGAAAATCACCCTCTATCCCGAAAAATTTCAGGAAAATTTAATACATAAATCGGTTCATAAATCTTAACCGATCAAACCTTTGAATGGACTCCAAATCAACCCTTTTTCCCATCCGAACCATCAGACAGTTGGCAGGGTGGGAGCAAATTTCTGGGTCATCTGTCGCATACCATTCAAGGCTGCCGGCATTCATCATCTTTTCCATGACCTTTCGATAATCCCAGACATTTAATTTGGTTCCTTTTAAATCCCAATGCCAATAATATTCTGTCGTGATCGTAATATAATCTTCCATCGCATCATCCATCATCGAAACAACCAGCAGGTTTTTACCAACAGAACAGCCTCGAAATTGCGGAATCACTTCAATGGCACCCAATTCGATTAAATTATCCATTTTACCTTCTGACCATCGCTCAAGTGGATCGGGATAAAGATAGGTAACATAGCCAACGATTGTGTGCCGATGTCTCGCAATAATAATTCGCCCTTCCGGAAGATCTGCAATGCCTATTAATGCCTGATGCTGTTGTTCAGGCGGACGGAATGCAACAAGGTCGGCATGAAATTCATAACCGGCAAGTTTATCTGATGAAATAGGTCCTTCAATTATTAAGTTTCCATGGGGAGTCTTTAATTGTTTAGCATTGTATGTCTTTTTGTGTTCCATACGGTCACCTACCTGAGAGATCGTTAGTATATTAATTCTATTATACATAAAATCTATCGTGAGAAAGCGATTTCACGAAATTTTCCATTTTCTTTAAAAATTTATTGCTTATTACGTTAATGTTCTACTAAAATATTCTTATATAAATTTTTAAAATTGTGAATAGTTACTATTTGTACTATAATAATCTCATATTAGCCAAGAGGGGGAATTGGAAATGAAAGTGGAAGCGCTGCCAGTTGTGCAAGGGGAGCATAATCTAAGCAATTATGATGAAATGTATAAGCAATTTGACTGGAAGGAAACAGAAAATGAATTCTCTTGGAGTGAAACAGGACTTGTTAATTTGGCCTATGAGGCCATTGACCGTCATGTGAAAACCTTTCGAAAAAATAAGATTGCCTTATACTATCGTGATGGTTCAAGAAATGAGAAATACACGTTTAAGGATATGAAAGAGTTATCTAATAAGGCAGGGAATGTATTAAAGAGTTACGGAGATGTTGAAAAGGGCGATCGTGTATTTATTTTCATGCCGAGATCTCCTGAGCTTTACTTTACTGTTTTAGGTGCGATTAAGCTTGGTGCCATAGTCGGACCATTATTTGAGGCATTCATGGAAGGGGCTGTAAAAGACCGCTTGCAAGACAGCGAAGCCAGGGTCTTAGTCACAACCCCTGAATTGTTGGACCGTGTACCCATTCAAGATTTGCCTGCATTAAAGCATATTTTTCTAGTAGGAAACAATATCGAAGACCAAGGACAGTATATTGACTTTTTAGGGAAATTTGAATCGGCCAGCAAAGACCTAAAAATTGAATGGGTAGATCGGACAGATGGTCTAATCCTGCATTATACCTCCGGCTCTACAGGAAAGCCTAAAGGGGTACTGCATGTACATAATGCCATGATTCAGCATTATCAAACAGCAAAATGGGTATTGGATTTAAAAGAAGATGATGTATACTGGTGTACAGCCGACCCAGGCTGGGTTACAGGAACATCCTATGGAATCTTTGGACCTTGGTTAACGGGAACGTCAAACGTCGTTATTGGCGGCCGCTTTAGCCCTGAATCTTGGTATCAAATGATTGAAGACTTCGGCGTTACGGTTTGGTATAGTGCACCTACCGCATTCCGTATGTTAATGGGTGCAGGGGACGAACTTGTAAAGAAATTCGACCTAAGCAGTCTTCGCCATGTATTAAGTGTTGGGGAGCCGTTAAACCCTGAAGTCGTAAAATGGGGAGCTAAGGTATTTAATAAGCGAATTCATGATAACTGGTGGATGACAGAAACAGGTGCACAGCTTATTAGTAACTATCCATGCATGACAATTAAACCTGGGTCAATGGGTAAACCAATTCCAGGTGTAGAGGCAGCAATTGTAGATAATCAAGGGAATGAACTGCCGCCTTATCGAATGGGGAACCTTGCAATTAAAAAAGGCTGGCCTTCAATGATGCACATGATTTGGAACAATCCTGAGAAATATGAATCCTACTTTATGCCTGGTGACTGGTACGTATCAGGAGATTCAGCCTACATGGATGAAGAGGGTTATTTCTGGTTCCAAGGCAGGGTTGATGATGTCATAATGACATCAGGAGAGCGTGTTGGACCGTTCGAAGTAGAAAGTAAGCTTGTCGAGCATCCAGCAGTAGCGGAAGCAGGTGTTATTGGAAAACCAGACCCTGTTCGCGGGGAAATTATTAAGGCCTTTGTCGCACTTCGCGATGGCTACGAGGCCACTGATGAACTAAAAGAAGAAATCAGGCAGTTTGTCAAAAAAGGTCTTGCCGCCCATGCAGCTCCACGTGAAATTGATTTCCGCGAAAAATTACCAAAAACAAGAAGCGGTAAAATTATGCGACGTGTCTTGAAGGCCTGGGAACTTAATTTACCAACAGGTGACTTGTCAACAATGGAAGATTAAAATTAAAGATAAAAGAAACCGCACCAGTGACATCCCCCTGGTGCGGTTTTATGTTTAAAAGGCGCTTTCGCTTTTCTTATGGTGCTGTTGTTTCTGATGTTTCTGATACTGCTCCAGCCTCGACAACATTGGATGGAGCGGATTCTTTGCCGGCGATATCGACTGCCGTTACATAATAGGCACCGCTGCCAGCTGTAAAGGAAAGATCCGAGCCACTGTTGATGCTGGCAACTTTAGTTCCGCCTTGGTAAACCCGATACCCAACGACATCATTATCTGGAGAGGCGTTCCAAGTTAAGGTAGTACCTGAAACTGATAGGCCGACACCATCAGGTTTTTTACCGTTATCAACCATTTTTGCAGTAGGGACAAGGATTTTTCCCCAACGATCCTTCTGCGGAATCAGCTGACTATAATTTTTGAAACTCTTTCCAACCATTCTCTCAATAAAGTCTGGGTTTAATACCAAACCAAACTGAGCAAACTCCTGTGGTGTGGAATCCAAGGCTAAATATTTTTTATCTCCTATGGTGACAAATTTACCTTCCACCAAACTATCATCCACTTTTGTTGGCACATCATTCACATTAAAGTAATCACTTTCAATTAATCCTGCTTTGGAGCATGCTGAAGATGGCAGCATACCGGAAACAGCGCAATAGGAACGTTTCACAATTCCTTCTGGCATTTCAAAGGATTCTTTTGGAGCGATTAAATCAGGCTTAATGGAGTAGGCTGAATTTATTAGTTCAGTCCAAAGGGTATTGTTACGCTGGCTGTATGACATCCCCTGAGTTTGCAGTGATTTAGGAGTATCGTAACCTGTCCAAACGCCAAAGGTAACATTAGGGTTTGTTGCAACTAACCAAGCATCCGTATATTCATTACCTGTTCCGGTTTTCCCCGCCCAATCCGCTTTAAAATTTAATTTACTATTTATTCCAGCTGCGGTACCCGATTTTATAACATCTCGCATCATATCAAGTGTTAAATAGGCTGATTGCGGTTTGAAAACATCAACAGGTTTTACTTCGTGCTGATAAATTATTTTACCGCTTTTATCAACAATTTTATCAATCATATAAGCATCAATAAATTTACCATTGTTTGCAAAGGTACTAAATGCATTCGTATTTTCTTCAATTGTAACACCCTTCTCCAATGATCCTATTGCAGTTGAAAGGTTTGTAAAGTCAGGTGGTAAAAGTGAAGTAATACCCATTTTTTCTAGATACTTAGCAGGTCGTTGATCAACAATATCTTTATATAATTTTACTGCTGGAACGTTATAAGATTTTGCAAGAGCATATCTTGCTGACACTATACCACTATAGCGATAGTCATAGTTTTGTGGCCATGGTTTGCTTCTTCCAGGAATAAAGTTCAAGGCAACATTCGGAAGCGGTGTGCCTGGTGAAGCCTTACCTAATTCAATTGCTGGACCGTAAACAAGAAGCGGCTTCATTGTGGAAGCGTTTGGCCTGTAGGCACTAGTCGCGTGGTTAAGCTTTTGTTTGTTGAAATCTCTTCCGGCAACGAAGCTGATAATTTTCCCCGTCTTATTTTCAATTAGTTCTGCACCAACTTCGACGGGCTCCATTACTGTAATCATATCACCAGTTTCTGGATCCTTTTTTTCCTGAGCCTTATCCGGTCCGTAATATTTATAATTATCCTTTACTACTTGCATCGCATCGTAAATATCTTTATCGATTGTCGTATGAATCTGATAGCCATCCTGATGCAAATCATGATCTGCTAATATTTTATATTTATAATATAGATTGTCATCTTCATTTAAGTCTTTCTCGGTATAGCCGTCTTTTTTGGCAAGAACAGTCGTAAGAACATCAATTGCCCGTTTTTCAATTTCAAACGTCAGCCATGGGTAGTTTTCAAGCGGATTAGCAACTGGAGGAGTAAAATCCTTAGTAATGTCGTAGGTCGAGGCCTCCGCATATTGCTGTTGGTTTATGTAGCCGCCATCAAACATTCTTTTTAAAACTGTTTTCATTCTTGTTAGACCTGGTTCAAGGTTATTCTTCACAGTACCTTCCCTTGTAAAAGGTGTATAGCCAAACGGACTTTGCGGCAGACCGGCAATAAAAGCTGCCTGTGGCAGTGACAATTCACTGGCATTTTTACCGAAAATTCCTTTTGCGGCTGCTTGTACACCGGCAATATTCTGTCCGGAGGAATTTCTTCCGAATGTGGATACATTCAAATATGCTTCAAGAATTTCCTTCTTGTCGAAAAATTTCTCTAATCGGAGGGCAAGTAAAATTTCATTGGCTTTTCGTTGAAAGGATACTTCATTTGTTAAAATTTGATTTTTGATTAATTGCTGGGTTAGCGTACTTCCGCCTGATTGAACTGCGGAGTTTGTAACTTCTTGAAAGACTGCCCGGAAAACGGCCTTTGGTACGACCCCGTTATGCTTATAAAAATATTCGTCTTCCGTTGCAATAACAGCATTTGTCAAATCTTTTGATACTTGATCAAGCTTTACTTCATCCCGCACGAGGTCTGATCTAAGTCTGCCAAGATAGACATCATTCGCAAAATATAAATCTGAAGTTTCCGTGTAATTATAAATATCCTTTTTCAAACTTTCGTATGAGCGGACAGGTTCATCTTTCACAAGTGAGGCAAAATAACCGGCACCAACACCTGTTGCAAATGAGCCTCCGAGGATGACGACTGTCAGCACAAGGAGAAATAGGTTCCAAACGACTTGATAGGTAATTCGGGCACTTTTTATCGTTTTTTTATGGGTAAACAAATTAAGTATGGACTTTACTTTTTCCATCCACACTTGCATTTTTTCATTCATTCAGAGCATCACCTCATTATAAAATCACATCCATTATAGCATATAGAAGGTATAAAAACTGACAACATTCTACATTTTTCTGAAATTTCCAGATGATGTTTGACATGCGTATGGAAATATGGTAAAAAAAGCTATAGCAATTTATAATGTAAAGCTGTGAAGGGAAACAACTGTAGTTCTTCTATCCCTGTTTGTAGAGAGCCAGCGGTGGTGTGAGCTGGTACATATAGAAGAATGAATTACATCCTCGAGCTTTTTCTGTGAAAGCATTTGTTAGTAGCGGAAAACGGTCAAAACCGTTAATTTTTTGAGTTGGAGGATTTTTCCTCAAGCTGGGTGGTACCGCGTAATTTTACGTCCCTGCATTTTTGCAGGGGCGTTTTTATTTTAAAAAAATGGAGGGAAATGGGAATGGATTTATTACAGGATTTAGCATGGAGAGGGATTATTTACCAGCAATCAGATGAAGAAGGTTTAAAAGAACTGTTAAGTAACCAGAAGATTTCATTATATTGCGGGGCCGATCCAACGGCAGATAGCTTGCATATCGGCCACTTGGTTCCGTTTTTAACGCTGAGAAGATTTCAGCAGCATGGTCACCGGCCGATCGTCTTAGTTGGCGGTGCAACAGGCTTAATTGGTGATCCTAGTGGAAAAAGCGAAGAACGAAACCTTCAAACTTTAGAGAAGGTGCAAGAAAATGTGGCAGGAATCCAAAAACAGCTAGCGGCTATTTTTGAATTTGAAGGTGAAAATGGCGCTACAATGGTGAATAACTATGATTGGGCCGGCTCGATGGATATTGTTTCTTTTTTACGTGATATCGGCAAGCATATCGGGGTTAATTACATGCTTGCAAAAGATACCATTGCATCAAGGCTTGAAACTGGAATCTCTTTTACCGAGTTCACGTACACCATTTTACAGGCAATGGATTTCAACCATTTATATGAACACCATAATTGTAAATTGCAAATTGGCGGCAGTGATCAGTGGGGGAACATTACGTCTGGTTTAGAATTAATTCGAAAAATGCAGCCGGAAGGTTCAAAGGCATTTGCATTAACGATTCCACTTGTGACAAAGGCGGATGGTACCAAATTTGGAAAAACAGAAGGCGGGGCTGTGTGGCTTGATGCTGAGAAAACATCCCCTTATGAGTTCTACCAATTCTGGATTAACACCGCTGATGCCGATGTTATCAAATACGTAAAGTTTTTCACTTTCCTATCACACGAGGAAATTGACCAATTAGCGAGGTCTGTGGAAGAAGAGCCGCACCTTCGCAAAGCCCAAAAGGCATTAGCAGAAGAGATGACGCGTCTCATCCATGGGGAAGAATCCCTACAGCAAGCGATTAAGATTTCCCAAGCTTTATTTAGCGGAGATGTGAAAAATCTGTCAGCTGCTGAAATTAAACAGGGCTTTAAAGATGTACCTTCCTTTGATGCTCAAGATGTGGAGGGGAATCTAGTTGATTTACTTGTTGCGGCAAAAATTTCTCCTTCAAAACGTCAAGCGCGTGAGGACATTACAAATGGAGCCGTAACCGTAAACGGCGAAAAAATAACAGATACGAACTATTCTTTAAATGAAAATGATCGTATTGAAGGTCAATTTACGATAATTAGAAGAGGGAAAAAGAAGTATACGTTAATAAAATATTAATTGAGTTGGGGCTTTGGGAATCCAAAGCCCTTTTTTTGATTTTTGAAGGACACAAATAAAAAAAATCTCGTACCAATTGGTACGAGATTTTTTGAAAAATTAACGTGAGTAGAACTCAACGATGAATGTTTCGTTAATTTCAGCAGCAAGTTCAGAACGCTCTGGTAAGCGAGTGAAAGTACCTTCTAATTTGTCAGCATCGAAAGTTACATAATCAGGAATGAAGTTTGTTACTTCGATTGCTTCTTTAATTACATCAAGGTTGCGTGATTTTTCACGAACGCTGATCGTTTGACCAGGAGCAACGCGGTATGATGGGATATCTACGCGAGAACCATCAACTAAAATGTGTCCGTGGTTAACTAATTGGCGTGCTCCACGACGAGTGCGAGCAAGACCTAAACGGTAAACTAAGTTGTCAAGGCGTGATTCAAGTAGAATCATGAAGTTTTCGCCGTGAACGCCGCTCATTTTGCCAGCCTTAACGAAAAGGTTACGGAATTGACGCTCAGTTACTCCATACATATGACGAAGCTTTTGCTTCTCTTGTAATTGCAATCCGTATTCAGAAAGCTTTTTACGTTGGTTTGGACCATGTTGTCCAGGAGCGTAAGGACGCTTTTCTAATTCTTTACCTGTGCCGCTTAGAGAGATTCCAAGACGACGTGAAATTTTCCAGCTAGAGCCAGTATAACGAGCCATGAATGACTCCTCCTTAGTGTTTTTATTTTGGTAAAATAAAAACCGTTATGAAACATCAATAAAGCCATTTTGTTTTCATGCACCTTCGCCCTAGCAGCTTAGGGTTACAAGATACACCATCAAATAAAAGCACTATGCTTTTATGAGGAACAAAATGAGACGATTAAAGTGTTCACATAGGCTGCAATATTTTACACAAAGAGTATTATATAATTTTTATTCATATTAAGTCAAGGTATTTTAGAAAATCTAAAATTCATCATAAAAACCTTTTGAAAAAAATTAATAAAATATTCAAAAATATATTCCAAAAGTATCCTAATATTAACTATAATTAGGGTACGATGTATATATCTGGAATTAAACAGGTGAAATATTCATGCATTCTCTTAAAGGAGATATAATATTGGATGTTGTAAAATATAAAGAATTATTTCAAATAGCGAAGAAACTTCATTCGTCCCTCGATGTGGATGTCATATTAGGGGAATTATTTGTTACGCTTCAAGAAGTATATCCAAACTTTTCCTATTTCTTACTTCTTTCGATGGATACATATAGTCATAGCGACCTTCCAATTATTGAACTTGAATACGATAGTGAAAATATTGTGGCTATAAAGGCATTTGCATCAGGTAATGTTCAATTTGAAAGTTCTCATTTTGAAAAACATGCTATTCTCTATGCCCCTTTAAAAGGGAAGCAGGGGGTGTATGGAGTATTACAGGTGATCGCACCGGAAACTTCAGAATTTCCCGCTATGGAGGTAGAATTTATTGCTTTGTTCTCAGAGTGTGCGGGCGGAGCATTAGAAAATGCCCAGCTTCATCAACAATCACAAAGGACTATTTCTGATCTGCAATTAATCAACGAAACCTCTCACCAACTAAATTCGAACCGGCCGATGGCTGAAACATTTACATTCATGTCAACAAAAATTAAGACTTCTTTTGAGGCGGAAGAAGTTGGTTTTTTTCTATTTTCACAAGATCAAGCAAAAGCGAAGGCACTCCCTGGGTCTACTTCCTACTTTTTCACAAGGCAGGCTCGCGTCTATATTGACTACATAAAAGGAAAATTACAAAAGGGAAATGAACCGCTATTTATAGGGGATCTAAACCTATCTGAAAAAAATTATGGAACAAGCTTTCATTCCATTATGGCGGTACCTGTGGTAGTCAGCAAAAAATTAAAAGGTTTTTGTATCATTATGCATCGTAGTCCTTATTTCTTCTCTTTTGATTCATTCAAGCTTCTACAGTCACTAGTCCATCATTCATCGTTAGCATTAACCAACTCCATATTGAGAGAAGAATTAAAAATATTGGTTACCACTGACCATCTGACAAAGCTCCATTCACGAAAGTTTTTGGATGATAAAATTCAGCGTTCCATGAAGAAGGATGAGGAAGGAACCTTTATTCTAATTGATATTGATAATTTTAAAGAAATTAATGATACGCATGGACATCAAATTGGGGATGAAGTGCTGATCCAGGTAGCAAATCTAATAAGAGGAAATATTCGCGAAAATGATGTTGGCGCCCGCTGGGGTGGTGAAGAACTGGCTATTTATCTCCCAAAGGTTCCATTAGATACAGGAGTCGCCATAGCCAAACGGTTAGTAAAAAAGGTATCAGAATGCTCTGAGCCACATATTACGGTGTCATGTGGTGTTTCCTATTGGAATAAAGAGAAGCATGATTCCTATCAATATGTATTTAAAAGGGCCGATGAAGCCTTATATATAGCTAAAGAGACTGGAAAGAACAAAGTTGTCATCCAAGGTGATAATATAAGGGCAAGTTAGGCACTCATATAACTGGGTGCCTTAACGATATAACCTCAAATATCATAATCTATAAATTACGGAAGATTTAGAGCAGGCATTTCAAAATGTCTAAAGAAAACTCGCTCATTTGAGCGAGTTTTCTTCAGATATGTTTCATTAAAATGTCAACAAATTCTTCCAGTTTTTGCTGGTCTAATTCATCAAAGCGATTTGTTTCCGGAGAATCAATGTCTAATACACCAATTAATTGCTCCCCTTTGATGAGTGGTATAACAATTTCAGATTGGGAGGCAGCATCACAAGCGATATGACCTGGAAATTGATTTACGTCTTGGACGCGTTCGGTCTCCTTTTTCAAGGCAGCAGTACCGCATACTCCTTTTCCAAGAGGAATCCGGACACAGGCAGGTAACCCCTGGAATGGTCCGAGCACGAGTTCTCCATTAGTATCCAGCAAATAAAACCCAACCCAGTTTACACGGTCTAGAAATTGGTTTAATATCGCGGTGGCATTACTAAGATTAGCTATTTGGTTTGGCTCATCGTGAAGGAGTGCAGACAGCTGCTTTTTAACGAGCTCATAATTTTCTTCACGACTCCCGGTGTACATTTCGACGTTAAACAAGTCATTTCCCCTCTTTCTATATACTTTTATTATTTATTTTATCAAAATTAGAAGAAAAAGAGCAGACTTTGTCGATATTTTAATAAAGGAATCAATTGTGACATACAGAATCATTATATAAGGGGATCCTGAAGGGGGAAAATGAATGAAGCCAAATGCAAAAGATGCAATTGTGAAGGCAGCTATTTCGTTGTTTAATTCAAATGGGTATTCGGGAACGTCTATTAGGGATATTGCCAGTTTAGCAAAAGTAAATACAGCAGCCATTGCCTACCATTTTCATAATAAACCAGGACTCTTAGAATATTGCTTTATGCATTTTTTTGAACAGTACATGAGTAAGATTGAGGAAGCATTTGCATCCATTGATCGAGGGGCAAAGGAGTGCTTAAAGCGGATCGTAGCTGATTTACTCCATTATCAAAGTGAAAATATTCACCTTACCAGTTTTATCTATCGGGAAATGTCGATGGATTCGCAAATAGTGCGGGAAATCATGTCAACGTATTCACTTAAAGAAAAATACTATTTCCAAAATATTTTTGAAAGAGGCTTTGAATGGAATGAATTTCGTCCACATTCAATTCCATATTTAATCATACAACTTAAAAGCTTATTGATGATGCCGTATATGAATACCCAATATATGAGAGAGGTCTTGTATATCTTTCCAAATGAGCCGTTTTTTGAGCAAAAATATTTAAAAGATATTAATTTATGGATCGATAAAACTTTATGTTCGGACTTGCCGGTAAAAAAGGGGGCAGCACTAAAATAGCGAGAATCGCTATTTTTTTTTTTATTTTACAAAAAAATTGAAAATAATAGTCAAAAATTGTCGGTTACATGGTATCATAAAAGCATTGAATGGAACAGGAAGAGTTTTATTAATATAGATTGCGTGCGGAATGAATAGAATCAATGTTGTTTGAAATAGGGGGCTTACTTGTGAAATATTTCATTGGATTGTTCATCCTTTTACTAGCCTTATTTGTATTGGGATATTTAATAAAGAAAAAACATTTTAAAGAAATGGATCGATTAGAGGCGTGGAAAATCGATTTATTGGATCGACCAATACTGGATGAAATGTCAAAGGTAAAGCAGTTAAATATGACAGGCCAAACGGAAGAGCTTTTCGAAGGTTGGCGGAATCAATGGGATGATGTGGTAACAGTAAAGCTTCCTAATTTAGAAGAAATGCTGTTTGATGCGGAGGAATACATAGATCGGTATCGATTTAAAAAAGCCAAAGAGGTTCAACAAGCGATTGATACGAAATTGCAAGAAACCGAGAAACAGATCAAAAAAATATTGGAAGAGTTACATGAACTTGTCGGCAGTGAAGAAAAAAACAGGGTAGAAATTGAGGAGTTAAAAGACCTATACAGAGAAGCGAAAAAAATGCTCCTTGCCCACCGCCATAGCTTTGGGAATGCAGAAAAATATTTAGAAGTAAAGCTTAATGATGCGGCGCAAAAATTTCAGGAATTTGATGAAAAAACGGACCTCGGAAATTATCTTGAAGCTCGTGAAGTTGTTTTACTGATTCAAAGTCAGCTTGAAACCATTAAAAACCAAATGGATTTGATTCCCCAGTTTATCATTGAATGTCAATCACTACTTCCAAACCAGCTTTCCGATTGTTTAGAAGGACATAGGGAAATGGCTGAGCAGGAATATTATTTAGATCATATAAATGTCGAAAAGGAAATTAAACGCCTGGAAGAAAAGCTGTCTGAAAACCTTGCTTTAATTGAAGCAACGGAGATTGACAAAGCTGAAGAAGGCATTATAGAAGTTAAGGATCGAATCGATATTCTCTTTGATCATTTGGAGAAAGAAGTTCATGCTAAGCATTATGTGCAAAAGAATGAAAAAGCAGCATATGAACTCCTGGCTTCTGCTCAAAAAGATAATAAAAATCTGTCCAATGAGGTACTGCAGGTCCAGCAAAGCTATCAATTATCGGATAGTGACTTTGAAACACAAAGGAGTCTTGAAACAGAACTTTCAACAGTTTATAAGCACTATGAGATTTTTGTTGAAAAATTAAAGTTGAACGGAACAGCACAAACGGTGCTTAGTGAAGAATTAAGTGATATAAAAGATCAACTGGATATCATCCGTGAAGGGCAGCAAGCATTTGCTCTTAAACTCCAAGCACTCAGAAAAGATGAACTAGAAGCAAGAGAAACGATCATGGAGCTGACGAAAAAGGTTGGCGAGACTGTACGTCTAGTGACGAAAAATAATGTCCCAGGTGTGCCGGCAGACTATCATTATTTATTCCAAGATACAAACGAGAGCATTCAAAATGTTCGTTTCCAGCTGGAAGAAAAGCCACTAAATATTTCCGCCCTTAATCAGTACCTGGAAATTTCCGTTTTAACAGTTGAAAAACTCATTAATACCACATATGAATTGATCGAGAATGTGACGCTGGCAGAAAGAGCCATCCAGTACGGCAATCGATATCGAAGTCATTATCCATCAGTTGCCAAGGGATTAATGGATGCAGAAATGGCATTCAGACAATATGAGTATCAAGAGGCATTAGAGCAGGTTGCGGCATCACTTGAAGGTATCGACCCGGAAGCTTTGAAAAAAATAAAAGCGGCAATTGAAACTGAATAAGTGAGAAAACCGATTCAACCGTTTTTGGTCGAATCGGTTTTTCTTTTTAAATTAATTATACTTATGATAGTATTTATCTTTGTACGGAGGAGATTAGAATGATTTATTTTGATAATAGTGCAACGACTAAACCATATAAAGAAGTGTTAGATTCTTATGTAACGGTTTCGAGCGAATATTTTGGCAATCCTTCCTCATTGCATAGTATGGGGGGACAGGCTGAGAAGCTCTTATCACAGGCGAGGGAACAGGTAGCAAAACTTTTAATGGTGAAACCGACTGAGATTTATTTTACCTCTGGCGGTACAGAAAGCAACAATATCGCGATAAAAGGTGCAGCATTATTGAATCAAAATAAAGGTCGCCACTTGATTACCACAAGTGTGGAGCACGCCTCTGTCAGAGCTGCAATGGAGCAGCTTGAGCAGGAAGGCTTCGACATCACCTATCTGCCTGTTGACGAAAACGGGAGAGTACGTGTGGAGGATGTCGAAAAAGCGATCCGAAAAGATACTATTTTCATTTCAGTCATGCAGGTAAACAATGAAGTGGGTACCGTGCAGCCGATTAAAGAAATTGGCGAAATGGTAAAAAAGTATCCAAAGATATTATTTCATACTGATACAGTTCAGGGCATTGGAAAAGTGCCCCTGTCATTACAAAAAAGCAATGTGGACCTTTGCTCGCTTTCTGCCCATAAGTTCCACGGGTTAAAAGGGACAGGTGCCCTGTTTATTCGTGAAGGGGCAAGACTTGCACCGCTATTTTCAGGCGGTAATCAAGAACGGAAGATGCGCAGCGGTACTGAAAATGTAGCCGGGGCTGTTGCAATGGCCAAAGCTTTGCGAATGACAGTGGTGAAAAGTGAAACTGGTATAGCAAGAATGAAGAAAATCCAGAGCATGCTAAGAACGGGGTTGAATGAAATAGAGGGTATCAAGATCCATACACCTATCGAACATTCAGCACCGCATATCGTTAACTTTTCCCTTTCTGGAATGAAGTCGGAAGTGGTGATCCATGCCTTGGAGCAAGAGGGGGTCTTTGTTTCGACGACTAGTGCTTGTTCTTCCAAAAAGAAATCTCCAAGTAAAACGCTGCTTGCCATGGGCGTTCCTGAAAGTTTAGCCGAAAGTGCCATTCGGATAAGCCTGTCATTTGAAAATACCGAAGAAGAAGCAAAAACAGCAATTATAAAAATAAAGAAAACGGCAAACCAATTACGAAAGGTTATGGATTAAATGAAATATGATCGTATACTAATACGCTATGGTGAAATCTCAACAAAGGGCCGAAATCGCAATAAATTTATCGATAAGCTAAGAAAGAGTGTTAGACTTGCCCTGGCTCCATTCCCAAATATTAAAGTGGAATCAAGTCGGGACCGGATGTATGTGTTATTAAATGGTGAAGATGGAATAGATATCATTGAAAAGCTAAAGAATATATTTGGGATTCAATCCTTCAGTCCGGCTATAAAGGTGGATAGAAATGTGGAGGCGTTAAAACAGGCCTCGTTTGAATTGGTTAACTCTCTTTTCAAGGAAGGTCAAACCTTCAAAATTACGCCAAAACGATCTGATAAAACATTTGAATTGAATACGGAAGGAATCAATCACACAATTGGCGGTCATTTACTGGAAAATATTCCAGGTCTCAAAGTGGATGTGAGAACTCCTGATATTAATTTACGGATTGAGGTTAGAAAAGAAGCCATCTATCTTTCCTGCGAAACGATACAAGGTGCCGGGGGGCTTCCTGTCGGTTCAAGCGGTAAAGCGATGCTCATGCTATCCGGCGGTATTGACAGCCCTGTGGCAGGCTATTTAGCCATGAAGCGGGGATTAGAAATTGAAGCCGTGCATTTTTTTAGTCCGCCATTCACAAGCGAACGGTCAAAGGAGAAGGTAATCGATTTATCTAAAAAGCTGGCTGAGATTTACGGTTCGATCAAATTGCATATTGTGCCTTTTACCGATATTCAACAGACGATCCGTGAACAAATTCCGGAAAACTATTCGATGACCACGACAAGAAGAATGATGCTGCGAATTACGGATGAAATTAGAAAAAGGCAGGAGGGTCTTGCCATCGTTAACGGTGAAAGCCTTGGGCAGGTAGCCAGCCAGACGTTAGAAAGCATGTTTGCCATTAATGAAGTGACGAATACGCCGATTTTACGTCCTTTGATTACGATGGATAAAACGGATATAATCAAACTCGCGCAGGAAATTGATACACTGGAAATTTCCAACAGACCGTTTGAAGACTGCTGTACGATTTTTGTTCCGTCCTCTCCAAAAACAAAGCCCAAAAGGGAAAAAGTGCAGCATTATGAAAGCTATTTTGATTTTGAACCAATGATACAAAGAGCGGTTCAAGAGGTTGAGACGATTGTCGTTAAACCTGTGGACGAACAGCCATCTAATTTTGATTCATTATTTTAAAAGCATAATTTGAATTTTTTGTGAACAATTACCAATTGGATTATAGAATGAAGCTTGTTGGTTCTACACATTCTATACTCACAAGGAGGTGATATCACATGGCAAACAACAATTCAAATCAATTATTAGTTCCTGGTGTTGAACAAGCTCTTTCCCAAATGAAATATGAAATTGCTTCTGAATTTGGTGTACAGCTTGGTGCTGACACTACTTCACGTGCTAACGGTTCTGTTGGTGGTGAAATCACAAAGCGTCTAGTTCAAATGGCTGAGTCTCAATTAGGCGGCGGATTTTCTCGTTAATCAAAAATAAATACGATGGCTACAGAGAGTGCGGAGGGCTTCCTCCCACTCTCTTTTTGTTTTCACTTTTAGATTTTAGGTATATAATTAGTACTAGGTACTAGGAGTAAATGAAAATTTATTAATATTTCCAAATTTTTATTCTCTTTGTATAATAATAGTATAAGAAAATTATTTTAGGGGGAGAGTTATGAAACGCGAAGACTTAATTGCACCTGAACAGTATAATCTTGTTTCTGAAATGGAGCGCTATGCTAAAGATCCGCAAAGAATTGCCTTAAAGTGGGAAAATGAATTAGGTGAAACAAAGGAAGTTACATATAAGCAATTAATGAAGCAGGTAAACCAAGCTGGGAACGTTTTTATCCAGAATGGTTTAACGAAAGGCGATGTCGTTCTCGTAATCGTACCTCGTCTGATTGAAGCATATGTTGTTTATCTGGCCGCATTAAAGGCAGGAATGGTGGTCATTCCTAGTTCAGAAATGCTACGGGAAAAAGATTTGCAGTATCGTATTTCGCATGGTGATGTAAAGGCCGTTATCAGTTATTATCCTTACGTCGATCAATTTGAACATATTACCGAAACACAACCAATTGTTAAGTTTACACTTGGAGCAGAGGAAGAAGGCTGGATTCATTTGGATGCCGCAATGGAAAAATCCAGCGATGAATTCACAATTGCCGACACCTTACGAAATGATATGGCCTTTTTATCCTATACATCTGGAACAACTGGAAATCCAAAAGGCGTTGTCCACACACATGGCTGGGCCTTTGCCCATTTAAAAACTGCAGCAGCCAAATGGCTTTGTATTGAAGAAGGCGATACCGTTTGGGCAACAGCCGGCCCCGGCTGGCAAAAGTGGATTTGGAGTCCATTCCTATCCGTTCTTGGCTCAGGCGGCACTGGCCTCGTGTACAACGGAAAATTTGAACCGAAAAAATATTTAAGCCTGCTGCAAAAATATGATGTCAACGTCCTTTGCTGCACACCGACAGAATATCGCTTAATGGCAAAGGTGGACAATTTAGCAGAATATCAATTACCAAACCTTCATAGTGCTGTTTCTGCAGGTGAACCATTGAATCGTGAGGTTATTGATACCTTTAGAAAATATTTTACGATCGATGTCCGTGATGGCTATGGGCAGACAGAGAATACCTTGCTTGTTGGGGTAACAAAAGGGATGGAACTGAAGCCGGGATCAATGGGCAAGCCGACACCTGGAAACCGGGTAGAAATTATTAATGACGAAGGCCAGGTTTGTGCCGTTGGCGAAGTTGGCGATATTGCCGTCCATGTCGAAACACCTGCCTTATTTAAAAACTATTATAAAGATCCGGAAAGAACCGCCATGCAATTCCGCGGCGATTACTATGTGACAGGTGATAGGGCGAAAATGGATGAAGAAGGCTATTTCTGGTTCGAAGGCCGCAGTGATGATATTATTATCAGCTCAGGCTACACGATTGGGCCGTTTGAAGTAGAGGATGCGCTGGTGAAACATCCATATGTCAAAGAGTGTGCCGTTGTCGCCAGCCCTGACGAAATTCGCGGCTTTATTGTCAAAGCATTTGTCGTTTTACAAGACGATGTCGACCCTGGGAATCCGGAGTTAACGAAAAGCTTGCAGGAGCATGTAAAAACACTTACAGCTCCATATAAATACCCAAGGAAAATTGAGTATTTGACCGATCTGCCGAAAACAACCTCAGGGAAAATTCGCCGGATTGAGCTCCGTCAAAAAGAAATGGAATCGCAAAAACAAGTTTAATTTTTGAAAAAGAAGAGCAGGCGGTGTTGTTTAACCGTCTGCTTGTTTACTTTAAAGCGGAAGGGGACATGAACATGGGAAAGTTATGGTATGGGGGAATCATTTATACGCTTGAAAACGAAGGAACAACGGTAGAAGCTATTTTTACAGAAGGAGACCGAATCGTTCAAACAGGTGATAAAAAGCAATTGGAAGAAGGTTTTAACGAAAGGATCACGGAACGGGTCGACCTGAAAGGCGGCACGATGTTTCCCGGGTTTGTGGATAGTCATATCCATTTAATTGGCCACGGGGAAAAATTAATCCGACTTGACCTATCAAAGATGAAGTCGAAAGAAGAAGTTTTAGCGGCAGTAAAAGATTATTCAAGGGATTGCACTAAAGGTGAATGGATCATTGGCGAGGGCTGGAATGAGAACCTTTGGAGCCGGCCAGAAATGATCCATCACAGGGAATTGGACGAAATCAACACTGAAAACCCCATCATGTTAAAGCGGATTTGCCGCCATGCCATGATCGTGAACACAAAGGCATTGGAACTAGCAGGTATATTTAAAGATACAGACAGTCCGCCGGGGGGAGTTATCGAAAAAGATTTGGAGGCAGGTTTAACCGGTCTTCTAAAAGATACGGCCCAAGACTTTATACAGGCTGCCGTTCCTATAGTTTCAGAAGAATATTTACAAAAAGCGATGCGGGCATCGATTAAAGATTTATATCAGCTAGGGGTTACCGGTGTTCATACCGAGGATTTACATTATTACGGGGGATTCTATCGCACATACAAGACGTTTAAAAAGGTAATCGAAGAGGAGGGATATAAATTCCGTACCCATTTACTTGTGCATCACGAGGTTATTGATAACATGGTGAACGAAGGTGCGGGTTTCTTAACCGGTAACGAGTGGATTGAGTTTGGTGCAATGAAGATTTTTGCAGATGGTGCTCTCGGTGGGAGGACGGCACTCTTAAGCCATCCCTATCATGATGCACCGGAGACAAATGGAGTAGCCATATTTAGTCAAGAGGAATTGAATGGCTTAGTAGCTAAAGCACGTTCTCACAACCTTCCTGTTGCCGTTCATGCAATTGGGGATTTAGCCTTTGAATATGTATTAAACGCGATTGAAGCCCATCCACTTGCTGGTTCCGGGAGAGACCGGCTGATTCATGCGCAAATTTTGCGTCAAGACCTGATTGATAGAGCAAAGAAACTCCCAGTCATCCTCGATATCCAGCCCGTATTTCTTGCTTCTGATTTTCCATGGGTCATTGACCGAGTAGGCAGCAGCAAAATGGACTATTGCTATGCCTGGAAAACGCTCATAAATGAAGGCCTTCATTGTGCCGGCGGCTCTGATGCACCGATTGAATTGCCCAATCCATTATTCGGCATCCACGCTGCGGTCACCAGGATGGATCGAAATGATCCAAAAGGAATTGTTTATGGAAGAGAACAGGCACTAAGTGTATATGATGCCGTCTGTTTATATACAAAAGGCAGTGCCTATGCCGCTTGTCATGAGCACGACCGCGGAATGATAAGAAATGGATTTTTGGCTGACTTCACCGTCTTCGATCGTGATATTTTTAGAATTCCTTTTACCGAAATACCAGATGTTCCAGTAAAGATGACCATTATTGGCGGGGAGATTGTGTTTGGAAAGGAATAATTGCAGGTAAAAAATCCCCCTATTTTTGTAGTTTCACGTTATAATGAAGATATTTCGAAACTTGAAAGAATAGGGGCTCGAGGAGACATATGAAAAAGACAGACACAAAGACGGGAGCCATTTATGCTGGTGTTTCCTATTTTATTTGGGGACTGCTGCCGATTTATTGGAAATTTTTAGATCAAGTAAATGCAATGGAGATCCTTGCAAACCGCATTTTTTGGTCGTTTATTTTTATGCTGATCATTCTTTTCTTTACGAAAAAGTGGGGATTATTTGTCCGTACCCTTAAAGGATTTGCCCAAAATAAAAAACAAATGTACGCGCTGGCGCTTGCCTCGATAATCATTAGCGGGAATTGGTTTATTTATATTTGGGCAGTTAATAGCGGCCATATGATTGAAGCTAGTCTTGGTTATTATATCAATCCGCTTATCAGTATTTTATTGGGAATGATTGTCCTGAAGGAAAAATTAACAATCTACCAATACGGATCCTTCATTCTGGCAGCTGTTGGGGTATTAATCATGACAATTTCCCATGGTACATTTCCGTGGATTGCGATTTCCCTGGCTCTAACCTTTGGTTCATATGGGTTGGCTAAAAAGCTGATTAATGTGGATTCTGCCGTTGGTTTGACATTAGAAACGCTTGTCGTTTCACCAATCGCGGCCATCTATATGATTTTCTTATTTGTACATGGTTCGAATTCCTTTTTAACCATGAGCGTTGGAACTGATTTGCTATTAATGGGTGCGGGTGTCGCAACAGCGGTGCCACTGCTTTATTTTGCAAAAGGAGCGCAAAAAATTCCGCTCTCGCTCCTCGGCTTCCTGCAATATATTGCACCAACCTTAACATTAATTTTAGGTGTTTTTGTCTATCAAGAGCATTTTACAAAATCACAACTTTTAGCCTTTTTGTTTATTTGGTCGGCCCTAACGATTTATTCGCTTTCCAAAACAAAGCTATTGTCTGAAAAAGGTTTAAAATGGCGCAAAGAAAAGCGCGCAACCCTATAATAATAAAACCTTATCCGCAGCAGGGATAAGGTTTTTTCGTTATAAAAATGTTCTCTTGACTTTATCCCAAAAGGAGTTGTCTTTTAGTTTTAAGGTTTTAATTTTTTTATCACTAATTTTTATTTGAATTTTATCCGTATAACGGATGCTTAATGCCTCATTATCCATTCCCATTGTCGGATAGTCATTGCCTTCTGATATTACCTTGAGGGTGAGCGTCCGCTCGCTTCCGACAATAAAGGATGCGCCAAGCGTACGGTAGCGGTTTGTGTTTACTGAGGCAACCTCACTTACCTGCATGCAGGAGAGGAGCGGGTCGACAATCGAACCATTCACCGATTTATTATAGGCAGTACTACCCGTTGGTGTCGCAACAATCAGCCCATCTCCGCGAAACGTTTCTAAATGGAGCTGGTCAACAAATACATCTATGACGAGAGTTTTAATAATAGACGAGCGAATGCTGAATTCGTTCAAGCAAGGGAATGTCCCCTTACCATCCACGTTCACTTCAATCAATGGATAGCGGCGGACTTCAATGTGTTCATTTGTGGTCATGACCTCGATCATTTTGGAAGTATCACTGATGCGAAAGTCGCAATACATACTTAAACTATTTTGAGTTGAAATGCCCAAATAAAGACAATCATCACGAAAGCCCGTTTTCCTCACAGCCTGCAGAAATGTACCATCATCACCAATGCTGGCAATAATATTTGCCTGCTTATAATCTTTAACGATGGCAAAACCATACCGTTCAGCCAATTCGACTAGAGGAGCTGCTTTTGAAAGCATGTCCGCATCCCGCTTGTGATAAAAATAAATATTACGTCTTAATTCCATAAACTGGTCCTCCTGTAAGGTAATGAAAAAAGTGTAACATTTGGAAATTAATCTTTGGTAAAATAATGATAGTCTGAAATTAGTTTAGCACTTTTTTGAAACAATATGAAAGCAGGGATGTGAATTTTAGACGAACGAAAGAGGGGGAAATATACATATGAATGGAAAACGATGGGCTGCTCTTGGAATTGCTGCGGCATTATTTTTTGTTTCAATTGTGATTAATCTTTTATCTGCGTTTGCTTTTAAAGGAATTGAAACGGATTTAACGGATTTTATGGCAACTACTGAACAGGCTTTTACCGAGGAAGTCGTCAAAGATGGCAGCGAATTAAAGAAAATCGTGATTCTCGATGTCGATGGGGTCATCCAGGATAGTGGCGAACCAGGGTCATTTTTGCAAAGCGCAGGCTATAATCATCAAGATTTTATGAAAAAGTTAAACTATCTTGAAGAGGACGATACGGTAAAGGGTGTGATTATCAGAGTGAACTCTCCGGGCGGGGGAGTCGTTGAAAGTGCAGAAATTCACGACAAGCTTGTGGACATCCAAAAGAAAAGTAAAAAACCGGTCTATATTTCAATGGGCTCCATGGCCGCTTCAGGGGGATATTATATTTCAACGGCAGCAAAAAAAATCTTTGCCAGCCCTGAAACATTAACAGGGTCACTTGGGGTGATTATGGAAGGATATAATTACAAGGGCTTGGCCGATAAATATGGTGTGGATTTTGTTACGATTAAAAGCGGAAAATATAAAGACATTATGAGCCCAACAAGAGAAATGACAGAAGATGAACGGCAAATTTTACAAAAGATGATCGATAATTCGTATGAAGGGTTTGTCAAAGTCATTTCAGAGGGCCGCCATATGAGTGTGGAGGAAGTGAAGAAGATTGCCGATGGCCGTGTGTATGATGGGCGGCAGGCAAAAGAAATTAAGCTTATTGATGATTTTGGCTACCTAGAAGATGTCATCACTCAAATGAAAAAGCAAGAAAAGCTAAAAGGTGCAAAGGTAGTTCGTTATTCGGACGATCTTGGTTTTGGCTCCCTATTTAAGTTCCAGGCAAAAAAGTTAATCGGCGATAATGTGGAAATGGCGGGACTCATGAAAATTCTTTCCAAACCAAATTCACCGCGCCTGATGTATTTATATGCGGAATAAGGGGGGACAAAGTGAATGGAAACGAATGATGATCAAGAAGTAATGAAGGAAACCACGTCATATCAAATAGACGATGAAAGTGTCAAAGTTTTTTCCACTGGAGATTACCAGATACAAGGCCTTCCAGTTCGGTATGCCGGTTTCTGGATGCGGTTTTGGGCTTATCTGCTTGATTTAATTGTGGTTGGCAGTATAGGAAGAATCCTAGTAAAACCAGTATTTCGAGCACTCGATATTTCTTTATCCGAGTTTAACATGTTTGCCCCTATTACCATTACATCAGCGGTTATCTTTTATTTGTATTTTGTTTTGATGACAAAATATTTTAAGCAAACGCTTGGAAAAATGGTATTTGGTTTAAAGGTAGTGGACTTAAAAAATGATGAATTATCTTGGGGAACCATTCTTTTTCGTGAATGGATTGGCCGCTTTATATCAGCAACAATCATTATCGGCTATATCATTGTGGCCTTTTTACCAAAAAAGCAAGGGCTGCATGACATCTTCACTGATACCACCGTCATCCATGTGGAGCGGTAAAATAGGAATAGATCAAACCTATCAACGTCCAGTTGGTAGGTTTATTTTTTTTCCATAAGTAAATAATAATAGGCTGAAAGGTTGTGAACAAATTGTTTTGGCTGTGGCTTTCTTTATCGATCCTATTGTTCTTATTCATCTTAATTATTTTTTCAAAAATAACGATTCTTGTAAATTATTATCATCACAATGACAACGATGATTTAAAGGTAGAGCTAAGGGTGTGGTTTGGGTTAATTAAATATAAAATGAATGTTCCATTAATAAAAATTGATGATAATTCACCAAGTGTCGTGGTAAAAAGTCATTCACATATGGGTGATGCTGCCGCCGTGAATCCTGAACATAGGGTAAACCAAATCACCAAAAAGGATGTGACGACAAATTTTAAAAAAATGAAAGAACTTCTGGAGAAGGTTTTCAATTTTCATGTGATTGTCAGGAAGTTTTTACGAAAGGTGACAATAAAAAAATTGGAATGGGATTCATTCGTTGGCGTGGGGGATGCTGCCTATACCGGTATGGCTACAGGGGCTTTATGGGCAATTAAAGGCAGCATCATTGGCCTTCTGAGTCATTATTTACGATTGAAGGAACTGCCGCATTTATCGGTTACTCCCCATTTTCAAGCAGCCGTTATTCAAACAAGATTTTCGTGTATGTTTCAGTTTCGAATCGGGCATGCTATTCTCGCAGGATTAAAACTGATTAAATTCTGGAAGGGCGGAAAACCGCGCGCTAAAAGCAACAACAATTTTAAAAATGAAAAAACGAAATCCGTTTGAAAGAGGAGGAAATAGACATGTCTGACCACCCAATTCAAGGTTTGATGACAACCGCAATGGAAAGCTTAAAAGAAATGATTGATGTAAATACCATCATTGGGGATCCAGTTGAAACCCCTGACGGAAGTGTTATTTTAACAGTATCAAAGGTTGGATTTGGATTTGCTGCTGGAGGTAGTGAGTTCAAACTCGATAGTTCTCAATCACAAGGGCAGAGTCAAGGGCAAAGTCAAGGACAAGGACAAAGCCAGGGACAACCAAAGCTTCCTTTTGGCGGCGGTAGCGGCGGCGGTGTTTCGATCACCCCAATTGCGTTTTTAATTGTAAACTCGCATGGTGTCAAAATGCTTCATCTCGATGAAAGTACCCATTTGTACGAAAAGATTTTAGAACTTGCACCGCAGGCAGTTGATAAAATTCAGCAAATGTTCTCGAAAAAAGACGAGAATACACAGCAGCAAAACAACCAACAGCAGCCAAAAGTTGATCTGGAACTGTAATTCCCTTAAGTTAATCTTCCACTAAATTGGAAGATTAACTTTTTTCTTGATTTCCATCAGTTTCAAATAATTGCAAAAGTAGTTTTGAAAAGATATATTTACAATGTACATATTTAAAGTTAAATTGCTTTTACAAAGGGATTTGCTTTAATACGACAAAGGAGGACGAAGGAAATGGCAAATGTAACATTTAAAGGAAATGCTATCACGCTATTAGGGAACGAAGTAAAAGTTGGTGACAAGGCTCCAAACTTTACAGTACTTGCGAATGACCTATCAGAAGTAACGTTAAACAATACAAAAGGGCAAGTACGTTTAATTACATCAGTACCTTCTTTAGATACAGGTGTATGTGATGCAGAAACACGCCGTTTCAATGAAGAAGCAAACAGCTTAGGAAACGTTAAAATTTTAACAGTGAGCGTGGACCTACCATTTGCGCAAAAACGCTGGTGTGCAGCAAGCGGCATTGAAAATGTGCAAACATTATCCGATCACCGCGACCTTTCTTTTGGAGAAGCATATGGGGTTGCTATCCAAGAACTAAGACTATTAGCTCGTGCTGTTTTCGTGGTAGACTCAAACGATACAGTGACATATGTTGAGTATGTTAGTGAAGCAACGAACCACCCGAACTACGAAGCTGCAATTGAGGCTGCAAAAGCGGCAAAATAATTGAAAGACTTTAAAAAGGCCTCGGCTCAGGTAGCGAGGCCTTTATACTTGTTTAAAAAATACATACTCGTATAAAATGGATAAGGAAATTTAGTAATGGAGGGGAACAATGAAAATTTCTCCAGTTGAACAGCTATTTACATTATTTAACGAAACAGCTCTTATTTTACAAGAGGAATTATCCTGTAGTTACCTAGAGGCACTTGCCGAAACAGGTGAAAATTTATTTCAGGGGGCAATCCTTCAGGAAGAGCTAAGTGAGCTGACGCTAAAAAGGCTTAAGAAACAATATGAAGAGATTCATTTGGTCAAATATTCGAATGAAGATATTCGTAAAGCCTTTCAGCTTGTAATTCTAAAAGGGATGAAGGAAAATGTGCAGCCCAACCATCAAATGACGCCAGATTCTGTCGGGATGCTGGTTGGTTACCTTGTGGAAAGATTCATGAAGCAGCCGTCCTTCCGACTCCTCGACCCTGCCGTTGGAACAGGAAATTTATTAACAACCGTTTTAAATCATGTCCATAAAAATATTACCTCTATCGGAGTGGAGATTGACGACATCCTGATCAAACTTGCCTATGTAAATGCCAATTTACAAGAGCATCCTGTTCAACTGTTCAATCAGGACGGCCTGGAGCCGTTGTTTATCGATCCAGTTGAGGCGGTCATTGCAGATTTGCCAATTGGCTTTTATCCCAATGATATCAGAGCGGCAGATTATCAGTTAATGGCTAAGGAAGGTCACTCATATTCCCATCATTTATTTATTGAACAAAGTGTCAAGCATACCACCCCAGGCGGCTATTTATTTTTTCTAGTTCCGAACGGCCTATTTGAAAGTGAGCAAGCACCCCAGCTTCATGAATTTATTAAAGAAAATCTGATTATTCAGGGACTGCTGCATTTACCAACAAGTATGTTTAAAAATAAAAATTCAGCCAAGAGTATTTTGATTTTGCAAAAAAAGGGAGAAGGCGTTCAACCTCCAAAGCAGGCATTACTCGTAAACTTGCCGAGTCTATCAAGTGCTGTAGGGATGGATAGCATTTTATCCAAAATTGAAAAATGGTTTCAAGAAAATAAAGGATAAAACTGGTCAAGTTTACCGGTTTTATCCTTTTTTTATAATAAGAAATTTGTGAAAATATGAACATTTTGCTTGAAACCGTTGCCACTGAAATTATCCCTTGATATGTACGATTTTCAATGATTAAATGAAGAATTGAGGGAAATAAACAAAGTCGGTTTGCACAAAATAAGGTGTACTATCCATAAATCATATTGAATCGATATTGTTATATAAAAGGAGCGGTAACGAAAATGGCAAAAATTATTGCAATAAATGCAGGAAGTTCTTCATTGAAGTTTCAATTATTTGAAATGCCAAGCGAAGAAGTTATTACAAAAGGGCTGATTGAAAGAATTGGTCTAACAGATTCAATTTTTAATATTACTGCCAATGGCGAAAAAATCCAAGAAATAATTGATATTCCAGACCATGAAGTCGCCGTAAAAATGCTGTTAGATAAATTAACGACTTTAGGAATTATCAAGTCACTTAATGAGATTGACGGTATTGGCCATCGAGTTGTACACGGAGGAGAAACCTTTACTGATTCAGTTCTAATCACGGACAAAGTCTTAAATAAAATTAACGAGCTATCGGAATTAGCTCCATTGCATAATCCGGCAAATCTTACCGGCATTAAGGCATTCATGCGCGTGCTTCCGAATGTCCCAGCAATTGCTGTTTTCGATACAGCTTTCCACCAAACAATGCCTGAAAGTTCTTTCCTGTACAGTCTTCCATATCAATACTATAAAGAATATGGTATTCGTAAATATGGCTTCCATGGCACAAGCCATAAATATGTTTCCCAGCGTGCAGCCGAACTGTTAGGACGACCAGTTGAACAACTTCGTTTAATCTCCTGCCACTTAGGGAATGGGGCAAGTATCGCTGCGATCGAAGGCGGAAAGTCCATAGATACCTCCATGGGCTTTACACCACTTGCAGGAGTTACAATGGGTACACGTTCAGGTAATATTGACCCGGCGCTTATTCCATATATTATGGAAAAAACAGATAAAACAGCAGACGAAGTTCTTGATGTATTAAATAAAAAGAGCGGAATGTTAGCTGTATCTGGATTCTCAAGTGATTTAAGGGATATTGAAATTGAAGCGAAAAAAGGCAATGAACGGGCACAACTAGCATTAGATGTGTTTGCAAACAGGATTCATAAGTATATTGGTTCCTATGCATCTCGTATGTTTGGTGTAGATGCGATTATTTTCACTGCCGGTATCGGTGAAAATAGTGACACAATTAGAGAAAACGTCTTAAAAGGTCTCGAATTTATGGGCGTTTATTGGGATCCGGCTCTTAACAAAGTAAGAGGCGAGGAAGCATTCATCAACTATCCTCACTCACCAGTTAAAGTCTTAATCATTCCAACAAATGAAGAAGTAATGATTGCCCGCGACGTAGTTCGGTTAGCTGGCACGC
Organism: Neobacillus sp. NPDC097160; assembly: GCF_044762155.1. Lineage (NCBI taxonomy): Bacteria > Bacillati > Bacillota > Bacilli > Caryophanales > Bacillaceae > Neobacillus > Neobacillus sp. NPDC097160. The sequence continues at coordinate 233,348 of NZ_JBIWDU010000008.1, read as the reverse complement.
ATAAATAAGAAAAAGGCAAAAGCAACCTAGCTTTTGCCTTTTTCGCGTTTTAATTCTTTGTGATATACTGGAAAAAGAAGCTTTGTTAAAGAAGGGGGCCTCTGTGATGCCATTGACAGACCGGGAAACAAACATTTTAAATGAAATACGGTTGTGGGAAAAAAATTTACTTAATTACGAGGCAAATGACTTCCAAATAACTTATGAAAAATATTTGGAACGCACTTTCACGTTACTGCCTGATAAGATTCAACGACAATTTTTTTCTGTCATTGATACGTGGTTATTTCATTTACATGGGATCATACAAGGCTCACAGCTGCAAATGGATGCAAAAGAAAGAATTCTTTCTTCGGGAAGAATTTTTCATAAAGATATAGAAAAAATAGCAGACTTAAAGCAATTAGAAGTTGATCAATTACAATACATAGCAGAGCAGCAAATAGCGAGGCACCGCTTCTATTCTTTTGCCCAAGGGGGACTAGCCGGAACAGGGGGCACGCTTCTCTTAAGCACCGACATCCCGGCGATGGCAGTCATTAATTTAAGGGTTGTTCAATTAATTGCGATGACCTACGGATTTGAGGTGAATACGCCATATGAGATTATGACATCATTAAAAGTTTTTCATACGGCAACATTACCGCCAAGAATTCAAAAAGAGGGATGGACCTCATTGATGGTGGAGTTGGAGGGAAATGATGAGCATTATTTTTATGAAGGTAATGACGAAATCACCGATATTACTTGGCTGGAGCAGCCCGTTCAACAACTATTAAAAGCGCTGGTCATCACCTTGTTTCGAAAAAAGGTCATTCAGGGGATTCCGCTCGTTAGTATGGCCATAGGTGCAGGGGCTAATTATCAATTAACGAGAAAAGTAACGGACCTTGCCCATAAATATTATCAACTTCGTTATCTCAAGGGAAAAGAGGAATTTTCAGGATGAGCACGCAAGAACATAAAAAAGAAGCACCGAAGACGGTTAAATGTAAAGTCATTACAGTTAGTGACACAAGAGATAAGGAGACTGACAAAAGCGGTAAGCTGATGATCGAGCTACTGGAAGGTGCAGGACATACGATTGTTGATTATGTCATTGTTAAGGACGAGGCGGCGCCGATTCAAAATGAAATACTCAGAGGCTGTGACCGTGAAGACATTGATGTAATCCTTACGAATGGCGGGACAGGAATTGCCAAGCGTGATGTAACGATTGAAACAGTACAAAGTCTGCTGGACAAGGAAATCGTTGGCTTTGGTGAATTGTTCAGAATGCTAAGTTATCAGGAAGATATCGGCTCTGCAGCAATTCTTTCCAGGGCAATTGCCGGAGTGTCTAAAAATAGGGCTGTGTTCTCAACTCCAGGCTCAACTGGAGCAGTTAAGCTTGCGATGAATAAGTTAATCCTGCCTGAAATCGGACATGTCGTAAGGGAAATCAAAAAAGATCTGTAAATAGCAAAAACTCCCTGCAAAAAGGGAGTTTTTCTTATTGATGTACTTTGCCGGAAACTGTTTGGTTTGCTCGGTACCAAAGCCATAAATCATTAATGATGGAGGCAAGGTCTGCGATATCTGTGTTCAATTGACAAGAGCGAGGGAAGTCATTTTCGTTTGAAAGCTGTTCTTGCTTATGGTTGATTTCCTGCTCGAGCTCTGCAATACGGTCAGGGATGGAACCGCGGATTTGCTCCCAATTTAACAGAATCTCCTGCTGGGTTTCTTTGCAGTATTCATCCCAGTCCACTGTTAAATCAGGGAGGGAGATGCCAAGACGTTGATCAAAAGAAAAATGCTCTATCATTTAAAGAGGCCTCCATGCTGTGTTATTGCTTTTATTTTACTATAGATTGGTAAGCCATTCACGATTTTAATAGGGAAAAATAATAGGCACGGGGCAAATTCGCTCCGTGCTTCAATATCCTCCATTATTTTTCGGAATCTTTTTCTGTCCGAACGACAAGGACATCACATGGTGCATAACGGGTAATATGTTCAGAAACACTTCCGATAAAAAACCTTTCCACTACATTCATTCCTGTAGCACCGCAGAGGATTAAATCAACCTTATGTTTTTTAGCCAAGTCTCTTGGGATACGGATTTTAGGAGAGCCGAATTCAATTTCGAAATGAACATTTGATAATCCTGCATCAACAGCCTGCTTTTGATAATTTTCCAGCATATCTTTTGCCTGCTTTTCTGCTCGATCACCGATGACAGTGTCGTAGGCTTCAATTAATGCAAATGACCTTGTGTCAATGACATGGACTAATAAAAGATTTGCCTGATTCCGTTTGGCGATTTCAATCCCCTTTCGAAATGCCCAATCTGCTTCCTTCGACCCATCAATTGCGACTAAAATATTTTGATATTTAAGTCCCATGACTATCATCTCCTCACCTTGATTATACAATATTTAACAACGTATAACTGTTGCAATTTTTCGAACAATAATGAAGGAACTTACCATGGAAGGGGAATTGCAAAATGGCGATGGAAAAGCGGGATCCAAATAACAAATTTTCATTTGAATTTGTTGAACAAGGTGTAAATGAAGTAAGTGAACAAATTATGAACTCTTATAATAGTGGTTTTATTGGGGAAGGTACTGCCCTTGCTGACAGCGATGATTATGCAGTAGCAGAGGACTAAATGAATTTTCAAGTAAGTAAAAGGCTGTCCATCACATTGGACAGCCTTTTACTATTCGATAAGTAGTTATCTGTCATGGGAAATTCGGTCATTCAGGGCCTTTACCCAAGAGATTGCTTTCAATTTTGCATATTCTTTAGTGTGTGAAGTAATAAAATTGAGGAGGAGAAAAATGAATACAGAAATGTATGGGATGCCCGCAAACGTAGATGAGAGGATTCATGGAGGGTTCGGTCATGGCTTTGGTGGGTTTGGTGGGTTTGGAAGGCCAGGGTTTGGATTTGGTCGTCCGGGATTTGGATTTGGTCGTCCGGGATTTGGTTTTGGTTTGCCGTTTTTGGGTGGGTTAGCAGCAGGGGCATTATTAGCAGGTCCATATGGGTACGGTTATGGATATCCATATTACGACCCATATTATTATGGGTACCCATACCCTTATTATTAATAACAGGTTGTGCGAAGAGCTTTGCCCTCCTGGTAAAGCTCTTCTGATGGTGCGAAGAAGCAGGAAATAAAAAGTATGGTTTTCCCATCTTCCATAAAGATGCTTAGATGTTACATCTTTCCTGTGGAAAGATGATATATTAATATTGACTTGTTTCTTTACGATGAAATAATTTATTTGGAGGTAAGCACATGCGGATTGGGGTACCTAAAGAGGTCAAAAATAATGAAAACCGTGTAGCGATGACACCGGCCGGAGTAGTGAACCTAGTGAAATTTGGCCATGAGGTTTTTATTGAAAAAGGTGCGGGACTTGGTTCCGGATTTTTGGATGAAGATTACAGTACTGCAGGTGCAATGCTAGTGGAAACCGCGTCTGAAGCATGGTCCATGGATATGGTCATGAAGGTGAAAGAACCGCTGCCAAGCGAATACCAATACTTCCGTGAAGGTTTAATTTTATTTACATATTTACATTTAGCACCTGAACCGGAATTAACAAAAGCGCTAATTGACAATAAAGTAGTCGGGATTGCTTATGAAACAGTTCAGTTAGCGAACAGAAGTCTGCCATTATTGACGCCAATGAGTGAAGTTGCCGGGAGGATGGCAGCGCAAATCGGCGCTCAATTTTTGGAAAAGGTCTATGGTGGAAAGGGGATTCTTCTCTCGGGTGTTCCAGGGGTACAAAGAGGAACCGTTACGATTATTGGCGGAGGTGTAGCAGGTACAAATGCGGCGAAAATGGCAATCGGTCTAGGTTCAAAGGTAACGATTATTGATTTAAATCCCGATCGTCTTCGTCAATTAGATGATATATTTGGATCTGACGTGACAACGTTAATGTCTAACCCCTACAACATTGCCGAAGCGGTAAAGGAATCTGATTTAGTCATTGGTGCTGTTTTAATCCCTGGAGCGAAGGCGCCAAAGCTTGTTAGTGAAGAGATGATTCAATCGATGAAGCCTGGCAGCGTTGTGGTTGATATTGCCATCGACCAAGGTGGTATTTTTGAAACAACGGATCGGATTACCACACATGACAATCCAACTTACGTTAAACATGGTGTTGTTCATTATGCCGTAGCCAATATGCCTGGTGCGGTACCAAGAACATCAACGATTGCGTTAACAAACGTGACTGTTCCATATGCTGTCCTTATTGCCAATAAGGGTTACCAAAAGGCATGCCTTGAAAATGAGGCATTGTTAAAAGGAATCAATACTTTAGGCGGTTATGTAACCTATCAAGCTGTTGCTGAAGCACATGGCGTGGAATTCTCAGATACAAAAACATTGTTAAACCAGCAATAATGAAAATAAAAACCAGCTCCATAAAGAGCTGGTTTGAAATACATAATGTACAGCCGCATTTGCCGTAGTAAGATAAGAAAGTTTTAAACCACCACTCCTCAAAGTGGGTGTTCTCAGAAACCTTTCTGCGTGTCCTCCATGTCTTATAGACAGAGGCTTGTCATTCCGGCATCGATAGTTAAACTCCCTTTTACAGCTTAAAGGTTAAAACTTTATTATGAGTACGAACAACGCAGCTTGTATTTGTATATTACATCAATTTCTACTAAAGTTCAATGTAAAAAAAAACCAATTTTCTTATTTAAGAATCTGTAATTCTTTTGGGAAGTTGGTTAAAACTTTTGCCCCGTCAGCCGTTATATAAATATCATCTTCAATTCGAACACCTGCCACCTCTGGCACATAAATTCCCGGTTCGATTGTATAGACCATTCCTTCTTCAATTACCAGCTGGTTTGTTTCGGTCATTGAAGGATACTCATGGACACCTATTCCAAGTCCGTGGCCTAAACGATGTGGAAAATATTCTCCATATCCTGCTTCTGCAATAATTCGGCGAGCCGTAAGGTCTATTTCTGCTGCTGTAACTCCTGGCTTACTTGCCTCTATCGCAGCGAGCTGTGCCTTTAAAACAGTATCATAAATTTCTTTCTGCTTGTCGTTAATGTCCCCGAAAGCAACCGTTCTTGTGATATCTGAACAATATCGATCGACAACAACACCCAAATCGAATAACACGAGATCACCTTTTTGAATTTTCGTTTCGCCCGGGTTACCGTGAGGGGAAGCCGCGTTTGCACCGGTTAACACCATGGTCGAAAATGACATCTCGGTTACACCCTTTTGCTTTAGGGCGTACTCTAAGGTATTAAGGACGTCCAGCTCTGTTTTACCTTCCTTGATTTCACTTGCACCGAATTCAACGGCATAATCGGCAAGGGCACAAGCCTCTTCAATTGTTTTTAATTCTTTGGCATCTTTAATCATCCGTAACAATCGTAATTTTTCTTCTGCAGAAACAAAAGATGCCTTAGGGAACAACTGTGATAGATGCTCATAGCGTTCGACATTCATATGTTCTTTTTCAATTGCGGCCTTTGAAACGCCGTTGATTCTTTTATTGATGGAATGTTGAATCATTTCCCATGGGTTTTCGATGTCGCTATAACCGATGATTTCATGCCCCCAACCGGAACGTTTGGCATCTGGTACTTCCATCGCCGGGCAGACGAGGAACGGTTCTTCCTCTTGAAAAACAGCAAGGGCCAACAATCTTTCATGCGGGTCTGTATAATAACCGCTTAAATAAAATACATTTTCGGAAGAAGTAAGAAAGCTTACTTCAATTCCATTTTCCTTCATCCATGTTTGAAGCTTAACTAATCGCTGATTCATGTGCAGGGAACCCCCTTTTAAAAAATAAAATCCATAATGAGAGTATCAATATAAAAGGAGAATGTAAACTGTCTGAGCTTATATTAAGCTAAAACGAGGGAGGTATGGGAATAAATCTAGAAGGATTTTGAAACTTTTTATGGAAGTACATATAATAACAATTTAAGAGGAGTTGGGAAAATGAGAATTTCTTACCATGGACATGCAGTTGTCCAAATTCAAACAAATGGAAAAACGATCCTAATTGATCCATTTATTAACGGCAATGGCTTAACAGATTTAAAGGCAGAGGAAGTAAAAGCGGATGCGATTATTTTAACGCACGGACATAACGATCATGTCGGGGATACGGTCGCAATAGCGAAAAGAAACGATTCTCTTGTGATAGCAAGTGCAGATCTTACCGATTTTCTTAGCGGGCAAGGGGTCAAAACCCACGGAATGAATATCGGCGGTTCATACAAATTTGATTTTGGAACGGTAAAGCTCACCCAAGCTTTTCACGGTTCAGGTTATATCACAGATAAAAATGAAATCATTTATTGTGGCATGCCAACGGGTATTTTGTTCAGTAATGAAGGCAAGACGATTTATCATGCCGGTGATACAGGATTGTTTTCTGATATGAAGCTGATTGGCGAACGCCATCCGATTGATGTAGCCTTCTTACCGATTGGTGATAATTTTACAATGGGGCCTGAAGATGCTGCCTTTGCAGCTAAACTCCTTAAGGCAAAGACAGTTGTACCGATTCACTTTAATACCTTCCCGCCAATTAAACAAGACCCAAATCACTTTATTGCCATGCTTGAAGATCAAAATGGGAAAGTACTAGCCCCTGGTGAAGCGATAGAAATTTAACTGTACTAGTGGTTTCACATACTTTTTTTCCTCCTGTCTGCATAAAGATGAAACAAGCAGTGTTTATCATGAAGGGGGAAAAAAGTATGAAAAAGAACAGATATTTACTATGCTTGCTTCTGTGTGGATTTATGCTTTATATTGCTGTACCGAAATTATCAGTAACTGCAGAAGGGACACAAGGACTTTTCGCCATTATGTGGCTTGCCTTTGCATTGATTGTGATGGCCGGAAATCTGACAGGACTTCTTTATAGTCCGAAAAAGCAAGCACAAAGGCTACAGGCACAGCGCACCAAGAAAAAATCCCGGTCCTTTTACTAAGAAAAGTGTGATAATGTAATGAACCGCATTGAACCAAGGCTTTTTAAACTTTATAATAGAATTTAGCGGATAAATTAAACTGACTAAAAGAGTAGGAATTCGGATTATAAAGGGTGAAGGTCTTGGCTACTAAGCATGAACTAATTTTGCAATACATTGATGGACTTCCAATCGGGGAAAAAATATCAGTGCGGCAAATCGCCAAGGCGATGACCGTGAGTGAAGGTACAGCCTATCGAGCGATTAAGGAAGCTGAAAATAAAGGATATGTCAGTACGATTGAACGAGTAGGCACCATTAGAATTGAACGGAAGAAGAAAGAAAATATTGAAAAGCTTACGTTTGCTGAAGTCGTCAATATCGTGGACGGACAGGTATTAGGCGGAAGAACGGGTTTGCATAAAACCCTCAATAAATTTGTAATCGGTGCGATGAAACTAGAGGCAATGATGCGCTATACCGAGGCAGGTAACCTGTTAATTGTCGGGAACCGGACACAGGCACATGAGTTAGCTTTAAAAGCAGGAGCCGCTGTGCTGATTACCGGAGGATTTGATTCGGAAGAGCATGTAAAAAAACTGGCAGATAAATTAGAACTGCCGGTTATTTCAACAAGCTATGACACCTTTACTGTTGCCACGATGATTAACCGTGCCATTTACGATCAATTAATTAAAAAGGAAATTATATTAGTAGAAGATATTTTAACGCCTCTTGCGGATACTTTTTATCTAAAAACATCCGATAAGGTGTCAAAATGGCATGAATTTAATCAAAAAACAACACACAGCCGTTACCCCGTAGTGGATCAAAACTTGAAGATTCAGGGTATGGTCACAAGTAAGGACATTTTAGGTCAGAATATGGAAGTCTCTATCGATAAGATTATGACAAAACATCCAATGACGGTAAATGGAAAAACAAGTGTTGCATCCACCGCCCATACGATGGTCTGGGAAGGGATTGAAGTTCTTCCGGTTGCCGATGACTCAAATCGGTTAGAAGGGATTATTAGCAGGCAGGATGTTTTAAAGGCATTGCAAATGAACCAACGGCAGCCGCAAGTTGGTGAAACCATTGATGACATCGTGACCAATCAAATGGTATTAATGCAGGGCAAACCAAAGGGTGAGGAAGTTTACTCTTGCGAAGTGACGCCGCAAATGACCAATCACCTTGGAACGATTTCTTACGGCGTATTCACCACCATAGTCTCAGACGCAGCCAACCGGGTATTACGAAGCTATAAAAAAGGTGATTTAGTGGTAGAAAATATGTCGATTTACTTTATCAAACCTGTTCAAATGGAGAGTACATTAGAAATTTTCCCAAGAATACTTGAGGTAGGACGGAAGTTTGGAAAGGTAGATGTGGAAGTTTTCAATGAAGGTATATTGGTCGGAAAAGCGATGATGATGTGTCAATTGATTGACCGGAACTAGAGTGTTCTCGGGAGTCATATTAAAAATTGAAAGCCGCTTCTCAAGCCTTGAGAAGCGGCTTAAATATTAATTTTGAGCTTCATGCATGTTTGCTTCCTCAATGGCAAACGGAAGATAGTGTTTATACTTTTTAAAACCAATCCAGCTGAATACGGCCCCATAAATAGTAAATATGGCTCCCACAATATAAGAAACAGTTGATTCGGAGATAAATAGCAAATGATTGATACCAAATAAGCAGACAAAAAGGCCCAGAGCAATGTTTGCTTTTGCAGAAAGCCATTTCTTTTCTACTTGACGGTTGCTTCTGAAGTATTTTGTTTTATAAAATAAATAGAAGGCAAATAACACGGCAATTAAAATAACAAGTACAAACATAATTTGTTCCTCCAAGTTTCTAAAAATCATCTACTATTTTACCGTGTAAATTAAAAAAAAGCCATTATTGGTTCATAAGGAGCAGTGTCCATGATTGAGCAAATTTTAGCAACTATCGAACAATATGAAACCATCATTGTTCACCGTCACGTCCGTCCTGACCCGGATGCCTATGGTTCGCAAGGCGGGTTAGTTGCCATACTACAAGAATCCTATCCGGAAAAAAAGATATATGCAGTTGGGCAGGAAGAGCAGACGCTTAATTACATGCGCAGGCTTGATGTAATTGAGGATGAAGTCTATAAAGGGGCATTGGTTATTGTTTGTGATACCGCTAATGCTGAAAGAATATGTGACAGGCGTTACCCGCTGGGTGATAAGCTAATAAAAATTGATCATCATCCAAACGAAGATCCTTATGGGGATTTGTTATGGGTCGACACAACCGCAAGCTCGTGCAGTGAAATGATCTATGAATTTTACTTAAAAGGAAAAGCTTCAGGCTTAAAAATGAATGATGAAGCGGCAAGACTTTTATTTGCCGGAATTGTCGGGGATACGGGAAGATTTCTTTTTCCGAGTTCAACAGATAAAACATTCGCCTATGCCGGGGAATTGATACACTACAATTTTTCACGGACTGAGCTTTTTGACAGGATGTATGAATTAGAACCAAATATAATAAAGTTAAAGGGGTATGTCCTTCAAAATTTCGAGCTTCAGGCAAACGGTGTTGCTTCCGTTATGCTTACAAAGGATTTATTAAAAGAATATAGTGCAAGGCCGGCAGAAGCATCTTTACTTGTTGGTATATTAGGGGATGTGAAAGGAATTGTCGCATGGGTCTTTTTTATTGAGGAAGAGGATCAAATCCGTGTTCGGCTCCGTTCAAAGGGACCGGTCATCAATGGAGTTGCCAGAAAGTTTAATGGTGGCGGACATCCGCTTGCATCAGGTGCATCGATTTATTCATGGGAAAAAGTGGATGATGTCTTAAAGGAACTGAACGAGGTGTGCGAAAAACAATCAAAATAAACAGAACGGCCCTATTTGGGCCGTTCATTCAAATTGAATTTCTAACTGGATTATTACGGTTGTATAAATAACCATTTCTTTAACCTTCAGTTTGTACCTTTTTTCATTGATTTTTACCGGTTTGTTTTCGATAATTTTTTTTAGCAGATCCCTGCTTTTATAGACTGTCTCTAAATCCTTTGCCAGCATCATACTAATATCATCGTTAACTGCGTTTTCCGTCTCCTGAACACTTAATAAATCCAGCTTATATTTTTCCGAATTAGTGATTTTGATGGTAAGCTTTTGGACTGTCAGCTTTTCAATATTCCGCTTGTTCAATTCTTTATATTCTTCCTGCCAAATCTTTTTTTCATTATTTAAATCAACGATGTCCTCTTGCTGTTTGTGGAGCAATTCGGTATTCTCTTCCTGCCAGACACCATAAATATACAAAAAGATACACCAGCTTATGGCGCCGCCAATAGCCATCCCAGCAAAAAAACGCTGCCATGCAGGTTTGCGATATAATGGCGGAATTCTCATGATGAAATATACTCCTGGGTGAGCCAATTAATGATGAGGGCACCTGTCTGGGCGCCGCCTAAGGCAGAAAGAATTAATAATAATTGTTTAAAAAGGTCCTTTGTGTCCGCGTTTAAAATGCCTCTTTCAAACGTATAAACCGCATCAAACGTCCCGCCAATCGCTGCAACTATGGCCCAAATTCTGAGTGCTGATGACAAGCGATAAACGGTCGTAAGCGGAGGCTGTCCGGTTAAGAAGGCGGCAATTCCGCCTATTAACGACCCGCCAAGCAGGACTCCTAAGGCAATAAAATAACTTTCGATAAAAGCAGGAAAAAAACCAATTTCTTTCATCCCTTCAACCGCCTTCACGCATAATCAAGATAACCCTATATTCATTTATATGGACAAAGTATCATGAATATGTTTTTAAAAAACAGAACATATTTTCCTTTTTTTCAATAAAGATTTATAATAAATAATAGATAATAAGTTTAAGGAACGGTGTGACGATATGTCTTTTATTCACCTTCATGTATATAGTGCCTATAGTTTGTTGACAAGTACGGCGTCTGTCCCGAATTTAATCGAAAATGCAAAACGAAAAGGGTTTTCTGCCATTGCTTTAACCGACAGAAATGTCATGTACGGAACCATTGAATTTTATAAGCTTTGTAAAAAACACAATGTGAAACCGATTATTGGGTTAACGGTTGATGTAGAAAGTGACATCACTGCAAACGAATCGTTTCCGCTCGTCTTGTTAGCGGAAAATGAGAAAGGTTTTAGAAACCTATTGAAAATAACCAGTGCAGTTCAGACAAAGACGGACAACGGGATTCCACAAAAATGGCTGAAGCATTATTCGGAGGGGCTTATTGCTATAACGCCTGGACTTGAAGGAGAAATTGAACAATCACTGTTAAACGGAAACGAGGAGATGGCAAGAGAGTTAATTGGAAAATTAGCTGCCATCTTCGGGAATGGCAGCTTTTTTCTCTCGCTGCAAAATCATCAACTCGAACAAGAAGCGAACCTTAGAAAACAATTACTCACGATTGCAAATGAGTTACACGTGCCCCTTGTTGCAACCAACCGGGTACTTTATTTAGAAAAAGATGATAGTTTCTCCCATGAATGTTTATTGGCTATCAAGAATGGCAATAAATTACAGGATGATCATCGCGAAAAACTGGAAAGTGATCAATTTTATTTAAAAACAGCAGCAGAAATGGTCGATTGCTTTTCAGAAGTTCCTGAAGCACTGGAAAATACACTCCGGATTGAAAAACGATGCAGCGTAAATATTGAACTAAATAAAACCTACTTACCTACCTTTCCGACTGAAAATGATTTGCCAGCAGAGGAATATCTCGAGATGTTATGTAAGAAGGGATTAAGTGAACGCTTTTCCACCCCGTCTCAGGAATATGTTGACCGGTTATCGTTTGAACTAGCAGTCATTAAGAGAATGAAATTTAGCAACTACTTTTTAATTGTTTGGGATTTTATGAGATATGCACGCAAGCAGGGGATTTTGACAGGGCCTGGCAGGGGCTCGGCCGCAGGCTCGCTTGTTGCCTATGTTTTGTATATAACCGACGTTGATCCAATCGAACATAATTTATTGTTTGAACGGTTTTTAAATCCCGAACGGGTTTCGATGCCTGATATTGATATTGATTTCCCTGACCACCGCCGCGATGAAGTGATCGAATATGTCGCACAGAAGTATGGGGAACTGCATGTCGCTCAAATTGTGACCTTTGGAACACTTGCAGCAAAAGCAGCTATAAGAGATGTCGGCAAGGCTTTTGGGTTAAATTCTAAAGAACTGGAGCAATTATCAAGAATGATCTCGTCCCGCCCAGGGATCGATCTAAAATCGGCTTATAAAGAATCTGAACCGTTAAGAAGGTTTATCAATGAGACACCGTTAAACCGTAAACTTTTTGACACAGCCTTAAAGCTCGAAGGTTTGCCTCGGCATACATCCACACATGCTGCAGGTGTGGTCATAAGCGAGAAGCAGCTTATTGAATTAATTCCAATCCAACGTGGATCAAACCATGTTTACTTAACGCAGTACTCAATGGAATACCTCGAAGAGATTGGCCTGCTGAAAATGGATTTCCTAGGTCTCAGAAATCTTTCACTTATTGAAACAATCCTTTCCTCCATTAACCGCCATACCGGAAGGAAAGTGGAGATTGGACGAATTCCATTAGATGACACAAAGACATTCGATTTGCTGGCTAAAGGTGAAACAACAGGCATCTTTCAACTGGAATCGGAAGGGATGCGGAAGGTTTTAATTCGCTTAAAACCTTCACGTTTTGAAGATATTGTTGCAGTCAATGCCTTATACCGCCCGGGGCCGATGGAAAATATTCCTCTTTTTATTGACCGAAAACATGGAAGCAAGGCTGTTGAATATCCACATCCCGATTTGGAGCCAATTCTAGAGAATACATATGGGGTCATTGTCTACCAAGAACAAATCATGCAGATTGCTTCGAAAATGGCGGGATTCTCACTCGGTGAAGCAGACCTTTTACGACGGGCCGTTGGGAAAAAACAAAAAGAAATATTGGACAAAGAGCGGAGCCACTTCGTCCAGGGGGCACTGAAAAAGGGATATAGACAAGTACTTGCTAATGAAATATATGATTTAATTGTCAAATTTGCAAACTATGGCTTTAACCGGAGTCATGCTGTTGCCTATAGTATGATTGCTTATCAGCTGGCCTATTTAAAAGCCAATTTTCCGGTTCATTTTATGGCAGGTCTCTTGACTTCAGCAATCGGCAATGACACGAAAATTGCCCAATACGTTATGGAAACGCGGCAAAAGGATATTGAAGTCCTGGCGCCATCGATTAATTATAGTACGTACTCTTTCCAAGTAGAAAAAGCGGGGGACATTCGCTATAGCCTTGCAGCCATAAAAAGTGTTGGAGCGGCCGCCTTAAAGGAAATCTTTCAATCAAGGAAACGAAAGAAATTTGATGGCCTATTTGATTTTTGTATTAGGGTTTCGTCAAAAGCGATTAACCGAAAAACACTCGAGTTCCTGGTTCACTCCGGATGTTTCGATGAATTTGGCGAAGATCGTGCCGTTCTGCTGGCAAGTTTAGACGTTGCCATCGAACATGCACAAATCTTCAAACCGGATGATTCCAACCAATTTGACTTATTTGAAGATGAAATGATCCCAAAACCGAAATATGTTCAAGTGGACTCTATTAGCCTGGAAAATAAGCTGACATTTGAGAAAGAGGCGCTTGGCTTTTATCTCTCTGATCACCCCATTTCTATTTTTGAAAAAGACCTTAAGCGAAGCGGGGCATATATGTTGTATCAATTAAGAAGTGACAATAAAAGAGCCGTTTCAGGTGTTTATATTTCAGCTCTGAAAGCAATTCGTACCAAAAAGGGTGATTCGATGGCCTTTTTAACGGTAAGTGATGCCAGCGGTGAAATGGAGGCAGTCGTATTTCCTGCTATATATAAAAGATTCCAACCATTATTGCGACAGGGGAATTTTGTACTGCTGGAAGGGAAAATGGAAGAACGGGACGGGAAGCCGCAATTTATCATACAACAGGTGGCGGAGTTAGAACATTGGTTACAAACAAAAGCTGTAAAACAACCGGTTTTATATTTAAAAATTATCTCGAATCAGCAGGATGAGCAATTGCTGCAAAAAATGAATCAGCTTTTAAAGGAAAATAAAGGGGATGCAGTTGTTATTTTGCATGATGAAGGGACAAAAAAAACAGTAAGGTTAGCGGAGGAAAACAATGTCAATCCATCCCATGAATTGATTCAGCAATTAAGAAATATACTTGGGTCAAAAAATGTTGTTCTGAAAGATTAATTCTTTACAACTTTTGAGGATATGTTATAGTGGTAAAGAGACGAGTGTGGTCTGACCACTATAGTCGGATTGTTATTTATTTATCTTTTTGAATCATTTAAGGGGTGATCAATCTTGACTTTACGTGAAGAAGCATTGCATATGCATCGAATTAATAAAGGAAAGTTAGAGTCGAAATCAAAAGTTCCAGTTCGAAATGCACATGATTTAAGTTTAGCCTATTCACCAGGTGTGGCAGAGCCATGCAAAGATATTTATGAAAAACCGGAAACAGTTTACGATTATACCATGAAAGGAAACATGGTTGCTGTGGTTTCCGATGGCACTGCTGTTCTGGGACTTGGTAATATTGGACCTGAAGCAGCGCTTCCTGTAATGGAAGGCAAGGCTGTTCTTTTTAAAAGCTTTGCCGGTGTTGATGCGTTTCCAATTTGCTTAAATACGACCGACGTAGATAAAATTGTTGAAACGGTTAAACTGCTTGAACCAACCTTCGGGGGAGTTAATCTCGAAGATATTGCCGCGCCAAATTGCTTTGTCATAGAGGAAAGATTGAAGAAGGAAGCAAATATTCCTATTTTTCATGATGACCAGCATGGTACTGCCATTGTTACGGTTGCCGGTCTTGTCAATGCCCTTAAATTGATTGGAAAGAAAATAACTGAAATAAAAGTAGTTGCAAGCGGTGCAGGTGCAGCTGGGATTGCGATTATTAAGTTGTTATATAGCTATGGTGTACGAGATATTATTATGTGTGATACTAAAGGTGCGATTTACGAAGGACGCCCAAATGGGATGAATAATGTCAAAGCAGAAGTGGCGAAGTTTACCAACCGTGATAACTTAACGGGAAGTCTCGCGGATGTCATCAAAGGTGCCGATGTATTTATTGGAGTATCTGTAGCAGGAGCACTAACGAAAGAAATGGTAGCGTCGATGAATGAAGATTCGATTATTTTTGCCATGGCCAATCCAGACCCTGAGATTATGCCTGATGATGCAAAAGCAGCAGGGGCAAAAGTAGTAGGAACGGGTCGTTCTGATTTTCCAAACCAAGTAAACAATGTCCTTGCCTTCCCTGGAATTTTCCGTGGAGCGCTTGATGTTCGTGCGACACATATAAACGAAAAAATGAAAGTAGCTGCAGTGGAAGCCATTGCCGGCTTAATTGGTGAGGATGAGCTTAGTCCAGATTATGTCATTCCGGCACCTTTTGACCCAAGAGTAGCTCCAAATGTAGCTGCCGCGGTGGCAAAAGCAGCAATGGAAACGGGCGTAGCTCGTATTAAGGTAGATCCTGAAGATATAAAAGAAAAAACACAGAGGCTCGCGATTATTGGCAAAAGTGAGTGATCAAGTAAGTGACGAATACCAAAGTGTATATAGAGATTGTAAAGCAGTTACGAGAAATGATTACCATTGATGGACTTAAGACCGGAGATAAGATTCCTTCAGAACGGGAATTGTCAGAGCGCCTGAATTTCGGGCGCTCTTCCGTTCGCGAAGCACTAAGAGCGTTGGAATTACTTGGCTTAATTGAAACAAGGCGGGGCGAAGGAACGTTTATCAGGGACTTTCGCGGCCATCAACTGGTTCAGCTTCTCAGCACATTTATTTTGCAGGATGAAAAAGCAAAACGAGATGTATTCGAAACAAAAAACTATATTGAGATGGATTGCTTGCGATTAGCATTGCAAAGAGTCACCAATCAACATATTGATACATTAAAGGAATGGGTAATAAAGGCTAATAGCTTTACGGATGATGAGTTTTTTCATCGGATCATTGAGATTTCAGATAACCATCTTTTTTCAAGAATGTGGTTAATTTTAAAGGAATACTATTATTCATTAGACGACAATCATGTAAACTATAAGCGGGAAAACTATCTTGGTTTGCTAGAGGCTTTAGGAGAAAAGGATTTAGGAAAAACACTTTCTGCGTATGGTAAACTTCGAAATTTGTCTGATTTTAACGACAAATACTAACAGATTTTGAACTTTTTTTATTTTATAGTGGAAATTATACAAGCCCTGAGAAAACGGGTATTTTTAATTATCCAGTGGTCTGACCACTTTTGGATGATTGCAGGTATGAAGTTGACTTAGTATAGGAAGACTTCTGAATAGTAAAAGATGGAGAATCTTGCCGTTCGGCAGGCCGTGTTACACTAGGGAGGTTTTATTTTGGCGCTTAAAGATCTTTTTACTAAAAATCAGCCGAAAAAGAAAAAATATGCAACAATTCCTACAGAAACTGCTAAAAATGACGTACCTGAAGGGATTATGACAAAGTGCCCATCATGTAAGAAAATCATGTATTCTAAGGAATTAGCGAAAAATGCAAAGGTTTGTTTACATTGCGGCTTTCATTTCCAAATGAATGCAAAAGAGCGAATTGATAGCTTTATTGATGAGGGTAGTTTTGTAGAAATTAACGAAAACATGGTATCTGAAAATCCACTGAATTTCCCTGACTATCTTGAAAAGCTAGAAAAAGACCGTCAAAAAAGTAAGTTAAACGAGGCCGTTGTCACTGGCATGGGAACGGTTAATGGTCAAAAGATTGTTTTTGCAATTATGGATGCTTCTTTCCGAATGGGAAGTATGGGCTCTGTTGTTGGTGAAAAAATTACCCTTGCGATTGAAAAGGCAGATGAATTGTCCATTCCTTTCATCGTCTTTACGGCATCAGGCGGTGCCAGAATGCAGGAGGGTGCCTTGAGCTTGATGCAAATGGCCAAAACAAGTGTCGCGTTAAAGAGGTTCAGTAATAATGGCGGGTTAATTATTTCCATTATGACACACCCGACAACTGGCGGTGTTTCTGCAAGCTTCGCTTCATTGGGCGATTACAATTTCGCTGAGCCTGGAGCACTAATCGCCTTTGCCGGCCGCAGAGTCATTGAACAATCCATTCGTGAAGAATTGCCGGAGGATTTTCAAACGGCTGAGTTTCTTTTAAAACACGGTCAACTGGATGCGATTATTTCACGAATAGATTTAGTCGAGAAAATCACGAACATTTTAGAAATTCATCAACCAGGTGGTGAGATCGAATGGTAGGGGAATTAGAGTTTGAACGCCCGATTGTGGAATTAAGAAAGAAAATCACTGAATTAAAAGAGTTCACAAAAACAGCCGATGTTGATTTAAGCTCGGAGATTGTAAAATTAGAAGCAAGGCTTGTAAAGCTCGAGCAGGACATTTACGAAAATATTAAGCCGTGGGACCGTGTGCAAATAGCACGTCTTGCGAATAGACCGACAACACTTGATTATATTTCTTACCTATTTGAAGGCTTCTTTGAATGCCACGGAGACCGAAGCTTTGGAGATGATGAGGCCATCGTTGGCGGAGTGGCTAAATTTAAGGGGCTGCCCGTTACTGTAATAGGGCACCAACGGGGAAAAGATACGAAAGAGAATATTCGTCGAAACTTTGGGATGCCCCATCCTGAAGGCTACCGTAAAGCCTTGCGCTTGATGAAACAGGCTGACAAATTTAATCGTCCCATCATTTGTTTTATTGATACGAAAGGTGCCTACCCGGGGAAAGCGGCTGAAGAGCGCGGCCAAAGTGAAGCAATCGCCCGAAATTTATTTGAAATGGCAGGCCTAAAAGTCCCTGTTATTTGTATTGTTATTGGTGAGGGCGGAAGCGGTGGTGCCTTGGCACTTGGCGTTGGCAACCGTATCTACATGCTTGAAAACTCAACTTACTCCGTTATTTCTCCTGAAGGAGCGGCAGCTATTTTGTGGAAGGATGCCTCCCTTGCTAAAAATGCGGCTGAAACAATGAAAATAACTGCCCCTGACTTGAAAGAACTGGGTGTTATTGATGATATAATTCCCGAAATAAAAGGCGGAGCCCATAAGGATGTTAAAAAGCAAGCAGAAGGAATCGAAACGGTGCTCAAAAATTCTCTTCAGCAGCTGCTTAAACTTTCAGAAGATGAATTAATAGCAGACCGTTATAATCGATTTAGGACAATTGGGCAGTACACCGAATTGAAGGATTACATTGGAGTAAATTAAAAAAGTCGTGCTCATTCGGGCACGGCTTTTTATAGGGGTGAGGTGTTCACAAACTTTTCACGAAAAATTCCTCAAAAAGATGATGACGCCGCTTTCAATCATGAATAAAACGCTTCCAGTTCACTTACTATTCCGTCTATTGTAATTACTAATATGAATCGGTTGTTAAGGGGATTTCTTCATGGTATTTTATTAATATTCACAGGTTTTATGTCAATAATAAAAGAAGTAATTATCCAATGGCAAGTTTTTCTCATTTACTGACAAGATTCTACATAAGTTTTTAATTTATGATTGAGGTGATAAGCATGAAAAAAATAGGAGTACTTACGAGCGGCGGCGACTCTCCTGGGATGAATCCGGCGATTCGTGCCGTTGTCCGTAAAGCAATATTTCATAATGTAGAGGTTTATGGTATTTATGGCGGTTATTCGGGATTAATTTGCGGAAATATAAAAAAACTTGAGCTTGGTTCTGTTGGGGATATCATTCATCGAGGAGGCACAATGCTTCATTCGGCACGCTGTCCGGAATTTAAAACAAAAGATGTGCAGCAAAAAGGTATTGAGCAGCTTAGAGCACATGGAATTGACGGGCTGGTTGTCATTGGCGGGGATGGCTCTTACCGCGGGGCAAAAGCATTAACAGAGCAAGGGTTTCCATGTGTAGGTGTACCTGGAACGATTGATAATGATATTCCTGGAACGGAACAAACTATTGGATTTGATACGGCCTTAAATACAGTAATTGACGCCATCGATAAAATCCGTGATACTGCAACATCACATGAAAGAACCTTTATTATCGAAGTAATGGGACGTAATGCAGGTGATATTGCTTTATGGGCAGGGCTTGCAGGCGGCGCAGAAACGATTTTAATTCCTGAAGAGAACTATGACATGAATGAAGTAGCAGAGAGGCTGCGCAGCGGTCAAGAACGCGGGAAAAAGCATAGTATCATCGTGGTTGCCGAAGGAGTTTGCAGTGGATACGAATTTGCTCGTCAGCTGCAGGAAGCAACCAGCATGGATACAAGAGTCTCAGTTTTAGGGCATATCCAGCGAGGCGGGTCGCCAACTGCTGCAGACAGAGTGCTTGCCAGCAGATTAGGAGCAAGAGCAGTAGAGCTTTTAATCGAAGGAAAAGGCGGCCGTGCGGTAGGAATTGAAAAGAATACACTTGTTGATTACGATATCATTGAAGCTCTAGATAAAAAACATACGTTGGATCTTGACCTATTCAAACTATCCAAAGAATTATCAATTTAAGAAAATAGCGTTTGCCTTTTCTAATATGGGAGGAAAAAAAGGATGTTACGAAAAACAAAAATTGTATGTACGATCGGTCCTGCAAGTGAGAGCACAGAAAAATTAACTCAATTAATCAATTCGGGAATGAACGTTGCCCGCTTGAATTTTTCACATGGTGATTTCGAAGAACATGGTGCACGGATTCAAAATATACGTGAAGCAGCGAAGCAAACCGGAAAAACGGTAGCCATCCTGCTAGATACTAAAGGCCCGGAAATTCGGACAAATAACATGCAAAATGGTGCAATTGAGCTGAAATCTGGAGAAAATGTGATTGTTTCCATGACTGAAGTGGAAGGAACCACACAGAAATTCTCTGTTACATACGCTGAGTTGATTGACGATGTTCAGGTGGGCTCAAAAATCCTTCTTGATGACGGCTTAATTGGACTTGAAGTTGTAGAATTGAATAAGGCTGCAAAGGAAATTCATACAAAAATTTTAAACAGCGGCACGTTGAAAAATAAAAAAGGTGTTAACGTTCCTGGTGTATCAGTTAACTTGCCGGGGATTACCGAAAAGGACAGACAAGATATTCTTTTTGGTATCGAACAAGGGGTTGATTTCATTGCAGCTTCCTTTGTCCGCAGGGCTAAAGATGTTTTAGAAATTCGTCAGCTTTTAGAAGAAAACAATGCTACACATATCCATATTATTCCTAAGATTGAAAACCAAGAAGGCGTAGATAACATTGATGAAATCCTTGAAATCTCTGACGGCCTTATGGTTGCCCGTGGAGACCTTGGCGTGGAAATCCCTGCAGAAGAGGTTCCGCTTGTGCAAAAAATGCTAATTAAGAAGTGTAATGCCCTCGGAAAACCTGTCATTACAGCAACACAAATGCTTGATTCGATGCAGCGGAACCCAAGACCTACTCGTGCCGAAGCGAGCGATGTTGCCAATGCCATTTTTGATGGAACAGACGCGATCATGCTTTCAGGTGAAACGGCTGCCGGCACTTACCCAGTTGAGGCCGTCCAAACGATGCACAATATTGCTTCAAGAGCTGAACAGGCATTGGATCATAAAGAAATTTTATCAAGCCGGAGCAAAGACACGGAACACAATCTTACAGATGCTATTGGTCAATCCGTTGCCCACACAGCATTAAACCTTGATGTTAAATCGATTATTACGCCAACGGAAAGCGGCCATACGGCGCGAATGATTTCGAGGTATCGTCCGAAGGCAGCGATTGTAGCTGTGACAGCAAATGATCATGTATGCCGTCGTTTGCAGCTAGTTTGGGGTGTTTACCCGCAGCTTGGCAGAATTTGCACAACTACTGATGAAATGCTCGATATTGCAGTGGAAGAAAGCTTAAATAGCGGTATTGTGAAGCATGGTGATTTAGTTGTCATCACTGCAGGCGTTCCTGTTGGAGAAGCAGGCACAACGAATTTAATGAAGATTCATGTTGTTGGTGATGTCATTGCAAAGGCACAGGGAATTGGCCGCAGGTCTGCATTTGGGAAAGTAGTACTTGCACATGATGCCAAGGAGGCTTTAGAAAAAGTAAAGCCAGGTTCTATTCTTGTGACAATCGGTTCAGACCGTGATATGGTGCCGGCGATTGAAAAATGTGCTGCCCTTATTACGCAAGAAGGTGGATTAACAAGCCATGCGGCTGTTGTTGGTTTAAACCTAAGCATTCCAGTTATTGTTGGAGTGGATAACGCGTTAGAGCTGTTCAAAGATGGTCAAGAAATAACCGTTGATGCTACAAGAGGCGTTATCTATAACGGCCACGCGAGCGTCCTATAATAAAAAACGTCAGCTTCCATATAAAGGAGCTGACGTTTTTTTAGAAATAAGAAAGTATAAATTTCGACTTTGAGAATTGTCCAGCTCCAGGCGCCATCGGCTAGTGTACTTCGCTCGTCTCCCTACGATAAGTCAACATCGGATCGCTCCGCTCTCCGTGTTTCCTTTATCTCAGTCGAAGCGCTCCAGTCCATACGCCGATAGGCGGGCGCCTTCCGCTTTTCTACTATACCTCTTTCCCTTTAATAAATGCCCAAACATCATGAAAGACATTTGCGCGATAAAGGGTACTGATAATGACTAGGGTGACAGGGCCGACAATTAAGCCTAAAAAGCCTATTAATTTGAAACCGACAAATAAGGCAATCAATGTAGCTAATGGATCAAGACCAATACTTGATGAGAGGATCTTCGGCTCCATAATTTGCCGTTGAACGAGGACAACAATATAAAGAACTCCTAAACCAAGGGCAAGGCCTGTATTCCCACTAATGGCTGTATAAATGATCCAGGGCACAAACACAGCACCGGTACCAAGGTAAGGAATAATATCGACGATACCTGTTGCTAATGCAATCGTAATCGCATAATCAACCCTTAATATCAAAAGACCGATTAGAATGATCACAGTAGTAATCGAAATTAGCGTTACCTGAGCTTTAATAAAACCAAATAATGCTTTTTTTAAGTCGACAAAAACGGTTCTGCCGCTTCTTTTAGCCCTCTCCGGTAATAGTTTTCCCCCTATTGCCGACAAGCGATACCAATCCTTACTGATAAAAAAGGTAGCCAACAACGAAAAAATCAGGACTGTTGCTGCATTCGGAAACCATGATATGATATTGGGAATATTACCAAACAGATTTTTTAAAAATGTTCCAACTGTTGTCCCGATATTCGTCCCCACATGCTGAATATTCCCGATAATTGTATCCTTCTGGCCGGCATCCAGCTTATTAAATACACTTGTTAATTGATTGTAAAGTGGAATGATTTGGGCAGTAAAATAATCCTCAATATAATTAATCAGCGTATCCAGATGTTCCGGAACGACTTTAGCCAAATATGATGTGCCGGAGACAATCTCCGCAACTAAAAGTGTAATTAACCCTGCAAACAAAGCAAAGAGTATAACTAGTGCGATGAAAACAGCAAGTATTCGCGGCATTTTTGTCTTCTTTTCAAGAAAGTTAACGAAAGGATTAATCATAAAGGCAATAATAAGACCAATTAAAAACGGATATGTTACTGATGACAAAAAATAAAATGCGTAGAGTGTTAAAACAACTGCACCAACGACGAGTACAAATCGTATTGTCCGGTATATGTACTTGGGATTCAAAAACAGGCCTCCTTTATTATAAAATTAATAGTCTCAGTTTAACATTTTATGAATAAAACTGCATAATTTCCCAACTTGATTTATATTCTCAAAAATTTATACGAACACTTTGAAGAAAAGTTTCATGGTAGAAATGAAACTTGCTTTTTCCGAAATCAGAAAAATATTATGGTACGATAATTTGGGAGGAAGGTTGTGAAAGTTTGATAAGTGAGTCATTATTATTCTTGTTGCTTTTACTGATAATCGGCTTAATCGCAAAAAATAGTTCGTTAATGATTGCTATTGCTGTACTGCTTTTATTGAAAGCTGGCGGAATGGACGCAAAGTCTTTTACATTTTTACAATCAAAGGGAATTAACTGGGGGGTCACCGTGATTACCATTGCGGTGTTAGCTCCGATAGCCAGCGGAGAAATAGGGTTTAAGGACTTATCAGGTGCTTTTAAAACACCATTTGCTTGGATTGCCCTCATCTCAGGGATGCTTGTGGCTATGCTTGCAAAGGGCGGTGTAAAGCTGCTGGCTGATGACCCGCAGATTACAACGGCACTAGTGCTTGGAACCATTCTATCTGTTTCTATTTTTAAGGGTGTGGCGGTTGGACCATTAATTGGTGCAGGAATCGCCTATGCTGCAATGAAAGTTTTTGGTTTTTTTAGCTAGATTTTTTGTAAAATAATATTTTTTTTGTATTTTTCAACTCCTTTTCGTTCACAAAAATTTGATAATTGTTTATAATAGGCTTGTAAGCGTATCCTTTTTTACATAAACCATATAGATATATGCTAAATTACTTGTAAAATAATTTTTTATTGTGAATGAAAAGGTATACACACTGTTTGCGTCAATCCCGAGCAATCGCTCAGTCAATTTATGGAAAAGTTCACTAGTCGGAAAGTTTTTTTGATTTACAAAAGGGGTAATGGGGAAATTTAGAATATAAAGGAGAGATTTACTATGACAGTAAAACAAGGTCTTGAAGGGATTGTGGCAACAACTTCCTCTATCAGCTCAATTATTGACGACACGTTAACATACGTTGGCTATGACATTGATGATTTAGCTGTAAATGCTAGCTTTGAAGAGGTAATCTATTTATTATGGCATCGCAAATTACCAAATGCTGAACAGTTAGCAGAATTGAAACAACAACTCGCTGAAAACTACGCACTACCACAAGAAGTGATTGAGCACTTTAAGATGTATCCCATTCAAAAAGTACATCCAATGGCGGCACTTCGTTCAGCTGTTTCTCTATTGGGACTTTATGATGACGAAGCCGATTTAATGGATGCGGAAGCCAATTATCGCAAAGCGGTTCGACTTCAAGCAAAAATGCCTGCCATTGTAACCACCTTTGCACGTGTAAGAAAAGGGCTTGACCCAATCGCTCCAAGGCAGGATTTAAGCTTTGCAGCAAATTTCTTATACATGTTAACTGGTAAAGAACCTGAAGCAATTGCCGTAGAAGCCATGAATAAGGCACTTGTATTGCACGCAGATCATGAATTAAATGCTTCAACCTTTACAGCTCGTGTATGTGTAGCAACATTATCCGATGTTTACTCAGGTGTAACAGCCGCAATTGGCGCTTTAAAGGGTCCTCTCCATGGTGGTGCAAATGAAGCCGTTATGAAAATGCTAACTGAAATTGGCACTCTTGAAAATGTTGAGCCATATGTTCGCGGTAAGCTTGCAAACAAAGAAAAAATTATGGGCTTCGGCCACAGGGTGTATCGTAAAGGCGACCCACGTGCCAAGCATTTAAAAGCAATGTCCCAAAAGTTAACAGAACTTACTGGTGAGCCACACTGGTACAATATGTCTGTAAAAATTCAAGACATCGTTACAGGTGAAAAGAATTTACCGCCAAACGTGGATTTCTATTCTGCATCTGTATATCACAGCTTAGGAATTGACCACGACTTAATGACACCAATCTTTGCTGTAAGTCGTATATCGGGATGGCTTGCACATATTTTAGAGCAATATGAAAACAATCGTTTAATCCGTCCTCGTGCAGAATACACGGGTCCTGGAATGCAAAAATATGTTCCAATCGAGCAAAGAGGTTAATATTTTTCTTTTTTTCAAAAAATTGTAGTAAAATAGGAAGGTATGAAAAGGTTAGAAGCTCTCAGCTCTCTAGCCTTTGATTCAGTCCAAATGTTTTAGTTTTTATACATACTAGGAGGGAATACAACTATGCAAGGCGAAAAAATCACGGTTAAAGACGGAGTATTAAATGTACCAAACAATCCAATTATCCCATTTATTGAGGGTGACGGTATCGGACCAGATATTTGGGCGGCTTCTGAAAGAGTCTTAAATGCAGCGGTTGAAAAAGCCTATAAAGGCGAGCGTAAATTAGTATGGAAAGAAGTATTAGCAGGTGAAAAGGCATTTAACCAAACGGGTGAATGGCTCCCATCAGAAACACTTGATGAAATCAATGAATATTTGATTGCCATTAAAGGACCTTTAACAACTCCGGTTGGCGGCGGAATCCGTTCATTGAACGTTGCTTTACGCCAAGAATTAGATTTGTTTGTCTGCTTACGTCCTGTTAGATGGTTTGAAGGCGTTCCTTCACCAGTTAAGCGTCCGCAAGACACTGACATGGTCATCTTCCGTGAAAACACTGAAGATATTTATGCTGGTATTGAATATGAAAAAGGCACTGAAGCAGTTAAGAAGGTCATCGACTTCCTTCAAAACGAAATGGGTGTAAAGAAAATCAGATTCCCTGAAACGTCAGGTATCGGTATTAAACCTATTTCTGAAGAAGGTACTAGCCGTCTTGTACGCGCAGCTATTAACTATGCGATTAAAGAAGGCCGTAAATCCGTTACAATCGTGCATAAAGGAAATATCATGAAATTCACTGAAGGCGCGTTTAAAAACTGGGGTTATGAGCTAGCAGAAAAGGAATTTGGCGATAAAGTCTTTACATGGGCTCAATATGATCGAATTAAGGCTGAGCAAGGATCAGATGCTGCCAGTAAGGCACAATCTGATGCAGAAGCTGCTGGAAAAATTATCGTAAAAGATGCCATTGCTGATATTTTCTTACAGCAAATCCTTACTCGCCCACGTGAGTTTGATGTTGTGGCAACAATGAACTTAAACGGCGACTTCATTTCAGATGCACTTGCAGCACAAGTTGGCGGAATCGGAATTGCTCCGGGAGCTAATATCAACTATGAAACTGGACATGCCATTTTTGAAGCAACACATGGTACTGCACCAAAATATGCAGGCCTTGATAAAGTAAACCCTTCATCTGTCATTTTATCAGGTGTGTTACTGCTTGAGCACTTAGGCTGGAATGAAGCAGCTACAATGGTTATTAAATCAGTAGAAAAAACAATTGCATCTAAAGTTGTCACATATGACTTCGCGCGTTTAATGGATGGAGCAACAGAAGTAAAAACTTCAGAGTTTGCTGATGAATTAATCAAAAATATGGAATAATTGTTTAGGCGCTAATGCAGGACAAAGATTGACTTGGGCTGTTTACTGACAGCCCAAGTAATTAATTTTACATAAAAGGGGAGAGCTTAACATGTCATTAAAACGCAAAAAGGTTTCTGTAATCGGCGGCGGATTTACTGGTGCTACAACTGCATTTTTACTCGCACAAAAAGAACTTGGTGATGTTGTTTTAGTTGATATCGCTCCAATGGAAAACCCTACAAAAGGTAAAGCATTAGATATGCTTGAGGCTAGTCCTGTTCAAGGCTTTGATGCTAATATTACCGGTACATCCAACTACGAAGATACACGCGATTCTGATATTGTTGTCATTACAGCCGGTATTGCTCGTAAACCAGGCATGAGCCGTGATGATTTAGTGCAAACAAACCAAAAAGTAATGAAAAGCGTAACGCAGGAGATTGTTAAATATTCTCCAAACTGTACGATTGTTGTGTTAACAAACCCAGTTGATGCCATGACTTACACTGTGTTTAAAGAATCAGGTTTCCCTAAGAATCGTGTAATCGGTCAGTCCGGTGTTCTTGATACTGCTCGTTTCCGTACATTTGTTGCTCAAGAATTAAACCTATCTGTTAAAGATATTACTGGATTTGTTCTTGGCGGCCATGGGGACGATATGGTGCCACTAGTGCGCTACTCATATGCCGGCGGTATTCCGTTAGAAACATTGATTCCTAAAGATCGCTTGGAAGCAATTGTGGAGCGTACAAGAAAAGGCGGCGGCGAAATCGTTAACCTTCTTGGTAACGGAAGTGCATATTATGCACCTGCAGCATCCTTAGTTGAAATGTGTGAAGCAATTCTTAAAGACCAACGTCGTGTTCTACCGTCCATTGCTTACCTTGAAGGCGAATTTGGTTATGAAGGCATTTACCTTGGTGTACCAACCATCTTAGGTGCAAATGGAATTGAAAAAATTATCGAGCTTGAGCTTACTGCAGATGAAAAAGCTGCATTAGACAAATCGGTTGAATCTGTTCGCAATGTCATGCAAGTTTTAGCGTAATATAATGAGAAATTCGGGGTCCTACTGGTGTCCCCGAATTTCTCTATCTTTTGATGTGAAATCGCTTACAATACTGAGGTGAAATTTGATGCTTTTAGGAAAAAAAAGAAAGCTAGGTCGGAGAATTGAAGAAATAACGGTTGGTGAGAAATTATCATTAACGGAAAAAATTGAAGACAAGGATCTTCTTCTCTATCTAGGATTAACCGATGATGCGAACCCACTCTATATTCAACATGACTATGCATCACAAACTCCATTTGAAAAACCGATAGTCCCAAGTATTATGCTTACAGGTATGATAACCTCTGCAGTTTCAAAATATTTACCAGGGCCTGGCAGCCATATCATTAGCCAGAATATTGAGTTCCCTAAGCCAGTCTATCATTACGGCACCGTCGAATTTTTGCTGGAAGTCATTGAGGTGAATCCCACTGAGCACACTGTGGTGATGCGTGTTGTGGGGACAAATGAAAAAAACGAGACAGTGATCAATGGTAAAATCAAAGTTTGCCCGCCGCACCGGTTGGAAGAGATTCATGGGAGGGTGTTGGAGAATTTTTAATGCAAGAATGTATTTTTGAAAGGTTCACGCGGACTGTAATCGTAGATGGAAAGACAAAAGTGTCCTCATGAGAGGTTCATGAGGACAGTAATCGTAAATGGAAAGACAAAAGTGTCCTCATGAGAGGTTCATGAGGACAGTAATCGTAAATGGAAAGACAAAAGTGTCCTCATGAGAGGTTCATGAGGACGGAAATCATGCATGAAAAACGAAAAGTGTCCTCATGAGAGGTTCATGAGGACAGTAATCGTCAATGGAAGACAAAAGTGTCCTCATGAGGGGTTCATGAGGACGGAACCCGTTTTATAAGACTCGAATTCATCCTCATGTGTAGTTCATATAAAAAATATCAATCATCTACATAGTATGAAAATTTCCCATGCCCTACTCGCTTAAACTTTTTAGTCAATTTCCTATTGATTTGCTTTTTAGATACAATCCCCCCACACCACTCATAAACAAGTTTAGTAGCAATCTTTTTATCCGGAAACAACAGCTTTATTTCCTCCACATTACGCAAAATCGCAGCGTCAATACCTTCCGCGCATCCGCAATCTTGACATACTATTTTCTTTCCGCCTTCCGCAAAAACAATTTTAAATGAATGACACCCCTTACAAGTAAATCCTTTTCGTAAGCTCTCGTAATCATAAGCAGGCACCTTACTAAAAATTGATTTAGGTTGATGCAAAGAAACGAGCTTATCCGCAAGTATCCGGTGCCTATTAGTTAGTTTTGAAGGCAGCGCATTTAATTTTTTCATTAAAGCAGGTAGCTGGGTTGGAAAAATAAAGGGTTTGTCCTGGGGCGTCTCATATAAGGTAAATTCGGGGTTAATAAACACAACTAATCCCTCAATAGCAAAATGAACCCTGAGCTTTTGGAGTAATTGGGTGAGCAAAAATTTGCTTCGTTTTAGTTGGTCAAGCGGATTCTTATATCGCTTACCGGAAGTCGTTTCAAGCCTGTCAGGTTTGTAAATGAAATCGCCTTCAAAATTTTTCACCTCAAAAGGGTAAATAGTTTCTTGGTAAATGATGGTCGTATCTAGTTGGAAAGTCGTGTTGTCCACCTCTAACTGCAAATCATTTAATATGAGGCATTCACTTTGAAGCTGCTTTGTCAATAAATCAAACTGTACTTCACCTGCAAAGCCTTTTTCCTTATTTAAATAATACCGATGCTCCTCAGCGGATAATTTCATGCGTACATCCAAAATTCTTAATTTCAACAATTCCGGTGGTTCAAAGCGAGGTTTGTAAGCCATAATCCACATCCTTTCTAAATACCTAAGTTTATTTTACAAAAAAACACAGTAAGGGCTTTCGCTGAAACATGTCTAATTTGTAAAATTTTTAAAAAAATCAATCAGCCCATAAAACTAGATAATCCCTGTTCCTTAAATATATAATGAAGGTATCTTGTTTAGCGGGGGTTATTATGAATAATAAAGTACTTGTTGTCGATGATGAGCAATCGATTGTTACATTGCTTCAATATAATTTGAAGCAAGCCGGATTTGAAGTTATTACAGCAGTGGATGGTAAAGAGGGGAAACAGTTAGCTGAAACCGAGTCACCTGATATCATCGTGCTAGATCTCATGCTGCCAAAATTAGATGGAATGGAAGTTTGTAAGCAGCTTCGTCAAAAAAATATCATGACTCCAATTTTAATGCTGACAGCAAAAGATGATGAGCTTGATAAAATATTAGGCCTCGAGCTTGGTGCAGACGACTACATGGTAAAGCCCTTCAGTCCAAGAGAAGTCATTGCCCGTGTAAAAGCCATTTTAAGAAGAACACAGATTCAAACAGAAGCTGTTGGAGAAAATGATCAACCAGATGGGCAAATTGAAATAGGCCAATTAACCATATACCCTGAAAAATATGAGGCATATTTTTCAAAAAATCAGTTGGAATTAACATTAAAGGAATTTGAGTTGCTTCATTACCTTGCCCAAAATAAAGGCCGCGTGTTAACACGGGATCAATTACTAAGTTCTGTTTGGAATTATGACTTTGCTGGCGATACTAGGATTGTTGATGTACATATTTCACATCTTAGAGAAAAAATTGAAGAGGATACGAGAAAGCCGGCCTATATTAAAACGATCCGCGGCCTTGGCTACAAACTGGAGGAGCCCAAAGGAGAATGACAAATTTCCGAACAAGGCTATTATTTGCACTAATTACGTTAATTATTATTGTATTAGTCGGATTAGGAATATTGCTCGGGTTGATGTTTAGATATGATTTCTTAGATTCGCTTAATGAACAGATAAAAATTGAATTATGGTGGATCCTCTCAATAGGTCTTGGGATAGCCGCGATTGTCAGCATTATTTTAGGTCTTAGGATTACCTCAAGATATACAAAGCCAATTAAGGCGGCTACGGAGGTTGCCATAGAACTCGCTCAAGGAAACTACCGGGCCAGAACAACAGTGCATCGTTTAGACAATGCGGGAATGCTCGGTACAGCGATTAATATGCTGGCAGAAAACCTTCAAGAGCTAACGAAAGACCATGAAATGCAGCAGGATCGATTAAGTGTTTTAATTGAAAATATGGGAGCCGGGTTAGTTTTAATTGATAGCCGCGGGTACATAAATCTAATTAATAAAGGCTATATTGAAATCTTTCATGTAAATCCGAAAGATTACTTAAACAAACTTTATTACGAAATCATTGAAAATGATGAAATCTCTCATTTAATTGCAGAAGTATTCCGGACGGAAAAAAAGGCCAGCAAACAATTACTTATTCCATTTTTGATAGAAAGAAGATATTTTGTCGTTTATGGAGTACCGATTATTGGGACAAACAATGTTTGGAAAGGGGTACTGCTCGTTTTCCATGACATAACAGAATTAAAAAAACTTGAGCAAATGCGTAAGGATTTTGTTGCCAATGTTTCGCACGAACTAAAAACTCCTGTTACATCGATTAAAGGGTTTACTGAGACTCTTATGGATGGGGCGATGAATAACCAAGAAACATTGGAGGCATTCCTTTCTATTATTTTAAAAGAAAGTGATCGGCTACAAACGCTTATTCAAGAACTGCTGGAGCTTTCTAAAATAGAGCAGCAAGGCTTTCAACTAAACCTGCTGGAAGTTGATCTGCGCGCCCTCTTGGAAGAAGTGATCACACTCCTAACAGGGAAAGCAGAGGAGAAGAATATCCGCCTTGAGTTTTATTGCAAGCAAAACCAAGTGCTAATAAAATGTGACGCGGATCGCCTAAAACAGGTGTTTATCAACTTAATTGGCAATGCCATTACCTATACACCGTCTGAAGGGGATGTGAAAATCATCCTGCTTGACTGTAAAGAAACTGTCCGGATTCATGTAAAAGATTCTGGCGTTGGCATAAAAGAAGAAGAAATTCCCCGTATTTTTGAACGTTTTTACAGGGTTGACCGTGCCAGAAGCCGCAACTCGGGCGGGACAGGATTAGGTTTAGCAATCGTCAAGCATTTGATAGAAGCACATCATGGGAACATAAGTGTTAAAAGTAAAGTGGGCGAAGGCAGTGAATTTATTATCGAGCTTCATAAGAAATGATTTTTTGGGATGGTGAAAATAAATGGAAAAGAAAAAGCTTGTGCTGATTGACGGTAATAGTATTGCCTACCGTGCTTTTTTTGCACTCCCTCTGCTTAATAACGATAAAGGGATCCATACGAATGCGGTATATGGCTTTACAATGATGCTGATGAGAATACTGGAGGATGAGAAGCCAACACATTTGCTTGTTGCCTTTGATGCCGGAAAAACAACATTTCGTCATAAAACCTTTACGGAATACAAAGGCGGCAGACAAAAAACCCCGCCGGAGTTATCAGAACAATTTCCGTTCATTCGTGAATTGTTAGATGCTTATGGAATTTCCAGATACGAGCTTGAGAATTACGAGGCAGATGACATTATCGGAACCCTTTCTTTAACAGCTGAAAAGGATGGCTATGAAGTAAAAGTGATTTCCGGAGACAAAGATTTGACCCAGCTCACCTCCCCTACTACAACTGTAGGGATAACCCGGAAAGGGATTACCGATATTGAAGAGTATACCCCAGAGCACGTGGCTGAAAAATACAGCCTAACTCCAGAACAAATTATCGATATGAAGGGCTTAATGGGTGATACTTCTGATAATATTCCCGGGATTCCGGGTGTTGGGGAAAAGACTGCGATTAAACTCTTAAAAGAGTTTTCAACCTTAGAAAATCTGTTGGATTCGATTGAACAAGTAAGTGGAAACAAACTAAAGGAAAAATTAGCTGAATTTAAAAACCAAGCCTTAATGAGCAAGGAACTTGCCACAATTGAGCGGCAGGCTCCGGTAGAAGTGGATTTAGAAACAATTGCCTATGAGGGCTTTACGAGAGAAAAATTAGTAGCCATATTTAAAGAATTAGGTTTTCATTCGTTATTGGACAGACTTGGTGAAGATACATCAGTTACCGAGGCGCAAGAGCTTGAAGAGGTCGAGTATCTAATTCCAGCTGAAATAACGGATGAACTATTTGCAGATACCAATTATTTTTATGTTGAAATGCTGGATGACAATTACCACTATGCAGAGATCATTGGTTTTTCACTTGTAAATGAAAAGGGTCATTATTACTTGCCGACAGAGCAAGCATTACAATCTGCAGCCTTTAAAAAATGGGCGGAAGATGAAGGAAAAAAGAAAATCGTTTATGATGCAAAGCGGTCCGAAGTTTCCTTAAGAAGGCAGGACATCCATTTGAAAGGAACCGACTTTGATATTTTAATGGCTTCCTACATAATTAATCCATCCGAAAATATTGAAGATCTGGCAGCGATTGCGAAGAGATATGATATCTATAATATCCAATCAGATGAATCGTTTTATGGCAAAGGGGCCAAACGAAAAGTTCCAGAAGCGTCTAAGCTCGCAGAACATCTCGTTCGAAAGGGTCTAGCCATGTCTGACTTAAAGGAAAAACTGGAAGATGAATTAAGAAAAAATGAACAATATGAATTATTTACAGAGCTTGAAATGCCTTTATCGCTTATATTAGCCGATATGGAATCGTGCGGTATTAAGGTTGAGCGGGACCGTCTTCAGATGATGGGGAAAGAACTGAATGAGCGTCTCATTGAAATTGAAGAGAATATTTGTGAATTAGCCGGTGAAAAATTTAATATCAACTCTCCTAAACAGCTGGGTGCTATCTTATTTGAAAAATTGGGCCTTCACTCCTTTAAGAAAACAAAAACAGGTCATTCGACTTCAGCAGATGTGTTAGAAAAATTAGCAGACGATCACGAAATCATTGGGCATATTCTGCTTTACAGGCAACTTGGAAAGCTTCAGTCTACCTATATTGAGGGGCTGCTAAAAGTTATTGATCCCAAAACAGAAAAAGTTCATACAAGGTACCAACAAACCTTAACATCGACTGGCAGATTAAGTTCAATCGATCCGAACCTGCAAAACATCCCCATCCGCCTTGAAGAAGGCAGGAAGATCCGTCAAGCCTTTGTCCCTTCAGAAGAGGGCTGGGTGATATTTGCAGCGGATTATTCGCAAATTGAGCTGCGCGTACTTGCGGACATTGCCGGCGATGAAAAACTGATTCAGGCCTTTAAAGATGATATGGATATTCATACGAAAACAGCCATGGAGGTCTTCCACGTTGATAAAGATGAGGTAACCTCTAACATGAGACGTCATGCCAAGGCAGTAAACTTCGGAATCGTCTATGGCATAAGTGATTATGGTCTTTCCCAATCCTTGGGAATCACAAGAAAAGAGGCTGGCCAATTCATTGAGCGGTATCTTAACAGCTATCCGGGTGTAAAGGAATATATGGATGACATTATTCACTCAGCTAGAGAAAAAGGCTATGTATCAACCGTAATGCAAAGGAGAAGATATATCCCTGAGATTACAAGCCGCAATTTTAACATCAGAAGTTTTGCTGAAAGAACAGCGATGAACACGCCAATTCAGGGCAGTGCCGCTGATATTATTAAAAAAGCAATGATCGATATGGATGAAGCATTAAAGGATCAAGGGTTAAAGTCACGACTACTACTTCAGGTCCACGATGAATTGATTTTTGAAGCGCCTGAAGAGGAAGTGGAAATCCTGAAAAAATTAGTTCCAGACGTGATGGAAAACGCGCTCGAATTGAAGGTTCCGTTAAAAGTAGACTACTCCTATGGTCCAACCTGGTTTGATGCGAAATAAAACACAGCAAGGGGGACTCGGAATATGCCAGAACTTCCTGAGGTTGAAACAATACGAAGAACGTTAAAGAAATTAGTTCTTCATAAAACAATTGAAAATATATCCGTCTTTTGGCCAAAAATCATTAAAAATCCGCTAGAGGTCGAACAATTTATTGATGCCTTAAAAGGGGAAACCATTATTGATGTTGGCAGAAGAGGAAAGTTTTTAATTATTTATACAGGGGAATTCGCATTAGTGTCCCATTTAAGAATGGAAGGAAAATATGGGCTCTATCAAAAGGATGAACCATTTGATAAACATACGCATGTCCTGTTCCATTTCACAGATGGTACAGAACTAAGGTATCGGGACGTTCGAAAATTTGGAACGATGCACTTGTACAAGAAAGGCGATGAATTTCTAAAACAGCCGCTGATTGACCTTGGGCCGGAACCCTTTTCAGTGGAATTTACCGAAGAATATTTGTCGGAGAAGCTAAAAAAGACCAACAGGAAAGTCAAACCAGCTTTACTTGATCAAAAGCTCTTTGTCGGGCTGGGCAACATCTATGTTGATGAGGCACTTTTTCGAGCTGGAATACATCCGGAACGCCTAGCCAGTACCCTAAACGAAAAGGAAACGGCCGTTCTTCACCGAGAAATTGTAGCAACGTTAAGCGAAGCAGTCAAAAAGGGCGGCAGTACGATTCGCTCTTATGTTAATTCTCAAGGGGAGATCGGCATGTTTCAGCTTGAGTTATACGCCTATGGCCGGAAAGGGGAGGCATGCAAAAATTGCGGCACTCCTCTAGAGAAAACGACTGTGGGTGGCAGAGGCACACATTATTGTCCGAATTGTCAAAGGCTTTAAGCTTTGAGAATTGTCTAGCTACAGCGCCTGACCAAGGCGCTTTTCTTTTCTATTAATAACATTTGAATAACATTGGATGGGCTCCTGCCATATACTATCGTAGTGATTTTGGAGGAAGGAGTCAGAGTCTAAATGGTTCAATTGTTCTCACTTCTTGTATTAGCTTTTGCGCTCAGCCTTGACAGCTTCAGTGTCGGGTTTACCTATGGGCTCCGGCAAATGGTCATGCCGATTAAGTCAGTTCTCATTATTGCCACATGCTCGGCTGTCTCTTTAATGCTTGCCGTGTCAATTGGACATGGCCTGGAAAAGGTGCTATCGCCGAGGATTACGTCAAGCTTGGGCGGATTCATTTTAATCGCCCTCGGTGCCTGGGTATTGTTCCAATTTTTCCGGCCAGAGAAAGAAAAGGAAATATTAAAACATGAAAAGACAATTGTGAATTTTGAAATCCGCTCTTTAGGATTAGCGATTAATATCCTGAAAAAGCCAATGTCAGCTGATTTTGACCAATCAGGGACGATTACAGGGATTGAAGCGTTTATGCTGGGCTTTGCCTTATCCATAGACTCATTTGGAGCAGGGATTGGAGCAGCCATGCTTGGATTTTCGCCCATTTATTTAGCTTTAACTGTTGCGATTATGAGCTCTTTATTTGTACTATTAGGGATAAAAAGCGGAACGTTCTTTCATAAATTTGAATGGATTCAAAAGTTTACCTTTTTGCCAGGGATTTTATTAATAATAATTGGGATTTGGAAAATTTAATCCTTTGAAAGGAAACGAGCATGACATTAGTTATTGGTTTAACAGGCGGAATTGCCAGTGGAAAAAGTACAGTATCTAACATGTTTAAAGAAATGGAAATAAAAGTGGTTGATGCCGATGTTGAAGCACGCCTGGCAGTGGGAAAAGGGGAACCTGCTTACAATAAAATCATCGCTGAATTTGGCCGTGAAATTTTAATGGAGGATGGCGAAATTGACCGTCCTAAACTCGGCTCGATTATTTTCCATCAAGCAGAGAAAAGGCAGCTCTTAAATGAAATTACCCACCCGGAAGTAAGGAAAAGAATGAGGGAACAAGTAGAACAGGCAAAAAAGAACAATGAAGCAGTGGTTGTTCTCGACATCCCCTTATTGTTTGAAAGTAAACTAACGTTTATGGTGGATAAAACGATTCTTGTATTTGTGGACAATGAAACGCAGCTGCAAAGACTCATCGCAAGGAATAACCTCTCTGTAGGGGATGCTGAAGCAAGGATTCGGTCCCAGATGCCGCTTTCCGAAAAAGTAGCGCTGGCGGATGCGGTGATTGATAATAATGGATCACAAGAGAATACCATGAAACAACTCATTGAAGTTTTAAAAAAGTGGGAAATTATGATAGCCTAATTGCAAAATGAGAAGGGGGCCCTGTGCTTTCTTCTCTTTTTATGTAATTAAGTTATTAGCTGAAAAAACATTTTAAAAATCCGCCATTTATTCATCACAATTAAACCTAAATGTGTTATACTAATTACATCAAAGTGAATAATAAGTATAACGTTAATGCGGAAGGGGCCGTAAAATGAAGGCGAGAATTGCAATTAATGGTTTTGGGAGAATTGGAAGGATGGTTTTTCGAAAAGCAATCCTTGAAAATAAATTTGAGATTACAGCCATAAATGCGAGTTATCCGGCAGAAACTTTAGCCCATTTACTTAAATACGACACAAACCACGGGCCATTTCAAGGGGATGTCATTCCTTTAGATGATGAATTAATCGTGAATAGCAAAAGAATTAAACTATTAAATAAGCGTAATCCTGAGGAGCTTCCATGGAAAGAACTTGGGATTGATATTGTGATTGAGGCAACTGGAAAGTTTAATGCCAGGGAAAAAGCAGAACTACACTTAGTCGCTGGAGCGAAAAAGGTCATTTTGACAGCTCCAGGAAAAAATGAGGATATTACGATTGTAATGGGTGTTAACGAGGATATGCTTGATATTACGAAGCATGATATTATTTCCAATGCTTCATGCACAACGAACTGCCTTGCACCGGTTGCAATGGTGCTGGATAAAAAGTTTGGAATTGACAGCGGTTTAATGACTACCATTCATGCTTATACAAATGACCAAAAGAATATTGATAATCCGCATAAAGATTTACGCAGAGCTCGTGCATGTGGACAATCTATTATTCCGACCACAACAGGTGCAGCCAAAGCCTTATCGCTTGTTTTGCCGCAGTTGAAGGGGAAATTACATGGGATGTCACTTCGAGTGCCTACACCTAACGTTTCGCTTGTAGACTTGGTAGTGGATCTAAATCAAGATGTGACAGTTGATGATATTAACCATGCCTTTATTGAAGCTTCGAACGGTTCATTAAGAGGGATCGTTGATTTCACAATGGAACCATTGGTATCTGTTGATTTTAATACAAATGAACATTCTGCGATTATTGACGGTCTTTCGACAATGGTAATGGGGACAAGAAAAGTAAAGGTGTTAGCCTGGTATGATAATGAATGGGGTTATTCATCTCGTGTTGTCGATCTAGCCTTATATGTTGCGGAAGAGATCGCAAAAGCATCCAAGGTAAAGGTTAGCTAATAACAAAACTCATAAAAAAATGCTGTCAAACGACAGCATTTTTTTTTACTAGTTTGTACATTCTTGGTTTTTTTATGCATATTATAGTTTAGATTTAGCGACATGTTCGTACAAAGATACAGGAAAATGCCCGTGGAACTATGTTACAAATTATTCTTTTTAAAAAAATTATTTTGATAGGTTGCAAAAAAAATATAAACAAAGTATACTAGTCATCGTGAACTTCTTGAAATTAGGTAGCGGTTAATTACTTAAAGGGTTAGGACCTCTCTGGACTAACTTTCCCCCGTGGTAGTTACGCTGATACCGTCAATAACAGGATTTCAAGAAACCATCATAAAAGGTTAAAGGGGGAAAAATGAATATGGAAACAATGGGACGTCACGTAATCTCAGAACTTTGGGGCTGCGACTTTGAAAAATTGAATGACATGAACTTTATTGAAACAACTTTTGTTGAAGCTGCTCTTAAATCAGGTGCGGAAATCCGTGAGGTAGCATTTCATAAATTTGCTCCACAAGGTGTAAGCGGTGTTGTCATTATTTCTGAATCACACCTTACTATCCACAGCTTCCCTGAACATGGATATGCCAGCATTGATGTGTATACTTGCGGCGATTTAAACCCGAATGTAGCTGCTGACTACATTGCAGAAGCATTAAATGCTGAAACACGTGAAAATATTGAAATTCCACGTGGAATGGGTCCTGTACATGTAAAACAGGCAAAGGTGCTATAATCTTAATAAAAACAAATAGCCAAGAGGTGTACCAATCGTACACCTCTTTTTATATTTTTGCTTAAATGTTGTAAACTAATACTATAGAATAGACACTTGGAGGGTTTATATGGGCATTCTAACACGTTTTAAAAAACAAATTGAAACTTCAGATCGAAATACGGATGATTCCTTGAAAACACATTATTATAAGGCAACTTTTAATCAATTATTTCAATCTGTAGAAAAGTTATTCCATGAAGACGCGGATTGCCAGGTAACAACCGTTTCTAAAGAACATGGAGAGATTGCTGTAGAAGTCAGTAAACCAATACCGTGCTTCCTTATTGTTACCATCGTTTCGGTAAAACCGATGGAAACAGCAGTAGATTTTAATATTTCATCAGAGAAATTTTCATTGCTTGGGCTCTATCCGGGTTTAAAAAAACGGATCAATTCCTATTACGAGCGGATTGGCCAAATACATAACCTAGTCGGAATAAGAAAAAACTCGTAACACTTCTACTTGTACAAAGGGCTGCTTTTTAATAAGATAATGATAAGGATTTTGTCGGATTTGGAGCTGATTAAATAATGAAATGCCCTTCATGTCAAAACTATGGTACACGTGTGCTTGATTCCCGGCCTGTTGATGAAGGACGTGCAACACGGAGAAGACGAGAATGTGAAGAATGCGGATATCGGTTTACCACTTTTGAGAAGATTGAAGAGATTCCCTTAATAGTGGTGAAAAAAGAAGGAACGAGAGAAGAATTTAGCCGTGATAAAATACTGCGGGGCTTGATTAAGGCTTGTGAAAAGCGGCCTGTAGCCTTAAAGGAATTGGAAGATATCACCCATGGTGTCGAAAAGGATCTTCGCAGCCAGGGTATTTCTGAAATCAAGAGTGAGGCCGTTGGCGAAATGGTGATGGACAGGCTGGCACATGTTGATGAAGTCGCATATGTGAGATTCGCCTCCGTTTACCGCCAATTTAAAGATATTAATGTATTTATAGATGAATTAAAAGAATTGATCAAAAAAGAAAAATCCGAATGAGCTAAAAAATCTTTAGCTCTTTTTTCACTAACAGAGGAAAGGTTGGATGGATATGGCGCAGCATTGGCAGGAGATTCTTCCTATCGACCGGTATATTGTAGCGGCCGATGGTCTGCTTCACGAGTATGACCGTAAAGTGCTGACGTTGTTATATCAGCCTTTGATCGGGTCAACTTGTTTTAGTTTGTATATGACTCTTTGGGCGGAACTCGAGGAAAACCGGCTCTGGTCTGAATCCTCCACGCATCATTTATTGATGAACTTAATGGAAATGAATTTAAAGGATATTTATGAGGCGCGATTAAAACTTGAGGGCATTGGGTTATTAAAAACATATGTCAAAACGGATAATGGGGAACGCTCCTTTATTTACGAATTATATCCCCCGTTAAATCCTGAGCAATTCTTTTTAGACGGGATGTTAAATATTTATCTTTACCGGAAGATTGGCAAAAACCATTTTGCCCGTCTGAAACGTTTCTTTACTGACCAGCAAAAACCGGAAGAAAAAGAATATCAAAATGTGACGAGGGCTTTTCAGGATGTATTTGCTTCAGCCACACCCGGAAGTTTTCAATATCTTCAAGATGTTTCCGAAGATATTGAAGCGGCCGGGGAAAATAACCAGTTTATTGGCCGAACCGAAACAGACCCCATCCAAATTGATAGCAGCCTATTTGATTTTGATTTGTTAGAAGCAGGACTAAATGAATCGCTTGTCCCTAAAAAATCATTGACACCAAAGGTAAAGAGCGTAATAAGCAATCTTGCATTTCTTTATAATATTAATCCCATTGAAATGAAAAATTTCATATTGGGTGCGATTAATCCAAACGATGAAATTGATATTGAAGACTTAAGAAAGGGTGCCCGTGATTGGTATCAATTTGAGAATTACGATCAGCTTCCAAGCCTGATTAATCGCACCCAGCCGGCTGCACTTCAAACTCAATTAACCGAACCGAAAACACCGGAGGAAAATTTAATTCGATCATATGAAACAACCTCACCGCTTACCGTTTTTAAAGAAATCTCGGGTGGTGTAGAACCATCAGATGCCAATTTGAAAGTTTTGGAAGAAGTCATGATTAAATATAAGCTTACTCCGGGTGTGGTAAATGTTTTGATTGATTTTGTTATGAGAAAAACGAAGATGCAATTTTCAAAGAAATATGTTGATGCCGTCGCCAGCACTTGGGCGCGGCTGCAAATAAAAACGGTGAAAGAAGCGATGGAGCTCGCCAAAAATAATGAAAGTGCTCAGATCGAAAGTAAAAAGGCTGGAAAGGGAGCAAAGAAAAAGCCAATTCGGACAGAACTGATACCTGAATGGTTTGAAAGCTCGAATGCACCGGTTAAAAATCAGGCACAAGGAAACAGCTCCGAAGACGAAGCGAAAAAGCGGGCCATAGAAGAAAAATTAAAGGCTTTTAGGAAGTAGGATGTGAATCGTGTGGAAAAAATAAATAAAACATTGCAACGGCTTGCCTCGAATCCAAATTTTCAAAAACGCTACCAGGAGCAGCGCCAGGTAGTCCTGCAAAATCGGGGGATCCAAGTATTTTTATCAAAGCATGAAGATGAGATTACCCAAGAAATGATTGAAAAAAGCATGAGTAAACTATACGAGTACACGAACCAAAGCCAAGATTGCGACCGCTGTGAAAGTCTTGAAAAATGTATAAACTTTATGAAGGGATATCACCCTGAATTGGTCCTGTCACGAAACTCCATTGATGTGGTCTATAAGCGTTGCAAACGAAAAATCATGGCAGATGAAAAAAAGAAAAATGAAAAGCTAATCAAAAGCCTATATGTACCAAGAGATATACTGGATGCGACATTTGAAGACTTTGAAGGAGACTCCGGCCGGCTCGATGCAGGTGATAGAGCAGCGACTTTCTTAATGAATTATGAAGCAGGTAAAAAAGCGAAAGGTCTGTATTTATATGGAAAATTCGGTGTAGGTAAATCGTATATTTTAGGGGCAATTGCCAATGAATTAGCTAGAAAACAGATTTCATCGATGATTGTCTATGTTCCGGAATTACTAAGAGAAATGAAAAGCTCTATTGCCGATTCTACCTTAAATGAAAAAATTGAAGCGTTAAAAAAAGAGCCGATCTTAATGCTAGATGATATTGGGGCTGAGGCTGTGTCGAGCTGGACAAGGGATGAGGTACTAGGGCCGATTCTGCAGTTCCGTATGCTTGAAAGCCTGCCGACGTTTTTTACCTCCAATTTTAATTTTGGAGAACTGGAACATCATTTAACTTACAGCCAGCGGGGAGAAGAAGAGAAAATGAAAGCACGAAGAATCATGGAGAGGATTCGAACCTTGAGCGAGCCGGTGTTGGTAGATGGTCCAAATCGGAGATAATAAAGTGAAATAGATCGTGATTTTAGGATTGCCGTAAAAAATCGGCAATCTTTTTTTTGTTTAAATCCAAAATGTAGTGGTCAGCTAACTTCTATTTTGGCCAAGTCCCCCATATATATTTAGAACAGAGATTTGCTAAAAAGGGGGGATTTGGTTGGCGGAAATCATCTTCCAAAGCAAGCTGGATGCACAAAGATTTTATAACCACTTGCTGAAGGAATTACCATATCATTCAAAAAAGGAAACTATTCTTCTTTTAGAAGATCAACATATAGTGAGAATTTTAGACGGTATTATTTCTTTTGATGTTTTTGAATTGCTTAAAACTGCATTTTATGATTTTATTACGAACACAAAACGAAATGACTGGTTTAGAGAAATTTTAAAGAATCACTATTATTATGAGGATTTAGAAGAACAACAGCAAATTATGGAGATCATTTATTCTGTGATTGAAGGGCAAAGAGAAGATCTTGCTGTTTTTTTAAAAGAAACAAGTGTGGAGCTCGATATGATTAAGTCTGCAATTGATCATGTTTTTCAGGATCCTATTTCTTTTTCGTTTGACTCTTTCCTTAAATTTCGGTTGCGTCCTTATATTCAGCTGCTGGAAAGCTATGTAGAGATTGCTATTGATGAATATAAAATGGAGCAGGAGTATCAAATGTTTGTCCAGATGCTCCGTGATTTTCTGACGAATCGTGAACCGAAAATGGATATTCTCCATTTATTATTGGATGAGGAAATTACCTTTTATAATGAGCAGTTTGCCGAGATTAAAAGGGGTGAATTAACGAGGATGATTGACCGTAAATTATTAGTGAACCATCCTGTATATGTAGACTCTGCATCCATTGCGCCGCTGTTATCGCTTGCGCCAACATCTATTTTTATTTATACAAATAATCCTGACGAGCCGCTTGTAAGGACGATCAAAAATATCTTTGAAGAACGAGTAACGATCAAAACATTTGCGGCCCTCCGTGAGATGAAAAAATCAGCGGAAGTTCACGATTCTTCCGAAAATCACGCATAAAAACTATAATTATGGCAATATTTAGTTTTATGCCGCTTGCTTTTTTTACGGGAAATCATTATAATAGCGTACATAGCATTTATCATAGTAAAAGTAATGATAAGGATAACAGTATCTTTTTACGGTTTATAGAGAGGGAGAACAAGGCTGAAAGTCTCCTAACACGAAAAATATACTTACCACCTTTAAACTTCAGCAGTGAAAACTTCCTGTTTTATGGAGGCAGTAATTGTTGACGGTCTACAGCCGTTACCTGACCAAAGTCATTTTCCTTAATGTGTAATGAAAATGAAAAATTGGGTGGAACCACGTGTTAATCAAAACTCGTCCCTATTCCAGGGACGGGTTTTTTTATTTTTAAAAAAACAATGAGAAATGTCTAGCTGCAGCGCCTAGGGGCTCGGGTTCATAAGCCCCTGAGTAAGGCGCTTCCGCTTTTCTAATTCAAAGGAGGAATTAATATGTCAGACGTTGTTAAGATTTCGTTTCCTGATGGAGCAGTAAAGGAGTTTCCACGGGGAACAACAACGGAAGATATTGCCGCTTCCATAAGCCCTGGCCTAAAGAAAAAAGCCATTGCCGGCAAATGGAACGGTCAAATGTTTGATCTTCGCCGTCCGATCTTAGACGACGGTTCCATAGAAATCGTTGTACCTGATTCCAATGATGCATTGGAGGTATTGCGCCACAGTACTGCACACTTAATGGCACAAGCAGTTAAAAGGCTTTATCCA
The DNA here is from genome assembly GCF_044762155.1 of Neobacillus sp. NPDC097160. Taxonomy (NCBI): domain Bacteria; kingdom Bacillati; phylum Bacillota; class Bacilli; order Caryophanales; family Bacillaceae; genus Neobacillus; species Neobacillus sp. NPDC097160. Next base: position 189,986 of record NZ_JBIWDU010000008.1, on the reverse strand, counting down.
GATGTGAATCTTGGTGTAGGCCCAGTTATTGAAGGTGGATTCTATTATGACATGGATCTGGAGGAATCATTAACACCTGAAGACCTGCCAAAGATTGAAAAAGAAATGGCGAAAATCGTCAATGAAAACCTGGAAATTATCCGTAAAGAAGTAAGCAGGGATGAAGCAGTTCAGCTTTTTAAAGAAATGGATGACCCATATAAGCTTGAATTAATTGAAGCGATCCCAGATGAGGAAAGTGTAACACTCTATCAACAAGGTGAATTTGTTGACCTTTGCCGTGGCATCCATGTTCCATCAACTGGAAAGATTAAAGAATTCAAATTATTGAGCATTGCCGGCGCTTATTGGCGTGGCAATAGTGACAATAAAATGCTGCAGCGTGTGTATGGAACTGCCTTTTTTAAGAAAGAGGATTTAGCAGAGCACCTACGTTTGCTTGAAGAAGCGAAAGAGCGTGATCACCGTAAAATTGGCAAAGAATTGAGCCTTTTCACTAATTCCCAATTGGTTGGACAAGGATTACCGTTATGGCTCCCTAAAGGCGCAACTATCCGCCGTATCGTAGAGCGCTATATTGTAGATAAAGAAATTCGTCTTGGTTATGACCATGTGTATACTCCGGTGATGGGCAGTGTGGACCTTTATAAAACTTCCGGCCACTGGGATCATTATCAAGAAGACATGTTCCCGGTCATGGACATGGACAACGAGCAATTAGTTCTTCGTCCAATGAACTGCCCGCACCACATGATGGTGTATAAAAACAGCATTCACAGCTATCGTGAATTGCCGATTCGGATTGCAGAACTTGGTACGATGCACCGGTATGAAATGTCCGGAGCATTATCCGGATTACAGCGTGTGCGCGGAATGACGTTAAATGACGCCCACATTTTTGTTCGGCCAGATCAAATTAAGGACGAATTCAAGCGAGTTGTGAACCTTATTTTAGCTGTCTATAAAGATTTTAACCTTACTGATTATTCTTTCCGTCTTTCCTACCGTGACCCTCAGGATACTGAAAAGTATTTTGACGACGATGCGATGTGGGAAAAAGCACAAGGCATGCTGAAAGAAGCAATGGATGACCTTGGACTTGATTATTATGAGGCAGAAGGAGAAGCTGCTTTTTACGGTCCAAAGCTTGATGTTCAGGTGAAAACGGCCTTAGGTAAAGAGGAAACTTTATCTACTGTTCAATTAGACTTCTTACTGCCAGAGCGCTTTGATTTAAATTATGTGGGTGAGGACGGCAAACAACATCGTCCAGTCGTCATCCACCGCGGTGTCGTATCAACAATGGAACGTTTTGTAGCCTTCTTAATTGAAGAATACAAGGGAGCATTCCCAACTTGGCTTGCACCAGTTCAAGTACAAGTGATTCCTGTGTCGCCGGGCGCGCATTACGATTATGCGCGAAAAGTTCAGGAGCAGCTGCAAAACGAGGGCTTCCGTGTTGAATTGGATGGCCGTGATGAAAAAATCGGCTATAAAATCCGTGAAGCGCAAATGCAAAAAATACCATATATGCTCGTTGTTGGCGACAAAGAGGTTGAGGATCAAGCAGTCAACGTTCGCAAATACGGGGAGCAAAACTCAGAAACAAAGCCATTTGCCGAGTTTCTTGCAGCACTTAATACTGAAGTAAAACGTGGATAATTTTTTGAAAGGAGAGAGCGATCTCTCCTTCTTTAAAAAAAACTGTTGAATAATTTTTAGTTTCTTGCTACAATGAATTTCGTTGTCAAAGAAAATAGTCGTTTGACATTACGTCTTTGTTCATGGTATAGTTACTAAGGTGAAAATTGAATACGAGTTTTGGGAAAAGAAGAAGCACCCGCTTCTCACCTGATTGACGCAATTGGCAGTTGGCAGGTTTTACGTGAACTTTTTGTTTATTACTTATGTTTCGTAAAGTGTGGGTGTATTCATCCGCACTTTTTTATTTGTTAAAAACGTAAAAGTTTTTTTAATCTGTCGATTCAACATAGTGTCAGATCAGATGTTTCTAGACCCTGAAGTTGTACTCGTGATAAATCCTTGGAGGTGGCTAATTATTAGCAAAGACATGTTGTTAAATGAGGGCATTCGCGCTCGCGAAGTTCGCTTAATTGATCAAAACGGCGAGCAATTAGGAATTAAAACTAAATTTGAAGCGTTAGAAATTGCTGGAAGAGTGAATCTTGATTTGGTACTTGTAGCACCAAATGCGAAGCCTCCAGTAGCCCGAATTATGGACTATGGCAAATTTAAATTCGAGAATCAAAAGAAAGAAAAAGAAGCTCGAAAGAATCAAAAAATTATTACGACAAAAGAAGTACGTCTCAGCCCAACGATTGATGAGCATGACTTTAATACAAAGCTTCGCAATGCCATTAAGTTTTTGGAAAAAGGCGACAAGGTAAAAGCTTCAATCCGTTTCAAAGGCCGGGCGATTACCCATAAAGAAATCGGTCAACGTGTGTTAGACCGTTTTTCCGAAGCGTGCAAGGAAGTTGCAACGATTGAGTCACATCCTAAAATGGATGGACGAAGCATGTTCCTAGTTTTAGCACCAAAACAAGAGAAGTAATAAGGAGGACAATCATAATGCCTAAAATGAAAACTCACCGCGGCGCTGCAAAGCGTTTCAAGAAAACTGGTTCTGGTCAGTTAAAACGTGACCATGCTTATACAAGCCACTTATTTGCGAACAAATCAACAAAAGCTAAGCGTAAACTTCGCAAAGGAACTCTTGTTTCTAAAGGCGATTTCAAACGCATTCGTCAATTATTAACTTACATGAAGTAATCTCAGTGATCGATATATAGGAGGGAAATTACATGCCACGTGTTAAAGGCGGTACAGTTACGCGCAAGCGTCGTAAAAAAGTTTTAAAATTAGCAAAAGGTTATTACGGTTCAAAACATACATTATATAAAGTTGCTAACCAACAGGTTATGAAATCTTTAATGTATGCATTCCGCGACCGTCGCCAGAAAAAACGCGACTTCCGCAAACTTTGGATTACTCGTATCAATGCAGCAGCACGTATGAACGGTCTTTCTTACAGCCGTTTAATGCACGGCTTAAAGCTTGCTGGTATCGAAGTAAACCGCAAGATGCTTGCTGAATTAGCAGTAAGCGATGCTAACGCATTTGCTGAATTAGCAAACGTTGCAAAACAACAAAACAACAAGTAATTTAAATAACAAGCCATTCTCTAACGATGAGGATGGCTTTTTCTAATAAGAGGGGAAATTAAGATATGACAATATTGCTAGCGGGCGTTTTCATTATGAATATAGTTGGTCTTTTGATTATGGGAGAGGATAAGAAGAGGGCGAAAAAGCATGAATACAGAATTCGCGAGCGAACCTTGTGGCTTGTGGCGCTCTTTGGGGGAGCCATCGGGACGACGGCTGGTATGCAGCTATACCGCCACAAAACAAAGCATCTATCGTTTAAAATTGGTTTTCCTGTCCTTGCCGTTGTCGAATTGGTTCTTTTGATAAAGGTTTTATTGTAAAAGCCGCATTGTAAGCGGCTATTGTTGTAAGAATTCCTTCACCGGACTTTTCCAATTGATATCAGCATTTGGGTAGTGCTCAAGTATTTTTTTATCCATATAAAAAAAGTCTTCCTTGACCATCCCTTTTAGGGTGGCGGTATTTTCCGGCCAAATTGAGATGGAGACAACGTCAAAGGTATTATTAGCAGTTCCCATGTATTTTTCGCCGGCAAAGACAGCACCTTTATAGGTTAACAGGAAATTCTTTCTGACATCTTCATGATCAATAAGTAAGAATCGTTTATGTTTACGTGCCGATTCAAGCTTTCGGGAAGATTGAAAAAGTAATTTTACCCCCATGTAAAATAAAAAAATGATGATAAATAACAATACAAAGCGCAGTAACCAAATCATGGCTAAGCCCCCTACACCTATTTTTCTTTTAATACGACTTAGTAGCGAAAAGGTTTCAATCATTTCACATTTTGCTATAATTTTTCCATAAGGAGTGATGATATGATGCAACTTGAAAAACTGTTTCAGATGCAAAAAGCATTAGATACACATATTGAAGAAAAACACCAGCTGCAGAATGAGGACTTATTTGATAGAAAGGTTCTTGCTTTACTTGTTGAAATCGGTGAATTGGCGAATGAAACCCGCTGTTTTAAGTTCTGGAGCGTGAAACCATCTTCGGCCAAAGAAGTGATCTTAGAAGAGTTTGTCGACGGTGTTCATTTTATTTTGTCACTTGGAATCGAGTGTGGCTTTGAACAGAAACCAGTTGTTTTGGAAGCCCGCGATTCCCCTTTGAACGCGACGGAGCAGTTTCTCAGTGTTTATGAATGGATAACGATTTTTCAAAAGAGCAGGAGTTTGGAGGACTATAGACGAATCGTTGAATCGTATTTTCAGCTTGCTTCTCTCCTTGGGTTCAAAAACGAGGAAATAGAACAGGCATATTTTGATAAAAACGAAGTAAATTATCAAAGACAACAAAATAATTATTAGCGGAAAATTTGTGAATATTGCAGTTTTTTCTGTATAATTAAGAGTGAATATACATAAAAGGGGGCTAATGAATGGTGCAGTTGGATGCAACATTAACAATGTTAAAAGAATTAACGGATGCCAGGGGAATTCCCGGTAATGAGCGTGAAGTGCGCGAAGTGATGAAGAAATACATAGAACCATTTGCTGATGAAATGACAACCGATGGACTCGGCAGTTTAATTGCCAAAAAGATCGGGAAAGCAGGCGGCCCCAAAATTATGGTTGCCGGCCACTTAGATGAAGTTGGCTTCATGATTACCCAAATCGATGACAAAGGATTTCTGCGGTTCCAACCGGTCGGCGGCTGGTGGGGCCAGGTTATGCTCGCACAGCGCGTTACCATTGTTACGAGAAAAGGTGATGTAACAGGTATTATTGGTTCTAAACCACCGCATGTTCTGTCGGCAGAAGCCCGCAAAAAACCGGTCGAAATTAAAGACATGTTCATTGATATCGGTGCTTCAAGCCGTGAGGAAGCTTCTGAGTGGGGCGTCCGTCCCGGAGATATGGTTGTACCATATTTCGAATTTACGGTCATGAACAATGAGAAAATGCTGCTGGCGAAAGCATGGGATAACCGGATTGGCTGTGCGATTGCGATTGATGTATTAAAGCTATTAAAAGATGTTGAACATCCTAACGAGGTATACGGTGTTGGGGCGGTTCAAGAAGAAGTTGGATTGCGCGGCGCAAAGACTGCAACTTACAAAATCCAGCCGGATATCGGTTTTGCTGTTGATGTTGGTATTGCCGGTGACACACCTGGGATATCTGAAAAAGAAGCGCTGAGTAAAATGGGCAAAGGACCTCAGGTTGTTGTCTACGACGCCTCAATGGTAGCTCATAAAGGTTTGCGCGATTTGGTTACCGATACAGCGGATGAGCTGAATATCCCTTATCAATTCGAATCAATCCCTGGCGGCGGAACCGATGCAGGTTCAATCCATTTAACACATAATGGTGTCCCTGCACTAGCGATTACGATTGCTACACGTTATATCCATTCACATGCAGCGATGCTTCATCGTGACGATTACGAAAACGCGGTTAAATTGATTGTCGAAGTTATCAAGCGACTGGACCGCGAGACCGTTGATAAAATTACATTTGAATAGAAGTGTTAGAATCCCTGGCTGTCGATTTCTGGCCGGGGGTTTTTTAAATTAAAAAAGCTGCCGGGGTGAATGGCAGCTTAGGAGGAATTTACTTAAGTCCGCTTTCAAGGACTGTAAGCATTTCCTTTTTCTCTTCTTCAGATGAATTTTTCCAAATGATTTCAAATAAGACACCAAGTCCGGGGAGCATCTTTTCTTCCCCATTTTGAATAGCATCGACAATCGTATCTTCTAATTGATCCTGCGTGTTGCCGGAAACATTGTGAATAATGGCATTTCTTAGGTTTAGGTTCATATCTAAACACTCCTTTTTATCCTGTATTTCTTTAATATGTTTTCTATTTTTGGTTTAATTATGTATTTTTGTTATGATTATATTAGATGAGAATTTTTAAAGGGGAGCATGTTTTGAAACATATTGAATCTGTCAATAATCCTAAGGTAAAACAATGGAAAAAACTATTAACAAAAAAAGAGCGGGATAAGTCGGGAACATTTTTAATTGAAGGCTTTCATTTAGTCGAAGAGGCTATCAAGCAGGGTGAACAAATTTTGGAAATTATCGTGACTGAAAAAGTAGGCTTGCCGCCACGCTGGGACACTAAGGGTACGGCAGTCACTCTTGTGACAGAAGAGATTTCGAATTTATTATCCGAAACCGAGTCGCCACAAGGAATTTATGCCGTTTGCAGCCAAGAAAAACCGGAAGTTCGAGATGCTAAAACTTACCTGCTGATCGATGCTGTCCAGGATCCGGGTAATCTTGGAACGATGATTCGCACCGCGGACGCAGCAGGGATTGACGCCATCGTCGTCGGCCGCGGCAGCGTGGATCTTTTTAACTCAAAGGTGCTAAGATCGGCCCAGGGAAGTCATTTTCACCTTCCTATCATTATGGGTGACCTGCATGAATGGATAGACAAACTTCAAGAGGCACATATCCCAGTTTACGGAACAGCTTTAGAAGGGGCATCTCCATACACTGAGGTTTCAGGTGGTGACACTTTTGCACTGATTGTTGGGAACGAGGGTAACGGGGTTGGAAAAGATATTCTTTCAAGCACCAATGCCAATCTTTATATTCCGATATATGGCAAAAGCGAGTCGCTAAATGTCGCGGTTGCGACCGGGATTCTGCTTTATTATTTGAAAAAATAGGCGCAAATTGATTTGACCATTTGCTGAAAATTATTATATAATAATGAACAATATTGATAATAACAAAAACGATGATGGAGAAAAGTATCTTGTCATTGACCATTTAGGGAGAAAGTGCCGCGACTGAAAGTACTTTTATGGTTCAAGACTTGAGAAGTTCACCTCCTGAGTTGGCATCGGGACCATTTCCTTTTATAGAAATGTAAAGATGCACCGGCAGATGCCGTTATCCGAATGAAGCGAACACAATATCTTCATACATATCGTGTTTACAAGGGTGGTACCGCGAATAACAAACCTCGTCCCTTTCCAGGGATGGGGTTTTTTTGTTTTTCGTAGTAGAAATGGTGCCTGTCACCCTTTCTACTACCGTTGTGTTAGTAATGGTGATGTCGCTAAGTTTGGAGGAAATAATCAAAAAATCCGCGGAATCCCACCTATTCCAACCGCTCACCCAATTATATCGATTAAAAATAAGGAGGATTTAGACATGCAAGAACGTTTAAAGGAATTGCAGGAAGAAGCTATTCAAAAGATTGAACAGTCTGCAAGCTTGAAAGAATTAAATGACATTCGCGTTGCGTATTTAGGTAAAAAAGGACCAATCACTGAAGTACTTCGCGGGATGGGCAAGCTGTCTGCTGAAGAGCGGCCAGTCATGGGAGCACTCGCAAATGAAGTCCGTGAAGCGATTGCGGTAAAAATCGAGGCGAAACAAAAGGGATTGGAAGAGGCGGCTGTCCTTGAAAAGTTAGCTTCTGAAAGCATTGACGTGACCCTGCCAGGTCGCCCGGTTAAGCTAGGAAATCACCATCCATTAACAAGAATTATCGAAGAAATTGAAGATTTATTTATTGGGATGGGATATCAAGTAGCTGAAGGCCCAGAAGTTGAGCAGGATTACTATAACTTCGAAGCGCTAAATTTACCGAAAGGACATCCGGCTCGCGACATGCAGGATTCTTTTTACATCACAGACGAAATCCTCATGCGAACACACACTTCACCAGTTCAAGCGCGGACCATGGAGAAGCATCAAGGCAAGGGCCCAATCAAAATTATTTGCCCAGGTAAAGTGTACCGCCGTGATAATGATGACGCGACGCATTCACATCAATTCATGCAAATCGAAGGCCTTGTGGTCGGCGAGAATATCCGCATGAGCGATCTCAAAGGAACGTTAGAGGTTTTTGCGAAAAAGATGTTTGGCGAGGACCGCGAAATCCGCTTAAGACCAAGCTTCTTCCCATTCACAGAACCATCTGTTGAAATGGATATTTCTTGTAAAATTTGTGGCGGCTCTGGCTGCAGTGTTTGTAAGCAAACAGGGTGGATTGAAATTCTTGGTGCCGGTATGGTTCATCCAAACGTCCTTGAGATGGCTGGATATGATTCTAAAAAATACACTGGATTCGCCTTCGGTATGGGTCCGGAACGGATTGCAATGTTAAAATACGGTGTCGATGATATCAGACACTTCTATACAAATGATGTTCGATTTTTAAAGCAGTTTTCAAAACACGAGTAAGACTAAATGCTGAAGCGCCTTGGTCAGGGGTGACAAGCATAAGACGAGCCGGCAGAAAGGTTGTTCTTTAACCTTTATGTCGGATTGGCTTATGACCTCGAGCCCCTAGGCGCTGAAGCTGGATAATAAAAGGAGGATGACGACATGTTCGTTTCATATAAATGGCTCCAAGATTACATTGATTTAACTGGAGTAACAGCTGACGAATTAGCTGAAAAAATCACCAAAAGTGGTATCGAAGTTGAAGGAGTGGAAGTATTAAACGAAGGTATTAAAGGCGTTGTTGTCGGTCACGTACTTGAACGTGAACAGCATCCAAATGCCGATAAATTAAGCAAATGTCTTGTCGATGTTGGTGAAGATCAGCCTGTGCAAATCATTTGTGGGGCTCCGAATGTGGCACAAGGACAAAAGGTTGCCGTGGCTAAAACGGGTGCCGTTTTACCGGGCAATTTTAAAATTAAACGGGCGAAGCTTCGCGGGGAAGAATCAAACGGAATGATTTGTTCCCTTACTGAATTAGGTATGGAAGGAAAGGTCGTTCCAAAAGAATATTCTGAAGGGATCTTTGTTTTTCCAGCGGATGCAGAGGTAGGCGTTGATGCACTTGCATTGTTAAATCGGGACGATGAGGTCCTTGAGCTTAGTTTAACGCCAAACCGTGCTGATTGCTTGAGCATGCTTGGTGTTGCCTATGAAGTGGCAGCAATTCTGGGCAGAGAGGTTAAGCTTCCAGAAACAAGCCTGGAGCCATCAGCCGAAAAAGCATCTGAATATGTAAAGATTGTCGTAGATGCGAAAGAGGATAACCCATTATACGTGGCAAAGATGATCAAAAATGTAAAAATTGGTCCATCACCGCTATGGATGCAGACGCGATTAATGTCAGCCGGTATCCGTCCGCACAATAACGTTGTCGATATTACAAACTATATTTTATTAGAATACGGTCAGCCGCTCCATGCGTTTGATTACGACCGCTTAGGATCAAAAGAAATCGTTGTTCGCCGTGCGGCAGATGGCGAAAAATTTGTAACACTTGATGATGTGGAACGGACCTTAACATCTGACCATCTTGTCATTACAAATGGTACAGAGCCAGTTGCACTTGCAGGTGTAATGGGTGGAGCAAACTCAGAGGTAACTTCAGATACAACAACCGTTTTATTGGAGGCTGCTTATTTTACCGGGGGAACTGTCAGAAAAGCATCAAAAGACCACGGCTTAAGAAGCGAAGCGAGTGCTCGATTTGAAAAAGGTGTGGATCCAAACCGTGTTCGACCGGCAGGCGAGCGTGCGGCATACTTAATGGCGAAGTACGCTGGAGGTGAAGTATTAGAAGGTGCTGCGGAGGCTGATACCCTTACAGTTGAACCGGCAGTTGTTTCAATTTCTCTTGAAAAAATAAATCGGGTCCTTGGTACTGAACTGCAGATGAACGATGTAAAAGAAATCTTCGACCGCCTGCAATTTGCTGTAAGCATCGAAGGAGATGTGATTACGGTCACTGCCCCGACGCGCCGCGGTGATATCAGAATCGAGGAAGATTTAGTGGAAGAGGTTGCCCGACTTTATGGGTATGACAATATTCCGAGAACATTGCCGATTGGTTCCACCACGCCTGGTAAATTGTCCGAGTATCAGAAGAAACGTCGCGAAGTTCGTCAGTACCTTGAGGGTGCAGGATTATACCAAGCTGTAACTTACTCTTTAACAAGTGAAGAAAAAGCAGCACAATTTGCTTTAGAAAAACGTGACACGATTCGTCTTGCAATGCCAATGAGTGAGGAGCGCAGTATCCTTCGCCTTAGCATATTGCCGCAACTTTTAGAAGTAGTAAAATACAATAGTGCTCGTCAAAACGATAGTTTAGCCGTGTATGAAACTGGTGCCGTATTCTTAGCAAATGGTGCGGGCGTGCTTCCGGAAGAAAAAGAACATGTAGCTGGTGCGGTAACTGGCTTATGGCATAACCATTCTTGGCAGGGCGAAAAGAAGCCAGTCGATTTCTTCGTAGTGAAGGGGATTTTAGAAGGAATGTTTGCCAAGCTAGGTCTAGCAGATCGCGTTGAATATGTTCAGGCACAAGCAGACGGCATGCATCCTGGCCGTACCGCAGAAATCCGCTTGAATGGTAACAAAATCGGCTTCGTTGGCCAAGTCCACCCAAGCGTCCAAAAAGAACTTGATTTAAAAGACACCTATGTATTCGAACTATCATTAAAAGCAGTACTAGAAGCAGACACACCAGCATTACAATACGAAGCCATCCCACGCTTCCCATCCATCACAAGAGACATTGCCCTTGTGGTAAACAGAGAAACGGTGTCAGGCACCATGAAAAACATTATCATTGAAGCCGGTTCGCCGCTTCTGAAGGAAGCTGAAGTGTTTGACTTATATGAGGGAGACAAGATGGAGGCAGGTATGAAGTCGATTGCTTTCGCTCTTAAATATGCTGACCCTGAACGTACTTTGACGGATGAAGAGGTTACGAAGGTTCACGAGCGTGTGCTTGAAGCCTTGAAGGAAAAGGCTAGCGCAGTGCTGAGAGGTTAATTTTATAGAGGCTGGCTCGAAATTTTTCGGGCTGGCTTTTTCTTTTTATTGGGTAAAATTTAGATTCGCCGATATAATGTAAAATTCGCCGATATATGGTCCAAATTCGCTGATATATTTCTAGATTCGCCGATATATCACTCAAAAGCGCTGATAAAATGAAATAGACAAAAAACGTTAACAAATTTCGCTAAAATTCGGCAGGAGTCTCGGCGGGTTATAAGAACTTTTATATTAAAATGAAAGGAGTGATAGTTTTGGTAATAAAAGAAAGGACAATTCCGTTAGTTCTTCTGATTTTGGAGGCATTATGCAGGCGTCTCCCACTGAATTACCCCAAATACCAGCAAATAATAGAGGAACTGGGCCGGAGACGTGCTGGTTACCAAGGAGAAGTGGCTCTTGATTATTATTTACGTCTCCTCCCAATTGATAAATATCTGATCCTTCATGACTTAAATCTTCCTGATGGTGACTACAACTGCCAAATTGATACCCTTCTCCTCACACCAGAATTCGCCCTTATTATTGAAGTGAAAAATATGGCCGGTAAATTGATATTTGATACCGATAATGAACAGTTTATTCAAATAAACAATGAAAAGGAAAAGGGGTATTCAAATCCAATCTCTCAAGCTGAAAGACATCAAGAATACATAAAGCAACTATTGGCTGAACATAAATTTCCACCAGTTCCTGTTGATTATTTAGTAGTTATCAGCAATAATTATACCTCATATGTCATCACCGGAAAGAACGCCCATAAAGTGAAACCACGAGTATGTAAATCAGATGCATTTATAAACAAGATTCAGTTTTTTGAAAAAATGTATTTAAATCCGCTTCTAAACACAAAAGATCTCCGAAAATTAAGCCGTCTTCTAGTAAAAAAGAATACAATTCCAACAACCTATATATTAAATAAATATGGTATCAAAAAGAAAGATATCAAAACTGGCGTATTTGGTCCCTACTGCAATCATGCTCCACTTATTCGTAAAAAACAAAAATGGTTTTGCACGTCATGCGATCAATTTTCAAAGGATGCCCATATCGATGCTTTGAAAGATTATTTTTTACTTATTGATTCAAAAATAACAAATAAGCAGTTTCGAGAGTTTTGTCATTTGAAATCAATTGATACAGCTAAAAGATTACTGCTTTATATAAATCTAAGCTATTCAGGAACAAATAAAGGGAGAGTTTATTTTCCGAAGACTTTTCCATGGTGAAAATTTCGATTCGCTGATAAATTTTAATATTCGCTGATAAAATGGAAAATTCGCTGATATATGGTCCAAATTCGCTGATATAACTCAAAAAGTCGCTGATATAATTAGTTTGTGACATTTTGACAGGAATAGTGCACCAATTTTTGTGTGAATAAAGCACAAAAATCTTATTTTAAAGATTTTTAACAAAAACTTCTCAAAAAACAACAAAAAAGGTTGCCACTCCGTTAAAAACCGGAGGGCAGCCTCTTTCAATTACATTTTCCCATAAATTTCATCATATTTCTTCGCCAAGTCAACGTCCAAATCGGTTAATCCTCCGGCGTTCCAGGAGGTGAGCCGTAGTGTAACTAATTTATAGTCAATTGCCATAAACGGATGATGATTTTTTTCCTCAGACAGCTGGGCGATTTCGTTTACGAACGCTACCCCTTTTAAAAATTCCTGAAAGCGATACTTTTTCACTATAAATTTTCCGTCCAGTTTCCAGCCGGGTAATTCCGCAAGTGCTTGATCAATTTCTGTTAAACTAAGTCTTTTCGCCATTAAAAAACCTCCTCCAAACCACGATTACATCCTATTTATATTCTTTAACGCTGTTTTTTATTTACAAGGGCGATCGCTTTTTCGGTATTGGCAAAGTGAAGCTTAACAAAGGAAGGCAGAATGTCACGGCCTTTACTCAAAATTAACTTTGCTGCAGCTACATCAACTTGTGCCCCGGCGCCTTTTGGAATCTTAAAGCCTGCTGCTTCGCTAAGCTTATCGATGTATTGAATAAAGGCATAACGAGCGAGAATACTGGCAGCGGCGACTGCAAGATGAATACCTTCCGCCTTTGTACTAAAATAAACAGTTTCTTTGGCAACTGCTTTTTGTTCTTTTAAATGCTGAAAATACGTACTTGGCTGGACAAATTGGTCAATTAGGATTGCCTCAGGCTTAACAGGCGCAATTTTATCCAATACATTTAAAATTGCTTGATTATGAAGGATGGCCTTCATTTTCCCTTGGGACATTCCCGATCGCTGTACCTGATTATATTTATCATTTTTCAGCGTCATCAGGCTAAACGGAACAACATCCTTGATGACCTTGGCAATCGCAATGATTTTTTCATCATTTAAATCCTTTGAATCGCGGACACCTAATTCCCTCAATAAAGGTATATCTTCTTTCCTTACATATGCAGCTACAACGGTAATCGGCCCGAAAAAGTCACCAGTGCCCACTTCATCTGAACCGATAGCAGACATTTCCCCAATACCGGCAGGGACATCGCCTTTCGCACTTGATTTCGCAGCACCGGGGGTTGTTTTTTTAGAAGGTGCACTGGCATTGCCCCACTTACCGGCCTCCTTCTCACAATCATTCCCCTGAAATAGGACCTTCCCCGATTTATAAGCCGTGATCATACAAGCTGAAGTTTTCGCGGCAAACACACTTCCAGGTATGTTTTTCTCTAAAAGTTGCTTTCCGTAATAGTTTTTCATTTCGCTAATCTTTGACATTTCCAAATTAAGTACCACATTTCCCAATGTAAAAACACCACATTTCTATTATAAATATAGTAATATCACACAAACTTTGATACCTTTCTAGCACCGGCGCTTCTTCTTTTATAATTTGTTTGACTTTTCGATTTCTAGTACTTCGTGTTATAGTATAGAGTAGGATTCTTGATTGGAGGCATTAGCGTTGTCAAATACACAAAAACATCGAACAACAGTTGATATATACGGACAGCAATACGTCATAATGGGTACGGAAAGTCCAAGTCATATTCGGCTTGTGGCATCGTTAGTTGACGACAAAATGCGTGAAATACATTCTAAGAATCCAGGTCTGGACGTGAATAAACTTGCTGTATTAACAGCGGTAAATGCAGTCAATGATTATATAAAAATAAAAGATCAATTGGAGCGGCTGCAATCTGAACTACAAAAAGAAAAGGACTAAAGATCATGTTAGATTTAGCAATTATCATTTTTTTAATTATAGGATTCTTTGTCGGCCTTAAAAGGGGCTTTATCCTTCAGCTCGTTCATTTAACAGGTTTTATTATTGCATATATTGCTGCCACTTCATACTACGAAGAGCTGGCACCCAAGCTGACGCTATGGATTCCTTATCCAAACTTTGGTGAAGGCACGACATTAAAAATTTTAACGGACTCAAGCGATATTGAAACGGCATTCTACCGTGCCATTTCCTTCGTGATCATCTTTTTTGCCGTAAAAATCTTATTCCAAATCATTGGATCAATGCTTGACTTTGTTGCCCATCTGCCGGTTTTAAAGCAGTTAAATGTTTTGGCAGGCGGAATCCTTGGTTTCTGCGAAGTCTATTTAATTATTTTTATTTTATTATACATAGGCGCCTTAATACCAATAGAACTTATCCAAAATCTTTTGGATCACTCCGTTTTGGCGAAAGCAATTGTGAATCACACGCCTATCCTTTCACAGCAAATCAAAAGCTTGTGGATTGAATATACAGCTGCTTGAACTTCTCTGTAGCAGAGAAGTTTTTCTTTTCTCGCCTTAAAATAAGGTAAAATGAAGATGCTAAACTAGAGGGCAGGTGGATGTAATGGAAGTTAATAAAAAAGAAATCATTCGTTTACTAGAAATGATTGCGGTATATATGGAATTAAAAGGGGAGAACCCATTCAAGGTTTCAGCCTTTCGCAAGGCGGCATCAGCGCTTGAAATTGATGAGCGAACCTTAACAGAGATTGATGACTTTACTGCGATATCAGGAATCGGCAAAGGCACAGCAGCTGTGATTGATGAATACATAAAGGAGGGTTCTTCTTCCGTCTTAAAAGAGCTTAAGGAAGAAGTGCCGGCCGGGTTAATCCCTTTGCTGCAGCTCCCGGGTCTTGGAGGGAAGAAAATCGCCAAGCTATACAAGGAGTTAGGCATTGTTGATGTTTCTAGTTTAAAAGAAGCCTGTGAAGCTGGGAAAGTACAAGCTCTCGCCGGTTTTGGAAAAAAAACTGAGGAAAAAATCTTAAGCGCCATTGCGGATGTTGGAACAAGACCGGAAAGGCTGCCGCTTGCCTACATGCTTCCAATTGCCGAGCAAATTGAAGGAAAGCTTGCAACACTGCCGGAGATTACCCGTTTTTCAAGAGCGGGTAGTTTAAGAAGAATGCGAGAGACAATAAAGGATCTTGATTTTATTATTGCCACAAACCAATTGAAAAAAGTTCGCGAGCATCTTTTGAATTTTCAAAATATTAAGGAGGTCATTGGCGCAGGAGATACAAAGGTTTCACTAGTATTTGCGCTTGATTATGATATTTCCGTCGATTTTCGCCTCGTTAAACCGGAGGAATTTATCACCACCTTGCACCATTTTACTGGTTCCAAGGACCATAATGTCCGGATGCGGCAGCTTGCGAAAGAACGCGGTGAAAAAATCAGTGAATATGGTGTAGAAAACGTGGAAACAGGAGAAGTTCGTACCTTCACTTCAGAAGAAGAATTTTTCAAGCATTTTGATCTACCGTTTATTCCGCCGGAAATTAGGGAGGACGGCAAGGAAGTGGAAACCTTCACGTCCAATGAGGAATTAATCGAGCTCACTGATATTAAAGGTGATCTTCATATGCATACAACGTGGAGTGATGGTGCCCATTCGATTGAGGAAATGGCAGAAGCTTGCCGGAAACGTGGATATCAATACATGGCGATTACGGACCATTCACAGTACCTTAAGGTAGCGAATGGTCTCACCCGCGAACGGCTATTGAAGCAAAAAGAAGAAATTAAGAAATTAAATGAAAAATACGATGACTTTCTTATCCTTTCAGGGGTAGAAATGGATATCCTTCCAGATGGTACACTGGACTACGATGATGAACTTTTGGCTGAAATGGATTTCGTCATTGCATCGATTCATTCTGCTTTTTCACAGCCTAAAGAAAAAATTATGGAGCGGCTAAAGAACGCACTTGAAAATGCACATGTAGATTTAATCGCCCATCCAACCGGCAGAAAAATTGGGCGACGCGCGGGCTACGATGTTGACATCGATTTGCTGATCCAGTTAGCGAAAGAAACCAATACGGCTTTAGAATTAAATGCGAATCCAAACCGATTAGACTTAGCGGCCGAATATTTACGAAAGGCCCAGGAGGCTGGGGTGAAGATTCTCATCAATACGGACGCCCATAAAATGGATACTTTAACGCATATGGAAATCGGCGTTTCCGCAGCCAAAAAAGGCTGGATTAAAAAAACTACGGTGCTAAACGCACACGATAAATATGACTTACTTGAATTTTTACACAATAGATAAATAGGGGGTTTAACTCCATGCAAGAAAGAGCCTTAAAGGTATTAGAATTCACGAAGGTGAGAGAGCAGCTTCTAGAACATGCCGCTTCTTCACTTGGAAAAGAAAAAATAAAAAACTTACTGCCTTCTACTGATTTTGATGAAGTGGTCAGACTTCAAATAGAAACCGATGAAGCGGCAACGGTTTTTCGCATTAAAGGAAATGTGCCGTTATCAGGGATACATGATATTCGTGCCCATATAAAACGCTCGGTTATTGGCGGTGTCTTAAGTCCGCATGAACTAAACCAAATTGCCAGCACGATTCATGCCAGCCGTCAGATGAAGCGGTTCATTGAGGATGTTGCCGAGGAAAGAACGGAACTGCCGATTTTATTAGAACAAGTTGGGCGAATTATTCCGCTGACAAACCTGGAACAGGACATTAAACATGCCATTGATGAAAGCGGCGAGGTACTAGATAGCGCGAGTGACTTACTGCGTTCATTACGACATCAGCTTAGGTCAAATGAGTCGCGGGTTCGCGAAAAATTAGAGAGCATGATTCGTTCGTCGAATGCTGCAAAAATGCTGTCGGATGCAATTGTTACGATTCGAAATGACCGCTTTGTTATTCCGGTAAAACAAGAGTATCGCGGCCACTATGGCGGAATCATTCATGACCAAAGCTCATCCGGACAAACCCTGTTTATCGAGCCGCAGGTTATCGTCCAATTAAATAATCAATTACAGGATATCCGGGTGAAGGAACAGCTTGAAATTGAACGGATTCTAACTGAGCTTTCTGCAAAAGCAGCGGAGTATGAGAGCGAGCTCAAAGTAATCGTGGAAGTCTTAGCAAATTTGGATTTTATTTTTGCAAAAGCAAGATATGGGAAAAAAATAAAGGCATCCAGACCAGCGATGAATAATGAGGGAAGAATCAGCTTATATAAGGCAAGGCATCCGTTAATTCCGATCGATGAAGTGGTCGCAAACGACATCATGCTCGGGAAAGAGTTTACGACCATTGTCATAACCGGTCCGAATACTGGCGGTAAAACTGTCACATTAAAAACGCTTGGCTTGTGCTCCTTGATGGCACAGGCAGGATTGCAGGTTCCTGCCTTGGACGGCTCCGAGCTGGCCGTCTTTGATGCGGTGTATGCTGATATTGGGGATGAACAGTCGATTGAGCAAAGCTTAAGTACATTTTCCTCGCATATGGTTAATATCGTTGACATCTTAAATAGTGTTGATTTTAACAGTCTTGTGCTATTTGACGAGCTTGGAGCGGGAACGGATCCCCAGGAAGGCGCAGCCTTGGCGATTTCCATTTTAGATGAAGTTCACAATCGGGGGGCAAGGGTCATTGCCACGACCCATTACCCAGAATTAAAAGCCTATGGCTATAATCGTGAAGGTGTATTAAATGCCAGCGTCGAGTTTGATGTCGAGACATTAAGCCCGACCTATAAGCTGTTGCTCGGAGTGCCGGGCCGGAGTAATGCCTTTGAAATATCGAAACGATTAGGGTTAAATGAACGGGTTATTCAGTCAGCGCGCTCGCATGTAAGTGAAGATACGAATCAGATTGATAAGATGATTGCTTCATTGGAAGAAAGTAAGCGACTGGCGGAAATTGAGCAGCAGGAAGCCAGAGATTATTTGAAGCAGGCTGAGAAGCTTCATCAGGACTTGCAAAAACAAATGGTCGAATTTTACGAGAAAAAAGACACGATGCTTGAAAAAGCAGCTGAAAAAGCAGCAGATATCGTGGATGAGGCAAAGCAAGAAGCAGAGCAGGTAATCCGTGACCTCCGTAAAATGAGAACGGAAAAACATGCAGAAATTAAAGAACATGAATTAATTGATGCTAAACGGCGTCTCGAAAAAGCTGCACCGGAAATTAAGAAATCAGTAAATCTTGCCAATAAGAAAAACAAAAAGCACACCTACATGCCAGGTGATGAAGTAAAGGTTTTAACCTTTGACCAAAAAGGTACGTTGGTCGAAAGAGTTTCGACAAATGAGTGGCAGGTTCAAATCGGCATTTTGAAAATGAAGGTTAAAGAGAAAGACATGGAATATATGAGCACACCAAAACAAGTGGAAACAAGGCCAATGGCTATTGTCCAAGGGCGGGATTCATATGTTAAACTGGAACTAGACCTTCGCGGGGAAAGGTATGAAGATGCCCTGTTGAAAGTGGAAAAATATATTGATGATGCCCTTCTATCCAGTTATCCTCGTGTATCAATCATTCATGGGAAAGGGACTGGTGCCTTAAGGCAGGGTGTTCAAGAATATTTACGAAACCATCGTTCCGTTAAGAAAATTCGCTTTGGAGAAGCCGGTGAAGGTGGTTCAGGTGTAACCATCGTAGAATTTAAATAATGTCCGGGGAGATAGCCTCAATGAACCAGTTTTGGGAGAACGAGTATATTCAGATTGCGGCTTACTATAGTGTAGTAATACTATGTATGGTTGTCTTTCTTGCCATTTTTGAAATGGTAACCAAATATAAAAATTGGGAAGAAATAAAAAAAGGAAATTTGGCCGTAGCGATGGCAACCGGGGGGAAAATATTTGGGGTAGCTAATATATTCCGCGCATCGGTTGAGGAGCACAATTCCCTGCTTGAAATGATTGGCTGGGGCATCTACGGTTTTGTGCTGTTACTTGCAGGCTATTTCATCTTTGAATTTTTAACGCCCAAATTTAAGATTGACGAAGAAATTCAAAATGATAACCGCGCTGTTGGGTTGATTTCGCTGATTATCTCAGTAGGATTATCATATGTAATTGGTGCAGGAATTTCGTAAGGGGAGAGTAACAGTGGAGAAATTAGCTAAGGTACTTCTTGGATTATGCGGCTTGTTTTTGCTAATTGGCATTATCTATTTGGTGTTTTTTGTATAAGAAAAAATCATCGCTGAGATTCAATCAGCGGTGATTTTTTTTGCCACATAACTGCAATTGTTTATTGTGAAATACTGTACTATAATAGAAGAGAGTTTAGAATTTTTACAATTATATAGACAAAAGAGGGAGGTTACTTATGTTGGAGTCTAAACCATGGTTGGGACTTTACCCAAAAGATATTCCTGCCACACTTGAATACTCCTCAGAACCAGTACAAGAATACTTAGTAAATGCAGCAAGAACGTTTCCGGAAAAAATAGCTATTCATTTTATGGGTAAAGAAATGACCTACAAACAGCTTTATGAAGATGCATTACGTTTTGCTGGTTACCTGCAGGGGAATCTTGGAATTGAAAAAGATGACCGAATTGCCATCATGCTCCCAAATACTCCACAGGCGGTTATTAGTTATTTTGGTATATTAATGGCTGGCGGAATTGTCGTGCAAACCAATCCATTGTATACGGAACGCGAACTTGAGTATCAAATGAAGGATTCCGGAGCCAAAGCCATTATCACCTTAGACATCCTCTACCCTAGAGTCTCGAAAGTTATGCCGCAGACAAAGTTACAACATATTATTGTAACCGCTATCAAAGACTACTTGCCATTTCCAAAGAATCTCGTCTATCCCTTCATCCAGAAAAAACAATATGGTATTGTCGTGAAAGTAAAACATGAGGGAACGTCCCATTTACTGACGGAAATTTTAAAGGCTAGTCCAAAAAAATTAACCAAGTACGATATCAATCCCGAAGAGGATATTGCCCTGCTTCAATATACCGGTGGAACAACGGGTTCACCAAAAGGAGTCATGTTAACCCATAAAAATTTAATGTCTAATACAGTTATGAGTGAGACATGGTTATACAAAGCTAAGCCTGGTGAAGAATCGATGCTGGGGATCGTCCCATTTTTCCATGTTTACGGGATGACAGTATGCATGATTTTATCAATTAAGATGGCTTGCAAAATGATTTTACTGCCGAAATTTGATGCACTGACAACGTTAAAAACGATTCATAAACAGCGTCCGACCCTATTTCCAGGTGCACCAACCATTTATATTGGCCTATTAAACCATCCTGATTTAAAAAAATATGATTTATCCTCAATTAATGCATGCATCAGTGGTTCAGCACCGCTTCCGCTGGAAGTACAGGAGAAATTTGAGGAAGTGACCGGTGGAAAGCTTGTTGAAGGCTATGGTTTATCGGAGGCATCACCTGTAACACATTCCAACTTTTTGTGGGACGTGGAAAGAGTAAAGGGCAGTATTGGTGTTCCATACCCTGATACAGATGTGAAAATCGTGTCGATTGAAACAGGTGAACCAATGCCTATAGGGGAAATTGGCGAAATTGTCATCAAAGGACCGCAAATTATGAAAGGCTACTGGAATCGCCCTGAGGAAACAAAGGAAGTTCTGCAAGACGGATGGCTGTATACCGGTGACCTGGGTTATATGAATGAACATGGATATTTTTATGTCGTCGACCGCAAAAAGGATATGATTATTGCCGGCGGATACAATATTTATCCTAGAGAGATAGAAGAGGTATTATATGAACATCCGGATGTGCTCGAGGCAGTTGCAGCAGGTATTCCTGATCCATATCGCGGTGAGACCGTAAAGGCGTACATTGTGTTAAAAGAAGGTTCAAAAGTAACCGGAGATGAAATGAACCAATATGCTAGGAAATATCTGGCTGCATATAAGGCTCCAAGGCTATATGAATTTAGAGAGGAATTGCCAAAAACGGCAGTTGGAAAAATTCTCCGAAGAATGCTTGTGGAGGAGGAAAAACAAAAAATAGAGGAAGAAAGCCAAAAACACGCCTAAATTTAAATTTTTTTTTGAACCAATAGGCTTGTCCGTTCATTAATTTTATAATAGGATGATGAAGTTGGCTCAGAAAACCTTGACAGAAATAAAGATAAAATTTATTATTGAAATATGAATGATGATTCATTCATATTTTTCTTTTTGCTAATAAGTTATTGTACATAAATTTCTTCAAGGGGGAGGGATAAACGTGAAAAAAAGTAAGCCAAAATATATGCAAATTATTGATGCAGCAGTCATTGCCATCGCAGAAAATGGCTATCATCAAGCCCAAGTTTCTAAAATTGCGAAACAGGCAGGAGTGGCAGATGGCACCATTTATCTTTATTTTAAGAACAAAGAAGACATCCTAATCTCTCTCTTTGAAGAAAAAATGGGGAATTTTATTGAAAAAATAGATCAAATGATAGCAGGAAAAGGGACGGCGACGGAGAAGTTATTAATGATGATAGAAGCCCATTTCAGTATGCTTTATGAGGATCATCACCTTGCAATCGTAACCCAGCTGGAATTACGCCAATCCAACAAAGATTTGCGACTCAGAATTAATAATGTTCTAAAGGGTTACTTACAGGTGATTGATAAAATTATTTTAGAAGGCATAGAAACGGGAGAGTTTTCGCCTGACCTCGATGTTCGCCTTGCCCGTCAGATGATTTTTGGTACGATTGATGAAACCGCGACATCATGGGTTATGAACGAGGAAAAGTATAATTTGCTTGCACTGGCATCCCCAGTCCATCGTCTCTTGATTAATGGCTGCGGGTTCGGTAGATTAGTAGAAAAGGGGGAATAATTTTGGAATATTTAAAATGGTCGTCGGAAGACAGTATTGCCACGATTACGATTCAACGTCCACCGGCAAACGCCCTTTCATCAGGCCTTTTAAGGGAACTGTCGGCTGTACTGGATGAAATTGAGTCAAACCGTGAGATTAGAGTAATTGTTCTACACGGTGAAGGACGCTTTTTCTCCGCAGGTGCGGATATTAAAGAATTTACCACGGTTACCTCTTCAGATGGGTTTGCTAACCTTGGCAGGTTTGGACAAGATTTATTTGACCGCATGGAAAAGTTTCCGAAACCGATTATTGCGGCGATTCATGGGGCGGCCCTCGGCGGCGGTCTTGAACTGGCAATGGCCTGTCACATCCGCTATGTTAGCGAAACAGCTAAACTTGGTCTACCGGAGCTGCAGCTTGGTTTAATTCCAGGATTTGCAGGTACACAGCGCCTGCCAAAATATGTTGGAGTTGCCCGTGCAGCAGAAATGCTATTCACGTCTGAGCCAATCACAGGTTTAGAAGCAGTACAATTCGGGCTGGCCAATCGTGCTTTCCCAGAAGCCGATGTATTAGAACAGACTTATAAGTTAGCCGGAAAAATCGCTAAGAAAAGCCCGATCTCAATTGGTGCGGCAATTCAATTATTGAACTATGCGAAAACAGAAGAGTTTTATGAAGGCACTAAAAAAGAGGCAGAATTATTTGGAGAAGTATTTGTCTCGAATGACGGCAAAGAAGGAATCCAAGCCTTTCTTGAAAAAAGAGAGCCAAACTTTAAAGGGGAATAACTTCTTTAAGCAGCGCGCCTGCTTAAAGAAGGCATTATAAACATTTTTTTTCTAAAAAATTTTCTCAATCTTTCAAACTGAGCGAATGCTCGAAATTTTAGGAGGTAAACCATGAACATTTATGTGTTAATGAAAAGAACCTTTGATACTGAAGAAAAAATTTCAATTTCCGGTGGAAAAATCAATGAGGATGGTGCTGAATTTATCATCAATCCTTATGACGAATATGCAATTGAAGAAGCGATCCAAGTCCGCGATGCCAATGGCGGTGAAGTAACCGTTATTTCTGTCGGTAACGAAGAAACGGAAAAACAATTGCGTACAGCACTTGCAATGGGAGCAGACAAAGCTGTCCTTATTAATACCGAAGACGATGTTGAAAATGGCGACCAATTTACAACAGCGAAAATCCTTGCTGAATACTTAAAGGATAAGGATGCTGATTTAATTTTAGGTGGAAATGTAGCGATTGATGGCGGGACTGGACAGGTTGGCCCTCGTGTCGCTGAACTTCTTAACATCCCTTACGTAACAACGATTACGAAATTAGAAATCGACGGAACAAATGTAACCGTTACCCGTGACGTTGAAGGGGATGCTGAAGTCATTGAAACGACTTTACCACTTTTAGTTACAGCACAACAAGGCCTGAATGAGCCGCGCTACCCTTCTTTACCTGGAATTATGAAGGCAAAGAAGAAGCCGCTTGAAGAAGTAGAATTAGATGATCTTGACCTTGAAGAAGATGATGTTGAAGCAAAAACAAAAACGATTGAAATTTATCTACCGCCTAAAAAAGAAGCAGGAAAAGTATTAGCCGGTGATTTAAATGATCAGGTTAAAGAACTTGTTCACCTACTTCATACTGAAGCAAAAGTAATTTAATCGTTATTTCATAAAAATTGTTTTTTCAGGAGGTAACTTACATGTCAAGAAAAGTATTGGTATTAGGAGAAGTTCGTGACGGCTCATTACGTAATGTTTCTTTCGAAGCAGTAGCAGCTGCAAAAACAGTTGCAGAGGGCGGAGAAGTTGTTGGAGTATTAGTTGGCGAATCTGTAAGCGCTTTAGGTGCTGAGTTCATCCAAAACGGAGCAGATCGCGTTGTCGTTGTTGAAAATGAGAAATTAAAACAATATACATCAGATGGTTATGCACAAGCATTACTAGCTGTTATTGATCAAGAAAAACCGGAAGGACTCGTTTTAGGTCATACAGCTCTTGGCAAAGACTTAGCACCACGAATTGCCGGTAAACTTTCATCCGGTTTAATTTCAGACGCAACTGCGGTTGAAGAAGCTGGCGGAAATATCGTGTTTACAAGACCTATTTATTCCGGAAAGGCATTTG
Source organism: Neobacillus sp. NPDC097160 (assembly GCF_044762155.1). Classification (NCBI taxonomy): domain Bacteria; kingdom Bacillati; phylum Bacillota; class Bacilli; order Caryophanales; family Bacillaceae; genus Neobacillus; species Neobacillus sp. NPDC097160. The sequence goes on along the minus strand of NZ_JBIWDU010000008.1, from coordinate 165,869 downwards.
AAAAGAAAATCGTTACCGATGGCTTAATTTTTGCAACGGTACGTCCTAATAACATTGCACCATTAGCAAAAGATGAAAGCAGAACCGGTGAGGTTTCCTCCCTATCTGTTGACATCAAAGACCTTCGCGCCATCATTAAAGAAGTAGTAAGAAAAGCGAGTGAAGGCGTTGACCTAAGTGAAGCAAAAGTGGTTATTTCAGGTGGCCGCGGCGTAAAGAGTGTTGACGGGTTTAAACCGCTTAAAGAATTGGCTGATGTACTAGGCGGTGCAGTTGGTGCTTCACGTGGTGCGTGTGATGCTGACTATTGTGATTACTCCCTACAAATTGGCCAAACCGGTAAAGTTGTCACACCTGACCTCTATATTGCCTGTGGTATTTCCGGAGCTATCCAGCACTTAGCCGGCATGTCTAACTCAAAAGTAATCGTAGCGATCAACAAAGACCCTGAAGCAAACATCTTTAAAGTTGCTGATTACGGCATCGTAGGCGACTTGTTTGAAGTTGTTCCATTATTAACAGAAGAGTTTAAAAAGCTTAAGGTTCATTCTTAATAAATGATGGAAAACGAGCGGAATTTTCCGTTCGTTTTTTTGTTTAATTTTGAATGAAGGGGGGAAAATAACAAGTAGAGCAGTTTATTAGCATGATATTCCAATCAATGATATACTTTCCGTAGTATTTCAGTATTAATTAGGGGGTAAATAAAAAATGGCTATTTCACATGTAACAGATCAAAACTTCTCTGCTGAAACAGGTTCAGGCCTTGTTCTTGTAGATTTTTGGGCACCATGGTGCGGACCTTGTAAAATGATTGCTCCAGTTCTTGAAGAACTTGACGCAGACATGGGCGATAAAGTAAAAATCACTAAGCTTGATGTGGATGACAACCCACAAACAGCTGCAAACTTTGGTGTTATGAGCATTCCAACATTGTTAGTGATGAAAAATGGCGAGGTTGTTGACAAAGTAGTCGGCTTCCAACCTAAAGAAGCATTAGCAAGTGTGTTAGAAAAGCACGTATAAGTTGAGATTAAAAAAACCTTAGCTGGATTTTTTCCGGCTAAGGTTTTTTTATGAAAAACCTCCCACTTCCCTTTATCGGTCGTTTGCATTAATATTTTATAAGATAGCGAAAAAAAAGAGACGGAGTGGAGTGGCCGGAAATGAATGAAACAATAAAGCAAAAACTGACACTGCTGCCTGATCAGCCTGGCTGCTACTTAATGAAAGACCGTCAGGGGACAATCATCTATGTGGGGAAAGCAAAAGTATTAAAGAATCGAGTGAGGTCCTATTTTACCGGTTCGCACGATGGGAAAACATTAAGACTTGTTAATGAAATCGAGGACTTTGAATATATTGTTACCTCTTCAAATATAGAAGCACTCTTACTGGAATTAAACTTAATCAAAAAATACGATCCGAAATACAATATCATGTTGAAGGATGATAAAAGCTATCCGTTTATCAAGCTGACTGCGGAAAGACATCCGAAACTGATCATCACGAGAAAAGTGAAAAAGGATAAGGGCAAATACTTTGGCCCATACCCGAACGTCGGAGCTGCCAACGAAACCAAAAAGCTGCTTGATCGTATATACCCACTGCGCAAATGCTCTACTCTTCCCGACCGCGTTTGTCTGTATTACCATTTAGGACAGTGCTTGGCACCATGCGTGAACGAAGTGAGCGAAGAACAGTATAAGCAAATGACCGATGAAATTACGCGCTTTTTAAATGGCGGGTATAAGGAGATAAAGAAAGAGCTCACGGAAAGAATGACTGCGGCAGCAGAGGAACTTGATTTTGAACGTGCAAAGGAATATCGCGATAAAATTGTTCATATAGAAACGATTATGGAAAAGCAGAAAATAACGATGACGGATTTTACCGACCGTGATGTCTTTGGCTATGCCGTCGACAAAGGCTGGATGTGTGTCCAAGTCTTCTTTGTCCGCCAAGGAAAGCTTATTGAACGGGATGTTTCCATGTTTCCCATCTACAATGAGCCGGAGGAAGAAATTTTAACCTTCCTTGGCCAATTTTATACAAAAGCGAATCACTTTAAACCAAAAGAAATTCTTATTCAGGATGAAGTGGATTTGACTATGGCGGAACAGCTGCTTGAAGTGAAGGTGCTGCAGCCGCAGCGCGGGCAAAAAAGGGACCTTGTCAAAATGGCGATTAAAAATGCCAAAATTGCCCTTAATGAAAAATTCTCCTTGATTGAAAAAGATGAGGAAAGAACCATTAAGGCAGTTGAAAACCTTGGGGAGCTGCTTGGGATCTATACCCCGCACCGAATTGAGTCATTTGATAACTCCAACATCCAAGGGACAGACCCCGTATCGGCGATGGTCGTTTTTATTGATGGTAAAGCAAACAAACGGGAATACCGCAAATATAAAATAAAATCGGTTAAAGGCCCAGATGATTATGAATCGATGCGAGAAGTCACCAGAAGAAGATATTCGAGAGCCTTGAAGGATGACCTGCCGCTTCCTGATTTAATTATCATTGATGGCGGAAAAGGCCATGTTGAGGCTGTAAGAGATGTCCTCGAAAATGAATTAGGTTTGGATATCCCGCTTTCAGGGCTTGTGAAGGATGAAAAACACCGAACATCGCAGCTTCTCTACGGGAATCCTTTGGAAATTGTTCCACTTGCTAGGAACAGCCAGGAGTTTTATTTATTGCAAAGAATCCAAGATGAAGTTCACCGCTTTGCGATTACCTTTCACCGGCAAATCCGCGGGAAGTCTGCTTTTCAATCGGTACTTGACGATATCCCGGGAATAGGGGAAAAGCGAAAAAAACAATTGCTAAAGGAATTCGGCTCCGTTAAGAAAATGAAAGAAGCAACATTTGAGGAATTTCGAGCCCTCGGAATTCCAGCAAATGCGGTAGAAGAATTAATCAATAAACTTCACTCATAAGCATTGTCAGAAAAAAAAGAACATGCTATAATGAGTGAAAATTTACATTACTATCACTTTATAGTACTAAAGTGAAGGTAGAGGTGCGAGCTTCAAGAGTAGTGGTTCTGAGAAGGATGAGCTTCGAAGAAGGATCATGAAAGGGAATGTTCGCCGAAGTGAAGAAGGTCTCATTTCTTTCTTTGCTGGTTCTGCATTGAATAAATGCAGGATTGTCAAGACCTATGTCTTGGAGAGCTATCTTACATTGTTTGTACGAGAATTTATTTTTTCGTGTTCTTGAAGCAATGAGATGCCCTTCTCATTGCTTTTTTGCGTTTTTGGGAGAATCTAAGCTTAATCAAATGAAAGAAGGGGAAGGCAGCAATGGGACTAATTGTACAAAAATTCGGGGGAACCTCCGTAGCCAATGTAGAAAGAATATTAAATGTGGCAGCATGTGTAAAAGAGGAGACCGAGCGAGGGAACAATGTTGTTGTCGTCGTTTCGGCAATGGGGAAATCCACGGATCAACTTGTCGGCCTTGCAAAGGAAATTTCCTCGCAGCCAAATAAGCGGGAAATGGACATGCTGTTATCTACTGGAGAACAGGTAACCATCTCATTATTGTCCATGGCCATAAATCAACAAGGACTTAATGCCGTTTCTTTCACAGGATGGCAGGCGGGAATCGTTACAGAACCGGTTCACGGAAACGCCAGAATTTCAAAAATTAATACTGAGGCAATCCAGACCCAGCTTTCTGATGGAAAGGTTGTTATTGTTGCGGGATTCCAAGGTGTAACAGAAGAGGGTGAAATCACCACACTTGGCCGAGGTGGCTCTGATACGACGGCAGTAGCATTAGCAGCAGCACTAAAAGCAGATAAATGCGATATTTATACCGATGTAACCGGGGTGTTCACCACGGATCCAAGGTATGTCAAGTCGGCACGCAAATTATTATCTGTTTCGTATGATGAAATGCTCGAGCTTGCTAATTTAGGTGCGGGAGTATTGCATCCAAGAGCAGTGGAGTTTGCTAAAAACTATCAAGTACAGCTTGAAGTTCGTTCAAGTATGGAGAAAATAGAAGGAACAGTCATTGAGGGGGAAGCAACAATGGAACAAAATTTAGTCGTACGTGGTGTCGCATTTGAAGATGAAATAACAAAGGTAACTGTATTAGGGCTTAGCAATTCACTAACAAGCCTGTCAACCATTTTTACAACCTTAGCACAGAATCATCTTAACGTTGACATTATTATTCAAAGCACAACAGAGGGAGGAAGTGCCAATCTGTCGTTCTCCATTCATACAAATGACTTATTAGAGACATTGAAGGTACTAGAGGACAATAAGGAAGTGCTGGGTTACGAGCAGCTTGATGCGGAAAATAAATTAGCAAAGGTATCGATTGTTGGTTCAGGCATGATCTCTAATCCAGGTGTAGCTGCAAAAATGTTTGAAGTCCTTGCCGCTAACAACATCCAAATCAAAATGGTCAGCACATCCGAAATAAAAGTCTCCGCCGTCGTCGAAGAGAAACAAATGCTAAAAGCAGTAGAATCCCTACACGCAGCATTCGAACTAAGCAAATAGTAAAAAGGGTGACAGGCACCATTAAGGTACCTGACACCCTTTTAACAGTAATTATAGGTTAAAGGCTCTTTATGCTCGTTGGTTTCACTTTATTTGATGGGATCTTTTGTATCCCATTTGATAGTGAATTGTACTTTATTTGCTTTTTTGACTGGGTGTTCGAAGGCTTCGGCGACGACTTCTTTTTGAAGCTCAATCTGCTGGGCAAGAAAACCGGCCTCGAGCTGGAAAAAGTGCTCAGCTTTTGATTTCACACGGGACACAATAAGAGGACTCGTTAGTTCAATATCAATTTCATTTTTTGTTTCTTTTTTTATTTCAAGCTGGCCCCATGAAGCATTAGCGAAAAACTCAACGACTTGATCAAAATCAACTAAAGGAAATTTCCTTGCCAGACGTTTCCCTGCCCAATACAAGATTTCAGGGGTATCTTTCCCTAAAATCTCAGGCAAAAGGATTTCCCTGATTAATTCATATCCGAATATCGAAATCGTTCGTGGTTCAGCAGCATTCACATTTAAATCAATGACTGTACTTTCTTTCACATGTTTCCCCTCTTTCTATCATTCTATTATATACAATTTGTGTTATGTTTCAGTACAGTTTTAATGGAAAAAGTAATATTATTGTGCAATATCTAATTTCATGTACCATCATAATTACTTTTTCCTAAAAGGTAAAATTATTAGCATTTAGATGTTGGTAATTAAATACAAAAAAATGGTTGTATATCTAAAAAAATCCAATCGAATTAAGTGTTCTACACCATTCTATTATAATATCAATATATTTTAAAAATTTTATTTTTTACTTAAGATTGTGTATCCGTTTTCTTGACGCTCCAAGTTGTTGGGAGTAAAATGGACATGTCACATTATTGTCACAGTGGTGCTAAGTTAGAATTCTTTAAGGGGAATTAAAAAGGGAAGAAACCTAACATTATTTTTTAAAAATTAAAGGGGGGTAAAAAAATGGCGGGTAATCGAGAGTTTGTTAATCGCAGATTGCATTCGCTGCTGGGCGTTATTCCAATCGGGTTATTCCTGGTGCAGCACCTTGTAGTCAACCATTTTGTAACAGGAGGACCGGAGTCCTTCAATAAGGCTGCAGGTTTTATGGGAAATCTGCCTTTCCGGATTGTTCTGGAAACTGTAGTTATCTATTTACCTATACTATTTCACGCAATCTACGGACTTTATATTGCTTTTACCGCGAATAGCAATGTCAACAGGTTTGGTACATACAGGAACTGGATGTACATATTGCAACGTATATCAGGCGTCATTACACTGATTTTTATTGCTTGGCACGTATGGCAAACCCGCGTGGCTGCAGCATTTGGTGCCGAGGTATCCTATGATATGATGCATGATATTTTATCATCACCAGTTATGTTTGTTTTCTATTTAGTAGGTATCCTTTCGACGATTTTCCACTTTGCTAATGGTTTATGGTCATTCATGGTTAGCTGGGGGATTACTGTGTCACCACGTTCACAAGTCATTTCTACATACGTGACAATTGGTGTTTTTCTAGTTTTATCAATTATTGCCATTCAAACACTAATCGCATTTGTTTAATAATTACTGATTGTTCGGAAAAATATTGTATTTTGGATTGAGGGAGTGAGTCACGAATGGGTAAAGGTAAAGTGATCGTAGTCGGCGGCGGCTTAGCTGGCTTAATGGCTACCATCAAAGTTGCAGAATCAGGAACACCAGTAGAACTATTTTCTCTTGTTCCGGTAAAACGTTCTCACTCTGTTTGTGCCCAAGGTGGTATTAATGGAGCTGTAAATACAAAGGGTGAAGGTGATTCACCGTGGATTCACTTTGACGATACTGTTTATGGCGGCGATTTCTTAGCGAATCAGCCTCCAGTTAAAGCTATGTGTGAAGCTGCACCATTTATTATTAATTTATTTGACCGGATGGGAGTTATGTTTAATCGTACTCCCGAAGGATTACTCGACTTCCGTCGCTTTGGTGGAACACAGCATCACCGTACCGCATTTGCCGGTGCAACAACCGGACAGCAATTGCTATATGCGTTAGATGAACAAGTCCGTCGTCATGAAGTGGACGGTTTGGTTACAAAATATGAAGGCTGGGAATTCTTAGGTGCCGTTGTGGATGATGATGGCATATGCCGCGGGGTTGTTGTTCAAAACCTTAAAACAATGGAAATTAAGTCATTCTCTGCTGATGCTGTCATCATGGCAACAGGCGGCCCTGGGATTATTTTTGGTAAGTCAACCAACTCTGTTATTAATACCGGCTCCGCTGCATCGATCGTTTACCAGCAGGGTGCTACTTACGCGAATGGTGAAATGATCCAAATCCATCCTACTGCTATCCCTGGTGATGACAAGCTGCGCTTAATGAGTGAATCAGCACGTGGTGAAGGCGGCCGGATTTGGACCTATAAAGATGGAAAACCATGGTATTTCCTAGAAGAAAAATATCCTGCATATGGAAACCTTGTACCACGGGATATTGCTACCCGTGAAATTTTTGATGTCTGCGTTTCACAGAAACTTGGAATTAATGGCGAAAACATGGTATTCCTTGATTTATCCCATAAGGATCCACATGAACTAGATGTAAAATTAGGTGGAATTATTGAGATTTATGAGAAATTCATGGGCGATAATCCACGTAAGGTACCTATGAAAATATTCCCTGCTGTTCACTATTCAATGGGTGGACTATGGGTTGATTACGACCAAATGACGACCATTCCAGGTTTATTTGCTGCCGGTGAGTGTGATTATTCACAGCACGGTGCAAACCGACTAGGTGCAAACTCATTGCTTTCAGCTGTTTATGGCGGTATGGTTGCAGGACCAAACGCTGTTAAATACGTTGATGGACTTGAGAAGACTTCTGAGGCGGTTTCATCTTCCGTGTTTGACCGTCATGTGAAAGAACAAGAAGATAAATGGAATTCGATTATGTCGCTAAATGGTACCGAAAATGCTTATGTGCTTCATAAGGAGCTTGGGGAATGGATGACAGATAACGTAACCGTTGTCCGCTACAACGATAAGTTGTTAAAAACAGACGAAAAGATTCAGGAACTTTTGGAACGTTACCAAAACATTAACATTAATGATACGTCTAAATGGAGCAACCAAGGAGCAGCATTCACTCGTCAATTGCAAAATATGCTGCAACTGGCCCGCGTAATAACGATTGGTGCCTACAACAGGAATGAGAGCCGTGGAGCACATTATAAGCCTGATTTCCCTAAACGGAATGATGAAGAATTCTTAAAAACGACTATGGCAAAATTCGTGGATGCAAAGACTGCACCGGAATTCCATTACGCTGAAGTCGATACCTCATTGCTAAAACCGCGTGAGCGCGATTACACGAAAAAACATTAATAGAAAGGGGAGTAGGAAAGAATGGCAGAAAATAAAACGGTTAAATTTACAATTATGCGTCAGGATAGCGAAAATTCTGCTGCATATGAGGAAGAATTTGAAATTCCATATCGTCCGAATATGAATGTTATTTCGGCATTAATGGAAATTCGTAAAAACCCTGTCAACGCAAAGGGACAAGCTACTACCCCAATCACTTGGGATATGAACTGTCTTGAAGAGGTGTGCGGCGCCTGTTCAATGGTGATCAACGGTAAGCCGCGCCAATCTTGTTCGGCATTAGTGGATCAATTAACGCAGCCAATTCGTTTGGAACCAATGCGAACATTCCCGGTTGTCCGTGACCTTCAGGTTGACCGCAGCAGAATGTTTGATTCCTTGAAAAAAGTAAAAGCCTGGATCCCAATTGATGGAACCTATGATTTAGGACCAGGGCCGCGTATGCCTGAGAAGAAACGTCAATGGGCATATGAGCTTTCAAAATGTATGACATGCGGAGTTTGTTTAGAAGCATGTCCAAATGTAAATAGCAAAACCAACTTTATGGGACCTGCTGTATTTAACCAAGTTCGCTTATTTAATGCACATCCAACAGGTGAAATGAACAAAGCAGAACGTTTAAATGCCTTTATGGAGGATGGCGGAATGCAAGGCTGCGGTAATTCACAAAACTGCGTGCAAGCATGTCCGAAAGGGATTCCGATTACGACTTCTATTGCAGCCATTAACCGTGACGCTACGATGCAGGCATTTAGGAACTTCTTCGGCAGTGACAACGACTAAAAAGAAAAGCGCCTATTTAAAAAAACCTTCTTTTCTGATTCGGAAAAGAAGGTTTTTGGCGTTTGAGAAATTTTTTTATAAAATCATTCTCCTTAAAGCAAATATAGTCACTACATTAGGTTCGTTCACATAAGATATGGTGACTAAATATATACCCACCCAACGATTCATTACTGGCGAAGGCAAGGAGGGTTACAATACTTGAAGGAGAATGATTATAATCACAAGCCGTTACTCACCAAACGTGAAAGAGAAGTATTCGAACTACTAGTACAAGACAAAACAACGAAAGAAATCGCTGGTGAATTATTTATAAGCGAAAAAACTGTAAGGAATCACATATCAAATGCCATGCAAAAGCTTGGTGTTAAGGGGCGTTCACAAGCTGTTGTAGAGCTCCTTCGAATGGGAGAACTAGAACTTTAAAGATGACCGGCTTCCAATTTTGGAAGCCGGTTCATCATTTATATACATTTATTACTGCAAAATTGAACAAAAGTTTCATAACTTAATGGGAAATAGTAGAAATCTATTGAAAGTTTTATCAGTAAAATTTACAATGAAAATTAGGATAAAAGAAATACCCAACAGCATAGAGGCGGAAGTGAGTTAGACAATAGAGCCAGACACAAGCCAAGATGGGAGTCTTACTCATCTTGGCTTTTCATATTTTTCATTCATTTTGGGGAGAAAGGAACTGATAGAGAGAGATGAACGGTCCTGTTGAAGCAATAAAAAGTGAAAAGAGAATGCTTTTAATCAAATATTTAGATGACAATATTAGTAGATGTGAAACGTTGTTCAATTGTAACAAAGATAGTATGTTCATTTTAGATATTGAAGGACATGTTGTACAAGGGAACCCGGCTTTCGTAAAAATATCAGGTTATGCTGCAGAAGAAGCAAAGCAGTTGAAACTCCAATTCCTTTTTCCAATCGATCATGTAAATAAGGTATTTCATCATTTTCATAAAGCTGTATTAGGTCAATTCCAAAACTTTGATTGTAAAATGACGAACAAAGGCGGCATACTTGTTGATTTAAATGTAACGAATATCCCGATAAGCGTGGAAGACCAAATTGTTGGGGTATGTGTAGTTGCAAGGGATATAACCGAATTAAAAAGGAAGAAAGAAGAAGTAAGAAAAATAGAAGAAATGCAGCGGATCTTAACAGATAATGTACTAGATCTCATTATTAGCACCAACCTACAGGGGGAAATTCTCTATGTCTCCCCATCCTGTGAACATATTCTCGGCTATACTTCTGATGAGGTAATCAAACAAAATGTTTTAACCTTTATTCATCCGGATGATACGAAAAAGGCCTATATGAATCGTAAAAAGTGCATAAGCAGCCTCAAAAATGGAAGGTCCTGTTATCGTATTCGTAAAAAGGGCGGGAATTATATTTGGGTGGAGTCTCTTTGTAAACCAGTCATTGACCCTGAAACCCTTCATGTATTAGAAGTGGTAAGTGTTATTAGAGATATTTCGAAGCAAACAAAAGTAGAAGAAGATGCTAAAAAAATCGAAGATACATATCGGGATTTAGTTGAGTATTCACCCGATGCCGTGTTTATCGCCAGAGGGAATAAAATACTTTTTATTAATGAAACAGGTGCAAGATTATTAGGTGCAACAAAAAAGGCGGATATTCTTAAAAAGAAGATTTTAGATATTTTTCATCCGGATTATCACGAGATGGCAAAAAAAAGAAACAGTATTGTTTCAAGCGGGGATGCAACAGAGTTTTATGAATACAAACTCATCCGTTTGGACGGCACTGTTTTAATAGCGGAAGTCAAAGGAATTCCAACTATTTTCAAAAATAAACCCGCACGACATATTATTTTTAGGGATATAACGGAACGGAAAAAGACACAGGAACTCTTGCTAAACTCAGAAAAATTAAATGTGGCAGGACAGCTGGCAGCTGGGATTGCCCATGAAGTAAGAAATCCCCTCACTGCGATTAAAGGGTTTCTTCAGTTAATGGAGTCCCAAGTAGACAATAATAAGCCATATTTTGGGATTATCCAATCTGAGATAGATCGAATAGAACTGATTCTGAGTGAGTTATTAGTGTTAGCCAAGCCGCATGAATTAAAATTTGAAATAGTGGATTTAATTTCACTCATCGAAAGTGTAAAAACGTTAATTAATACCCAGGCAATAATGAATGGAGTTCATATTGAAACGATTTATAATTCTAAAAATTTCACGATAAAATGTGATAAAAATCAATTGAAACAAGTGTTTATCAATATCTTAAAAAATGCCATTGAAGCAATGCCTACAGGCGGTACCGTCACAATTGAGCTGAAAAAACACAGCTTTAATAAGGTGAAGTTGATCATTAAAGACACTGGAGAAGGGATGCCACAGGATATTTTAAGACGTCTGGGAGAACCGTTTTTTACCACGAAGGAGGACGGCACTGGACTCGGGATTATGATTTCCAAACAAATTGTCGAAAACCATGACGGTACAATTCACTTTTGGAGTGACCAAAAGGGAACCATTATCGAGGTGATTTTACCAATGGCGAAACATAAGCAGGTTAGACCTCCTATGAATGGGAGCACATGAACATAAACAAAACCGGCATCCAATTGGAGGCCGGTTTATCAAATTATTCCTTCGATTTCGTATAGCTAAATTCTAATTCATCCTTTTTTTCATTGTAATCAACATGTAAATCATGACCATTAAAAAACCATAAATCTGTTCCTTCTATAAAAAATGTAATGCCTTCTTTTTCGGTTTTAACAGACATATCAACTGGTTCGTTATCCACCGTAAAGCCAAGTGCAAAGTTTTCTTGAATGGGACTGCTGCCGTATATTTGCGTATAAAATCTCACTTTATTTCCCTTTTTTAACTCAACTTCATCCTGAAACCATTTTAATGCCGCATTACTTATGACAATCTCCATTATTTTCTCACCTTTAGTTTTTTATTTACACTTATTTATCTGTTCACATTCTATATTATCTCCAAACAATATGAAACTAATTTGATTCTTCCATTCATGAAAATAAGTGGTGGGAATTTTCTTGAAACAAACGTTTTTTCAAATAGATTCAGCTTGAAATTTTAGAAAAAAAAGTAGAAAATAAAGACAAGCTTTAAATATTTTACTTGGAATTGCTGATATTTATCATTATTGGTCTTGAGGAAAGCATATTTTAGGAGTGTTAAATAAATGGAACTCGAAAATCCGCTAAAAGTACCTGGAGATATTTTTGCAAATGTAGAAAAGGATTTACGGTATATATCTGGCATTATCAAGCAAAAGGGAAGGGAAATGTTAAGTAACTATAAGATTACTCCTCCCCAATTTGTGGCCTTGCAATGGCTTTTTGAAGAAGGAGATATGACAATCGGTGAGCTTTCGAATAAAATGTATTTAGCATGCAGCACCACAACCGATCTTGTTGACCGGATGGAGAAAAATTTACTCGTTGAACGGGTGAAGGATCCCAGCGATCGGCGAGTTGTGAGAATTCACTTGCTCGATGAGGGAAAGAGGATTATTGATGAAGTCATCAAAAAGCGCCAGGTATACTTAGAGGAAGTATTGAAAAACTTCTCAATAGAAGAAATTCAACTACTTCAAACTAGCTTGATGAAACTACATCAGGAAATGCGTTAAAATGAGGCGAGAAGTTTGAAACAACCAATAGGTGTAATTGATTCGGGTGTCGGTGGATTAACCGTCGCCAAGGAGATTATCAGGCAGCTTCCCAATGAGAAAATCATTTATTTGGGAGATACCGCCCGATGCCCGTATGGTCCAAGAACGAGGCAGGAAGTAAAGAAATTTACTTGGGAATTGACCAACTTTTTATTAGAAAAAAACATCAAAATGCTGGTGATTGCTTGTAACACCGCAACAGCAGCTGCCCTTGACGAGATTCGGAATGAATTGACTATCCCTGTCCTTGGGGTTATTAATCCAGGGGCACGTGCGGCGATTAAGCGGACGAAAAACTATCGAGTTGGCATTGTTGGCACAGTAGGTACAGTTAAAAGTGATGCTTACGAAAAAGCATTGAAATCGCTAAACAGCCGGCTTTTTGTCACAAGTCATGCTTGTCCAAAATTTGTCCCTCTTGTGGAAAGCGGCGAATATAATGGACCGATTGCTGAGAAGATCGTGGACGAAGCACTGCAGCCATTATTGGATCAAAATTTAGATACATTAATATTAGGCTGCACCCACTATCCATTGCTTGAGCCTCTTGTAAAGAAGGTAATGGGTGAAACCGTTCAAGTTATTAGTTCAGGTGATGAAACAGCTCGTGAGATTAGCGCGATTCTCCAATATAACGGCCAGCTGGACGAATCTGAGGTTGAACCGGAACATGAATTTTACACGACTGGCTCAATACGGATCTTTTCAAAAATTGCTTCCCAGTGGCTAGGATTCCCTGTAGACAATGTTCATAAAATAAAACTATAAATCGGAGCCCCCTATCAAAAATGATAGGGGTTTTTTGATTCGGCGAGTAAAATGGGGAAAGTGACGAGTAAAAAGTCAAAACTGACGAGTAAAATGGAAATGTTGACGAGTAAATTCCGATTTTTGACGAGTGAATCATGAAAATAGACGAGTAAACATAAATCCTCGCCAAAAAGTGATTGCATATAAAAATTTGTCCTATTTTTCTTTCCCAAAGCGGTCTAATTCTAAAAAAGGCTCGTATACATGATAGTACAAACTGTCTTAGGGGGGAATTAATGTGTCTAAAAATAAAGCAAAGATACTGGGTGTGACCATGCTTGGCTCGGCAGTCCTGCTTTCCGGCTGCGGGTTGTTTGGCGGTGAAACGCAAAAGAAAATTGATCCGCCAAAGAGTGTAACTGTCGCCGATAAAAAAGCAAGTAAAGAAACGACGGCTAAAGAAAAAAGCAAGGTGGAAAACGTCGTAAAGACAGAACTGTACCTGATTGATAAAGACGGCTATGTCGTACCGCAAACATTAAATCTGCCGAAAACAACATCGGTAGCAAAACAGGCGCTTGAATATTTAGTTGCAAATGGTCCTGTGTCGAACATGCTCCCAAATGACTTTAGAGCCGTCCTCCCTGAAGATACAACGCTGTCTGTCAACATTGATAAAAATACCGGCGTCGCAACGGTTAATTTTTCAAAAGAATTTAAAGACTACAAACCGGAAGATGAGTCGAGGATTCTCCAATCAGTAACTTGGACACTGACCCAATTTGATAATGTCAAATCAGTCAAGCTAAAAATGAACGGCCATGAACTGACGGAAATGCCGGTCAATAGCACACCAATCAGCCAAAATCTATCAAGAGCGACAGGAATCAATATCGATACAAACGATGTTGTGGATATCACCAATACAAAGCCTGTAACGGTTTACTATATTGGCGGTGAAGAAGGTTCCTACTACTACGTTCCAGTTACCCGCCGCGTAAGCAACAACGAGAAGGATAATTATGCAGCGATCGTCAATGAACTAGTTAAAGGCCCTAGTGAAAAATCAACCCTTGTATCTGAATTTGTGTCTGACATAAAACTGCTTGAGGCTCCAAAATATCAAGACGGTACAGTTACCTTAAACTTCAATAAGAATATTTATGACAGCTTTGATAAAAAGGAAATTTCACAATCGTTACTAGATGCACTCGTGCTTTCCTTAACGGAACAGCAGGGCGTTGAAAAGGTTGCTGTTCAAGTTGACGGTAAAGCAGAAATCAAAAATGATAAAGGGAAAAAACTATCTGAGCCGGTCACACGACCAGAAAAAGTCAATACAGGTAGTTTTTAAAAAAGCATTTTTGTTATACTATATAATGACAATAAAAGAGGTTGGCCCTGATGCCGCCTCTTCTTTGTGTGGAAAAAAAGTATTTGATGAAGGAGGAGGTTTTGTGCGCGTTGATGGAAGAGAGCCATTACAGCTAAGACCAATACATATTGAAACCAATTATTTAATGCATCCAGAGGGTTCAGTCCTAATTTCTGTAGGGAATACAAAGGTGATTTGTACCGCGAGCATTGAAGAACGAGTTCCTCACTTTATGAGAGGCGAAGGCAAAGGCTGGATCACAGCAGAATACTCGATGCTGCCAAGGGCAACAGAGTCCAGAAACATTCGCGAATCCTCAAAAGGGAAGGTGACCGGCCGGACGATGGAGATTCAGCGCTTAATCGGCCGTGCCCTTCGCGCGATCGTCGACCTTGGTGCACTCGGTGAAAGAACCGTCTGGATAGATTGTGATGTCATTCAGGCAGACGGCGGTACACGAACTGCCTCCATCACGGGTGCATTTGTCGCAATGTCACTAGCCTTGAATGCGTTGGCCGAGAAAAGGTCATTTTCAAAATTCCCAATTACCGATTATTTAGCGGCAACAAGTGTAGGAATTTTGCAGGGCGGCGAAGTCGTACTCGACTTAAACTATGCAGAAGATTCCAACGCCCACGTTGATATGAATGTCGTGATGACCGGAACCGGTGAGTTTGTTGAACTGCAGGGAACAGGCGAGGAATCAACCTTTTCCTATGATCAGCTCCAAAGCTTATTGCATGCGGCACAAGAAGGGATCATGGAGCTATTTGAGCAGCAAAAAGCTGCACTTGGTGAAGACATTACTCGGAAAATTGAGGGAAGACGGAAGAAATAGTTTGCAGGGTTTGCCAATCGGCGGATAGGCATCGTCAATCGGCGGATAAGCATCGTCAATTGGCGGATAAACTGCGCCAATCGGCGGATAGGCATCGTCAATCGGCGGATAAGCATCGCCAATCGGCGGATAAGCATTGCCAATCGACGGATAAGCATCGTCAATCAGCGGATAAACTGCGCCAATCAGCGGATAGACTCCGCCAATCAGCGGAAAGACTTTTAAATTACAGGTGTTTACTCTTGAAAAAACAAACTTCAAAAAAGAATACTAAAATAAGAGGCGATTACGATGAAAGAAGTTATTATTGCAACAAAAAATCCTGGAAAAGCGCGGGAATTCGAACATATTTTTGCTAGCAGAGGAATCGAAGTACGGACGCTGCTTGATTTTCCTGAAATTCCAGAGGTTGAAGAAACAGGCATGACCTTTGAGGAAAATGCCATTCTCAAAGCAGAAGCGGTTTCCCGTGCCCTTAATAAAATGGTCATTGGCGATGATTCAGGCCTTATGGTGGACGCCCTTGAAGGAAGACCGGGAATCTATTCTGCCCGTTATGCCGGCGAGCCAAAAAATGACCAGAACAATACTGATAAAGTGTTATCCGAATTACAAGGCGTTCCGGAAGGCGAAAGAACGGCAAGATTTTACTGCGCCCTAGCTGTAGCTGTGCCAGGTCAAGAAACGAGGACGGTGTCAGGCGCCTGCGAAGGCCGCATTCTGGAAGAACACCGTGGTACAAATGGCTTTGGCTATGACCCGGTATTTTATGTGCCGGAAAAAGGCGTGGCTATGGCAGAGCTAAATGCAGATGAAAAAAATAGCATTAGCCACCGGGCTAATGCCTTGAAAAAGCTTGATGTGATCTTAGATTCTATTTTAGAGAGTGCAAAACAATCATGAGCAAGGTTTTGATCGTCAGCGATAGCCATGGATTGACGAAGGAACTCGAAATAATCAGGGAAAGGCATCTGCAAGAAGTTGATTTAATGATTCACTGCGGTGATTCAGAGTTGATGCCAGACGATCAAGCAATCAACGGTTACCTCGCCGTCAGGGGAAATTGTGATTACGGCGGCGGTTATCCAATGGATACCATCTCTGAGGCTGCAGGCCGGAAATTCTTTATTACCCATGGACACCGGTACTCGGTGAAATCAACGTTAATGAATTTAAAATATAAGGCGCAGGAAGTTAAGGCCGATATCGTCTGCTTCGGCCACTCGCATGTTCTTGGTGCGGAAGTAATAGATGGAACCTTATTCTTAAACCCAGGCAGCATCCGCCTTCCGCGTGAGCGCTTAGAAAAAACATATGTCATTCTTGATTTACTAACCGATAAAATCAAGATGTCAGTTTTTGAGGTAAATGGCAGTGAAATGCCAGACCTGACAAGGGAATTTATCATGTAAAAAGAGGGGGGATATTTTCCCCCTAAAAAAATGCACAAAAACCTGTTGACTTTTCGATGTTAGGATTATATAATAAATCTTGTCTTTGATACATGACATGAATACGTCCCAGTAGCTCAGCCGGATAGAGCATACGCCTTCTAAGCGTACGGTCGGGAGTTCGAATCTCTCCTGGGACGCCATTTACACTACATACCATAATATCAACTCACCAATGCTGGTGAGTTTTTTTTGTGCCCAATTTGTGCTACACTATTTTCCAATGACGGATCGAAGGACGAAAACAGATGAAAAAACGGGAACAAATTAAACGAAAAGATAATGTAGTCTATTTTCCCGGAATTGAAAAGAGACTAACCGTTAAAGGCTTAGAAAGCCTAGAAAAGAAAAAATTCAATGAAGCCATCACCCTGTTGGAAGAGGCAAGGGAGTTGGACCAGGATAATGATGATATTTTAATTGGGCTTGTCCTTGCCTATTTTGAAGCGGGTTCATTTAAAAAGGCAAAGGTTCTGGCGAATGAAATGCTGTTAAAAGGAATCGGTGACTATTTCCAAATGGTTGATCTTTACTTGACCGTGCTGATTCAGCTACACGAATACCAGGAAATTGTTTCGACCATCGAAGTCTTATTAGAAGAAAAAGAGATTCCGCCGGAGAAACATGATCATTTCATAACGATTCTTCAATTCAGTCGAAGGATGGCCGAGAATCGTCAGCCTGCAGAAGTAGAAGTAGAAATCCCGCCTGAGGTTCAAGCATTGAATCTCTTATCAACAAACAACTTAAATGAGCAATTGCTGGTTGTTGCCGGTTTGGCGGAGAAAAACATCCGCCCCTACTTAGAAGAAATTGCCGATTACTTAAAAGATGAAACAGGGCATCCATTTTTAAAAACAATGCTATTAACTCTCTTAAAAGAACAAGAAATTAATAAGGAACTAGTAGTAGATAAATTTTTCGAAAAAAAACCATTCATTCCAACTGAGCTGCCGGAAGTTCGAGTACTGCCACGAATGATAGAGGTAAAAGCATTACTAGAAGATCGTTTGGAAAGTGAAAATCCGGGTCTTTTTGAAAATACCATCGGGATGGTGGAGCGGACGTTTTTTATCAGCTATCCGTTTGAACTGGAGCCGGCAAATCCCGCGGCATGGGCTGCTGCCTTTCATATACTCGCACAGGAATACCTGGGAATCGAACCGGAAATTAGTAAAATAGCAAGTGAGTATGGCACTGAACCAAAAGAAATAGAGCAAGCGAGGGAGCAAATCGAGATCATTGAGAAAATTTCCTATCCTAATATTTAGGTCTCGCTGTTGAAAGAAAGCAAACCTATGATATAATGTAGGGGTTGCATTGTGTAAAAAATTATATTTTACATTTAAAAAATGGAAAAATGGCTTGATGGACAAGACATATTCCGACTCAAATTCGTTATCGAATGAAATGAGAATAGATTTGTTGGAGGGAAAAGGTATGACAGCAAAATGGGAAAAATTAGAAGGAAACAGCGGTGTCCTTACAGTTGAAGTAAGTGCTGAACAAGTAAGCAAAGGCTTAGACGAAGCATTTCAAAAAGTTGTTAAGCAAGTTAACGTTCCAGGCTTCCGTAAAGGAAAAATGCCTCGTGGGATGTTCGAAAAGCGTTTCGGTGTAGAATCACTATATCAAGATGCATTAGATATTCTTCTTCCTGAAGCATACGGAAATGCAATTGATGAAACAGGAATCGAGCCAATTGATCGTCCTGACATCGATATCGAGCAAATGGAAAAAGGCAAAGACCTTATCTTCAAGGCAACTGTTCAAGTGAAGCCTGAAGTGAAATTAGGCGAATATAAAGGTTTAGAAGTGGAAGCATTAGATGCAACCGTTACTGAAGAAGACGTTGCTAACGAATTAAAAACACTTCAAGAGCGCCAAGCTGAGCTTGTTGTTAAAGAAGAAGGCACTGCTGTAAACGGTGATACAGTTGTTCTTGACTTTGAAGGATTCGTTGATGGCGAAGCTTTTGAAGGCGGAAAGGCTGAAAACCACTCTCTAGAACTTGGTTCAGGTTCTTTCATTCCTGGATTTGAAGAGCAATTAGTAGGCCTAGCTGCTGGGGAATCAAAAGACGTGGAAGTAACATTCCCAGAAGAATACCATGCGGCAGAACTAGCTGGTAAACCAGCAACATTCAAAGTAACAATTCATGAAATTAAAGGCAAAGAGCTTCCTGCATTAGATGATGAGTTTGCAAAAGATGTTGACGATGAAGTTGAAACATTAGATGCACTTAAAGAGAAAATCAAAACTCGTTTAGAAGACAGCAAAAAGCATGAAGCTGAACACCACCTACGTGACACTGTAGTGGAAAAAGCTGCTGAAAATGCAGAAGTTGAGATCCCAGAAGTCATGGTTACTAACGAAGTAAACCGTTTGCTTCAAGAGTTCGAACAACGCCTTCAAATGCAAGGTATGAACCTTGAGCTTTACTTCCAATTCTCAGGTCAAGATGAAAAGGCACTTCGCGAGCAAATGAAGGAAGAAGCACAAAATCGTGTAAAAATTAACTTAACATTAGAAGCGATTGCTAAAGCTGAAAACCTTGAAGTAACGGACGAAGATGTTAATGCTGAGCTTGAGAAAATGGCTGGCATGTACAATATGCCTGTTGACAGCATTAAACAAGCTCTTGGCGGCTTAGATGGCATCAAATCAGACCTAAAACTTCAAAAAGCAGTCAACTTTCTTGTCGAAAATAAGAAATAATTAACAAATTGTGAATAAAAAACAAGGCGCGATAAAAAATCGTGCCTTGTTTTTATACATTTTTTCAATTACATATTATAATAAGGTCAGGGAAACCTTTTTAACAATGGGCAGGAAATTAATACAGACATAGCGAATAAATAATTTCCATAAGGGTTTTAGATTTATTTTTTAAAATTATGGTTAAGATTAATGAGTACATACGTTTTTTCATTGAATTGACACAAACAAATACGAGGAAAGTAACATAATACTGTAAAGCGTTTTATTTCCAGTCCATTGGCTAAATGTGATACAATGCAAAATACATACCATTGAAAAATAGAAAAAACTCGGACTTTGTTTGTGTAATTCACGAGCTTTATTAGGGGTTTAACATGTTGTGAGGGGTGAAAGGATTGTTTAAATTTAATGATGAAAAAGGACAATTAAAATGTTCCTTCTGTGGTAAAACACAGGATCAAGTTCGTAAATTAGTTGCCGGGCCGGGTGTATATATATGTGATGAATGCATCGAGCTTTGCACAGAAATCGTGGAGGAAGAGCTTGGAACAGAAGAAGAAGTAGAATTTAAAGATGTTCCAAAGCCAAAGGAAATCTGTGAAATTCTAAATGAATACGTCATCGGCCAAGAACAAGCGAAAAAGTCGCTGTCTGTTGCGGTTTACAACCATTACAAGCGGATCAATTCGAATAGCAAAATTGATGACGTTGAGCTTTCAAAAAGTAATATTTGTATGATTGGCCCAACTGGAAGCGGTAAAACATTATTGGCGCAAACATTAGCGCGTATTTTGAATGTACCATTTGCCATTGCCGATGCTACTTCTCTTACAGAGGCTGGGTATGTTGGTGAAGACGTTGAAAACATTTTATTAAAATTAATTCAAGCTGCTGATTATGATGTGGAAAAAGCCGAAAAAGGTATTATTTACATTGATGAAATTGATAAAATTGCCCGCAAATCCGAGAATCCTTCGATCACAAGGGATGTTTCCGGTGAAGGTGTTCAACAGGCTTTATTAAAAATTCTTGAAGGTACGGTTGCAAGCGTTCCTCCTCAAGGTGGCAGAAAGCACCCGCACCAAGAATTTATCCAAATCGACACAACCAATATTTTATTTATTTGCGGTGGAGCATTTGATGGAATTGAACCGATTATTAAGCGTCGTTTAGGCCAAAAGGTAATTGGTTTTGGTTCAGATGTTAAACAGCAAGAAATTAGCCAAAAAGAGCTTCTTTCAAAAGTATTGCCAGAGGACTTACTCCGTTTTGGATTGATTCCAGAATTTATCGGTCGTCTTCCGGTAATTGCAAGCCTTGAACAGCTTGATGAAGCGGCATTAATTGAAATTTTAACAAGGCCAAAAAATGCGCTTGTTAAACAATATCAAAAAATGCTTGAAATCGACGATGTCGAGCTGCAATTCGAGGAAGGTGCACTGACTGAAATCGCTAAGAAAGCAATTGAGCGAAAAACGGGTGCCCGTGGATTACGTTCAATCATTGAAGGAATCATGCTTGATGTCATGTTTGACCTTCCTTCGCGCGAAGACATCACCAAGTGTATTATTACCAAGGAAACCGTTATCGGCGACAGCGTTCCAAAGCTAGTTTTAGAAGATGGAACCGTTATTGCTGAAGAAAAATCTGCATAATATAGTGAAGACCCGGCACTACGCCGGGTCTTTTTGCAACTTTGCGGGTCCAATGAGCGAATTTCAGGGTCAAATGAGCGAATCTAATCAGCATACATCAAAGACTGTTTTTTCATTTTGTAGTTTATTCCGCCATCCTGCAGGAAATACTTATTAATATATATTGAGTATTTAGTTGTAGGAGGGAAAAATATGAGTTGGACGGGGATTGCCTTATTTATACAGCTATTTTTCGGGATCATCATTGGGCTGTATTTTTGGAATTTGCTTAGGAACCAGCGTACGCAAAAAGTGTCCATTGATCGGGAATCCCGGAAGGAAATGGAACAGCTTCGCAAAATGAGATCAATATCATTAACAGAGCCATTATCCGAAAAAGTTCGCCCTACTAGCTTCAATGACATTGTAGGCCAAGAAGATGGAATAAAATCATTAAAAGCTGCCCTTTGCGGACCGAATCCACAGCATGTAATTATTTATGGCCCGCCCGGTGTCGGAAAAACAGCGGCAGCCCGCCTCGTATTGGAGGAAGCAAAAAAGAATTCGAAATCGCCATTTAAACCGGCTTCAGTTTTTATTGAATTAGATGCAACAACCGCACGATTTGACGAAAGAGGCATTGCCGACCCGCTAATCGGCTCGGTTCATGATCCTATCTATCAAGGGGCAGGGGCAATGGGACAGGCTGGAATCCCACAGCCGAAACAAGGGGCAGTTACGAACGCGCATGGCGGTGTCCTGTTTATCGATGAGATTGGGGAACTGCATCCGATTCAAATGAACAAACTGCTAAAAGTACTGGAGGATCGCAAGGTTTTCCTTGAAAGTGCCTATTATCATGAAGAAAATAATCAAATCCCAACACATATTCATGATATTTTTAAAAATGGCCTTCCGGCTGATTTTCGGTTAATTGGGGCCACGACCAGAACGCCAAGCGAAATTCCTCCGGCCATTCGTTCACGTTGTATGGAGGTATTCTTCCGCGATTTAAATCAGGAAGAGATTGTGACAGTGGCGAAAAAGGCGGCTGATAAAGTAAAATTAAAAATTAATAAAACCGGTGTTGACACTTTATCTACATATGCACGAAATGGCCGTGAAACGGTCAACATGATTCAGATTGCGGCAGGCCTTGCGATTACCGAAGACCGTGATTACATCAAGGACGAGGATATCGAGTGGGTGATTCATTCCAGTCAGCTGACGCCGAGAATGGAAAGAAAGATAAACGATATTTCTCATGTGGGACTTGTGAATGGACTTGCTGTATATGGGCCGAATTCCGGGGCGCTGCTTGAAATAGAAGTGACTGTTATCCCGGCAAAGGATAAGGGCTCGATTAACATTACGGGTATCGTTGAAGAGGAAAGCATTGGCGGTCAAGGTAAATCAATTCGCCGAAAAAGTATGGCACGTGGGTCGATTGAAAATGTCATTACGGTATTAAGATCGATGGGTGTACCGGCAAACGACTATGATATCCATGTTAATTTTCCCGGCGGTGTTCCAATCGACGGTCCATCAGCAGGTATCGCGATGGCAACAGGAATTTATTCCGCTATTTATAAAATTCCTATTGATAACACAGTAGCAATGACTGGTGAAATAAGTATCCATGGGAATGTGAAACCAATTGGCGGCGTCTATCCAAAAATAAAGGCAGCGAAGAAGGCCGGAGCCAAAACGGTCATTATCCCTGAGGAAAATAGGCAAACCATTTTAAATGAAATCGATGGAATTAACATTATCCCTGTTTCCCATCTACATGAAGTGTTTGAAATTGCTTTAGTCAATTCTTATCCTAAAAATGAAGCCATTCCGGCATCTATAGAATTATCGAAAAAAGAGTCCATTTAATTGAAAAAGCTTCGGTTTGGTTGAAAATCAAATCGGAGTTTTTTAGTTTCTGAATTTATGTCCATGGTACAAGTGCCTGAAACGACATAGTAGATTTGTTAGAAAGAAAACGGTATTATTGGGAAACATAATTATATTGAAAAAGAGATTAGTCTCCATTCACTAAAAATAGACACGTAAAAACAAATAAGATAGAATTGTACAACAAAGACTATTCTGCTTTACAGTAGAAATAATGGATTTTTGCATGTGGAGGTGCAGTATTTTGGCGAAAAAGAACGAATTGATCGTCCCCCTCCTGCCGCTTCGAGGATTGCTGGTATATCCGACTATGGTTCTTCATTTAGATGTAGGCCGTGAAAGATCTGTGCAGGCACTTGAAAAAGCAATGGTAGATGACCACTTAATATTTTTAACCACTCAAAAGGATGTTTCCATTGATGATCCTTCTGAAGAGGATTTATACAGGCTTGGTACGTTAACAAAGGTTAAGCAAATGCTAAAGCTGCCAAATGGAACGATTCGCGTATTGGTAGAGGGCTTAAATAGAGCGGAAATTGTTTCTATTTATGATGAGGATGACTATTATTCCGTTAGTATCATTACCTATGAGGATTCAGATACAAAGGATGTAGAAGACCAAGCCTTGATGAGAACGATGCTTGATTATTTCGAGCAATACATAAAATTATCGAAAAAAATCTCTGCGGAAACGTATGCATCTGTCACGGATATTGAGGAACCGGGCCGGATGGCGGATATCATCGCATCCAATTTACCAATCAAGCTGAAGGAAAAGCAAGAAATACTTGAAATGATTGATATCAAGAAACGTGTGAACCGCGTCATTGATACGATCCATAATGAAAAAGAAGTCTTAAATCTTGAAAAGAAGATTGGTCAGCGAGTAAAACGTTCGATGGAACGGACGCAAAAAGAATACTACCTTCGCGAGCAAATGAAGGCGATTCAAAAAGAATTAGGCGATAAAGAAGGCAAAACAGGTGAAATTGCTGACCTTACGAAAAAAATTGAGCAGGCAGGCATGCCGGAACATGCTCTTAAGGCAGCGATGAAAGAGCTTGATCGTTATGAAAAGGTGCCAACAAGCTCCGCCGAAAGTGCCGTCATCCGAAACTATATTGATTGGCTGATTTCGATCCCATGGTCGAAAAAGACGGAGGATGATATTGATATTCTCCGTGCCGAAAAGATTTTAAATCAAGACCATTACGGGCTTGAAAAAGTAAAGGAACGTGTACTTGAATATTTAGCGGTACAAAAACTGACGAATTCCTTAAAAGGCCCGATTCTTTGCCTTGCAGGACCTCCGGGTGTTGGGAAAACAAGTCTTGCCCGTTCGATTGCCACATCGCTCAATCGTAATTTCGTCCGCGTATCCCTTGGCGGTGTTCGTGATGAATCCGAAATTCGTGGCCATCGGAGAACCTATGTCGGTGCGATGCCAGGCCGAATCATCCAAGGCCTGAAAAAAGCGGGAACGATTAATCCGGTCTTTTTGCTTGATGAAATTGATAAAATGTCGAGTGATTTCCGCGGAGATCCATCAAGCGCGATGCTTGAGGTATTAGACCCTGAGCAAAACCACAATTTTAGCGATCATTATATAGAAGAAACATACGATTTATCGAAGGTTATGTTCATTGCGACAGCCAATAATTTATCGACGATTCCAGGGCCGTTATTAGACAGAATGGAAATCATTACGATTGCCGGCTATACCGAGCTTGAAAAAGTCCACATCTGCCGAGACCATTTACTGCCAAAGCAAATTAAAGAAAATGGTCTGACAAAAGGAATTCTTCAAGTCCGTGATGAGGCGATCCTGAAAGTGGTTCGATATTACACTCGTGAAGCCGGGGTGCGCAGCCTCGAGCGTCAAATGGCTACCATTTGCCGGAAAACGGCGAAAATCATTGTTTCCGGTGAGAAAAAGCGTGTCATTATTACCGAGAAGAATGTAGAGGAATTTTTAGGGAAAACAAGATTCCACTATGGAATGGCGGAGGCTGAAGATCAAGTAGGGGTTGCGACAGGTTTAGCGTATACCACTGTTGGCGGCGACACCCTGCAAATTGAGGTATCACTTTCACCCGGTAAAGGTAAGCTTGTACTAACGGGGAAACTTGGGGATGTAATGAAAGAATCGGCACAGGCAGCTTTTAGTTATATTCGTTCAAAAGCGAAAGTGCTTGGGATTGAAGAAGATTTCCATGAAAAATATGATATCCATATTCATGTTCCAGAGGGAGCAGTTCCGAAGGACGGCCCATCCGCAGGGATCACAATGGCGACGGCACTCGTATCGGCATTAACAGGCAGGCCGATTCGCCGTGAAGTCGGGATGACAGGCGAAATTACTTTACGTGGCAAAGTCCTTCCGATTGGCGGCTTGAAGGAAAAAACACTTAGCGCCCATCGCGCAGGGCTGACGAAGGTAATTATTCCGAAGGATAATGTAAAGGATATTGATGATATTCCTGAAAGTGTCCGGAATGAATTAGAATTTGTACCGGTATCACATGTCGATGAAGTTCTGAAGCATGCCCTATTGGATGGTGACACCCAATGAAGGTAGTTAGTTCAGATATTGTTATTAGTGCGGTGAAACCTGAGCAGTACCCGGAAACAAATCTGCCTGAATTTGCCCTTGCTGGCCGCTCAAATGTAGGGAAGTCTTCTTTTATCAATAAGATGCTGAACCGGAAAGGGTTAGCAAGAATTTCATCGAAGCCTGGTAAGACGCAAACACTTAACTTTTACCTGATAAATGAAATTCTCCATTTTGTTGATGTCCCTGGTTATGGGTATGCAAAGGTGTCTAAGACTGAGCGGGCTGCTTGGGGAAAGATGATTGAAACGTATTTTACGAGGCGTGAGCAATTGCGGGCGGCTGTCTTGATTGTTGATTTACGACACCCGCCGACAAATGACGATGTCATGATGTATGACTTTTTAAAGCATTACGAAATTCCCTGCATCATTATCGCCACAAAGGCCGATAAAATTCCAAAAGGGAAATGGCAAAAACATCTTAAGGTAACACGCGAGACATTAGAACTTGATAAAAATGACCATCTTATACTTTTTTCTTCTGAAACAGGGGAAGGAAAAGATCAAGCTTGGCAGATCCTGCAAAGTTATATGTAAGAAAAATAACCGCTAAAGCGCATTATTATGCGCCAGGCGGTTATTTTTTTCTTTTTAGTAGAAAATAAATACCAACAACAATTAAAAGGGCGGGCCAAAATTTCCAAATAAAATTCATTCCGTTTTGCAGCAAACCAAAATATCCGGCAATTTTATCATAAAATAGCAGCAGCACTGCTAAAATAAGAAAAAGGAATGCTTGCAACAGACCATTGTTTGTTTTTTGAAAGCGAAGAAAAAAGCCAATTGAAATGATGAGGATTAACATACCAATCGTATTCGTGGGCCAGAATGATAAATGACCTGAAAAATGGAAATGAAGACCAAATCCGCTCATAATGACTCCAGGTAGAATGGCTTCGTATTCCCTTGCTGAATAGCCTTGACCTAAAAAGGCAATCCCGACAATGATAAGCAATGTCGGCCAAGTAAAAAATGCTTGAAAAAGCGTAATGCCTGTTTGCTGTAATAAAAAGTAAGCCCCAAATCCGATTAGAATAATCCCAGGGAAAATTCGTTGATTTTTCATTGAAACACCACTTCCAATAAGGTTCACTTGAATCTCATTCATTTTTTTGATACTGTACATAGGGAAGTAATTTGTTTTTTTTAGTATAAAATTATAATACAAAATCCGACTTGGCAAGCTATTCGGAAAGTTTTACTATATCTTATCACATAGTTTCGTTTTCTGTTCACATTTTTCGGGCAAAAGTCGAAATTGCTCGTGATATAATCGTACTAGTTAATACTGTAATCTTATTGGGGGTGTACTTAACTAAAATGCATATTGTAGTCGTTGGTCTTAACTATAAAACTGCCCCTGTTGAAATCCGTGAGCGGTTGACATTCAATGAAGCCGATCTTGTGGATGCGATAAAAAAGTTAAACTCTAAAAAAAGCATCCTAGAAAATATCATCTTGTCTACATGTAATCGAACAGAAATTTATGCGGTTGTCGATCAGCTACATACTGGCCGCTATTATATAAAAGAATTTCTGTCTGAATGGTTCGGATTGGAACAAACGGAATTTTCACCGTTTCTTTTCGTTTATGAGGACGATGGTGCGGTAGAACATTTATTCAATGTGACTTGCGGACTCAGCTCAATGGTTTTAGGGGAAACCCAAATCCTTGGACAGGTGCGAACAAGCTTTATGCTGGCACAGCAGGAAGAAACAACTGGATCGGTGTTTAACCATTTGTTTAAACAAGCTATTACTGTGGCCAAACGCGGTCATTCAGAAACAGATATTGGTGCCAATGCCGTTTCTGTCAGCTATGCAGCAGTAGAATTGGCGAAGAAAATCTTCGGTTCCCTTGCGAATAAGCATGTGTTAATTTTCGGAGCGGGAAAAATGGGCGAACTCGCAGCTCAAAACCTGCATGGCAATGGTGTTAAAAAAGTAACAGTCATCAATCGTACGTATGATAAAGCAAAGGTACTCGCAAATCGTTTTAACGGTGAAGCAAGAACTTTAGCGGATTTAGAGCAGTCTCTCGTGGAAGCAGATATCCTGATCAGCTCAACGGGTGCAAAGGGCTTTGTTATTTCAAAAGAAACGATAGCAAAAGTGGAGAAAAAGCGCAGAGGTAAACCATTATTCATGGTTGATATTGCCGTACCAAGGGACTTGGATCCAAAAATCGCCGAACTCGAAAACGTCTTTTTATACGATATTGACGACTTAGAGGGTATTGTCGAGGCCAACCTTCATGAACGCCAGAAAGCCGCTGCAAAAATCAGACTCATGATTGAAAAGGAAATTGTCGACTTTAATCAATGGCTTGGTATGCTTGGAGTGGTTCCGGTTATTTCTGCACTTAGGGAAAAGGCCCTTGCGATTCAGACCGAAACAATGGTTAGTTTGGAAAGAAAGCTGCCAAACCTTTCTGATCGCGATATAAAAGTGTTAAATAAGCATACAAAAAGCATTATTAACCAGCTTTTAAAAGATCCCATCTTACAAGCGAAAGAATTGGCGGCAAGACCGGATGCAGATCAGGCAATGGAATTCTTTATGAAAATATTTAATATTGAAGAACTTGTTCAGGAACAACATTCGAAAGCAGCCGAAACAAATAAAATGCCGGTTAGAGAAGTCCAGGCTTCTTTTCAGTCATAAGGGGCCCGGGTTATGTTTGACCTACTTATGACAAGGCTTCATGAATTAACCGTTGTTCTATATGCCTTCAGTGTGTTGTTATATTTTTTCGACTTCATTCACCATAACCGGAAGGCAAACCGTATTGCCTTCTGGTTACTTGCATTTGTATGGATTTTGCAAACGGTTTTCCTAGCGATCTATATGACGAAAACAGGCAGGTTCCCTGTACTAACCATCTTCGAGGGCCTCTATTTTTATGCCTGGGTATTAGTAACATTGTCAATTGGTATAAATCATTTATTACGGGTCGATTTTATCGTCTTTTTTACAAACATCCTTGGCTTTACCGTCATGGCGATCCATACTTTTGCACCGATGCAATACCATTCGCATATCATGGCCAAGCAGCTTGTGTCTGAATTGCTTTTAATCCATATTACGATGGCGATTTTATCCTACGGGGCATTTTCACTATCCTTTGTTTTTTCAACATTATACCTGCTTCAATATGATTTATTAAAACGGAAAAAATGGGGTACACGCCTTGTCCGGCTGGCGGATTTAGAAAAACTCGAAAAATCATCTTACATATTGGCTGTCATTGGTGTTCCAATGCTGCTCCTAAGCTTAATCTTAGGCCTGCAGTGGGCATTCCTCAAGGTTCCCGGGATGCCTTGGTACGATATGAAAATTATCGGTTCGTTCCTGTTACTTACGGCATACAGTATTTATTTGTATCTAAGAAGTGTGAAAAATCTATCAGGAAAAAAATTAGCCCTTTGGAATTCCGCATCATTTTTAATCGTTTTAATTAACTTTTTCTTATTTGGTCAATTATCATCATTTCATTTATGGTACTCGTAACCACCTTAGGAGGCAGTCATGCGAAAAATTATTGTTGGTTCTAGAAGAAGCAAACTGGCGTTAACACAAACAAATTGGGTGATGGATCAGCTTAAACAGATTGACCCATCATTCGAATTTGAAGTCAAAGAAATTGTTACAAAAGGGGATAAAATTCTCGACGTAACCCTTTCCAAGGTTGGCGGCAAGGGGCTATTTGTAAAGGAAATCGAGCAGGCAATGCTTGATAAAGAGATTGATATGGCGGTCCATAGTATGAAAGACATGCCTGCTGTTCTTCCTGAAGGGTTGACGATTGGCTGTATTCCTTTCCGTGAGGATCACCGTGACGCCCTGATTTCAAAAGGCCATGTGAAATTAAAAGATTTAAAGCCAGGTGCAATCATCGGTACAAGCAGCCTTCGCCGCAGTGCACAGCTGTTGGTGCAGCGCCCGGATTTAGAGATTAAATGGATTCGTGGAAACGTTGATACGAGATTAGCAAAATTAGAGACAGAAGAATACGATGCGATTATTTTAGCGGCAGCAGGCCTTTCCCGTCTTGGCTGGGCGAGCGACGTTGTAACGGAGTTCCTTGATGCCGATATTTGTATCCCGGCAGTCGGCCAAGGGGCATTATCAATTGAATGCCGTGAAGATGATAAAGAACTGCTTGAACTGTTTGATAAATTTACTTGTAAAAAGACAGAAAGAGCGGTTCGTGCCGAGCGTGCCTTCCTGCAAAAAATGGAAGGTGGATGTCAAGTACCAATTGCCGGCTTCGCTCGTGTAGAAGAAAATAATGAAGTCGTGTTAAATGTATTAGTTGCTTCTCCTGAAGGTCATGATGTCTTCAAGGAAGAACTTCGCGGGCAAAATCCGGAAGAGCTTGGGATCCAGGCTGCCGATTTATTAATCGAAAGAGGAGCTAAGGACCTGATTGATAGGGTTAAACGGGAGCTCGAGGGTCAATGATAAAATCCTTACCTTTGCTTGATAAAAAAGTTCTTGTTCCAAGAGGAAAAGATCAAGCGAAATCCTTTTCTGATTTGGTTGAAAGGTACGGAGGGACTCCAGTGGAAATCCCTCTAATCGCCTTTCGTCCAATTGAAAAAAATCAGCGCCTTCAAGACTGTTTGAAGGCCCTTGATACATATGACTGGATTATTTTCACCAGCAACGTCACGGTGGAAACCTTTTTTTCTTTTTTTGATGGCGGTGCAGCGCGTCTTCCAAGGATTGCTGTAATCGGGAAAAAGACTGACGAGGTGTTGCATTGCAGGGGGCTTCATGCCGACTTTGTTCCGTCTGCTTATGTGGCGGAGTCTTTTGTTGAAGAATTTTTGCCGCTTATTGATCGTGGTACACGGGTGCTGCTACCAAAAGGAAATCTTGCCCGTGAATATATTGCCAGTGCTTTAACTGAAGCTGGTGCTGTGGTGGACGAGGTAGTTATCTATGAAACATACATGCCGGAAGAAAGCCGTGTGAAGCTGTTTCAGATGTTGGCTGATCACCAGCTAGATATCCTCACGTTTACAAGTCCATCGACTGTCGACCATCTGATGGATGTTGTTAGGGAAAATGGTCTGGTGCAGCAGCTGCGGCACTGTGTGATTGGCTGCATCGGGCCGATAACCGAAAAAAAGTTACATGATTATGGGTTGGCGGTGCATGCATCTCCGGAGGAGTACACCGTGAAAGAAATGATGAAAAGCTTGATAGCCTTTTTAGAAAAAACTAGCGGGTGAATGGGGCTGCTGATTGGATGAGGTTATGCGCTGATTGGGGGAGCGATCCGCCAATTGGGAGAGGTTATGCGCCAATTGAGACCGGTTATCCGCCAGTAAAAGCAATGTTACTTATTTTAGGGGGTAAATATAATGGATTTACAATTTTCACGGCATCGCCGTTTACGCTCAAGTGCCAGTATGCGCTCACTTGTAAGAGAAAATCACTTAAAGCCAGAGGACTTTATATATCCGCTGTTTATTTATGAAGGTGAAAATATCCGTAATGAAGTATCCTCCATGCCTGGTGTTTTCCAAGTATCGATGGATAATCTTAAAGCAGAAATGGATGATATCGTCGCACATGGAATTAAGTCTGTTTTGTTATTCGGCATCCCGAAAACGAAAGATGCATGTGGAGAGCAGGCCTATCATGACCATGGAATCGTCCAAGTAGCAACGCGATATATTAAAGAAAACTATCCGGATATCATTATTGTAGCTGATACATGCTTATGTGAATACACAGACCATGGGCATTGTGGAGTGGTTGAAGGGGAGAAGATCCTTAACGATGAGTCTTTAGAATTACTTGTAAAAACAGCAGTTGCCCAAGCAAAAGCGGGTGCTGACATTATTGCCCCATCCAACATGATGGACGGCTTCGTTGCAGCCATTCGTGCCGGGTTGGATGAAGCTGGGTTTCAAGACATTCCAATTATGTCCTATGCCGTTAAATATGCTTCAGCTTTCTACGGTCCATTCCGTGAGGCCGCAGAGGGTGCACCGCAATTTGGCGATCGTAAAACCTATCAAATGGACCCTGCTAACCGGATGGAAGCATTTAGAGAAGCGGAATCAGATGTTCAAGAGGGCGCTGACTTTTTAATTGTGAAACCAGGTATGCCATACCTTGACATTGTTCGTGATATGAAAAATACTTTTAACCTGCCTATCGTTATTTACAATGTAAGCGGTGAATATGCAATGGTTAAAGCAGCAGCCCTTAACGGTTGGATTGATGAGAAAAAGACTGTGCTTGAAATGCTGATTGGAATGAAGCGTGCAGGAGCAGACCTCATCATTACATACGCTGCAAAAGATGCGTGCCGCTGGCTAAAAGAGGAAGAATAAACATTATCTGAAAAGAGGGAATAGAATGCGTTCGTATACTAAATCGATTGAAGCATTTAAAGCAGCCCAAAACCTAATGCCCGGCGGTGTAAACAGCCCGGTGCGCGCCTTTAAATCCGTAAATATGAGTCCTATTTTTATGGAAAGAGGCAAAGGGTCAAAGATTTATGATATTGATGGCAATGAATATATTGATTACGTGCTTTCATGGGGGCCGCTCATTCTCGGACACTCTAATGACCGTGTTGTCGAGGCGCTGAAAAAAACTGCGGAACAAGGTACAAGCTTTGGTGCTCCAACATTATTAGAAAACAAGGTGGCACAGCTTGTGATTGAACGTGTGCCATCCATCGAAGTGGTACGGATGGTTAACTCGGGAACTGAGGCAACGATGAGTGCCCTTCGTTTAGCACGAGGCTATACCGGCCGCAACAAGATTTTAAAATTTGAAGGATGTTACCATGGTCACGGTGATTCCTTATTGATTAAAGCCGGTTCTGGTGTTGCTACACTTGGTTTGCCTGACAGCCCTGGGGTACCAGAAGGGACCGCATCAAACACAATCACCGTGCCTTATAATGACCTTGAAAGTGTCAAATATGCTTTTGAACAATTTGGCGACGATATTGCGTGTATCATCGTTGAGCCTGTTGCCGGAAACATGGGCCTTGTCCCACCGCTTCCAGGATTCTTAGAAGGTTTACGTGAAATTACTTCTTCAAACGGTTCATTACTTATTTTCGATGAAGTGATGACCGGTTTCCGCGTAGGGTATAATTGTGCACAAGGCTATTTTAATATAACACCAGATATTACCTGCCTTGGAAAAGTAATCGGCGGAGGGCTTCCTGTTGGAGCTTATGGCGGTAAAGCAGAAATCATGCAGCAAATCGCTCCAAGCGGCCCAATTTATCAAGCAGGAACCCTTTCAGGGAACCCATTAGCGATGACTGCAGGTCTCGAAACATTAAGCCAATTAACACCGGAACATTATAAAGAGTTTATCCGTAAAGGCGACTTGCTTCAAAAAGGATTTGAAGCAGCTGCGGAAAAATATGATATTCCTATTACTTTCAATCGCGCTGGGTCGATGATTGGTTTCTTCTTTACAAACGAAGCCGTCATCAACTATGAAAAAGCAAAAACCTCTAATTTGGAATTCTTTGCCGCATATTATCGCGAAATGGCAAACCAAGGGGTATTCTTACCGCCTTCACAATTCGAAGGTCTGTTCCTATCTACTGAGCATTCAGATGAGGACATTGAAAAGACCATTCAAGCAGCTGAAGTTGCTTTTTCTAAGCTTAAATAATACAAATTTTAATAAAAGTTACCTAAGCCAGGCTCGCCGCCTGGCTTTTTGCTGTCAATTTGTTACTTGAATTCGGGGTGACGAGTAAACGAGTAAATCCAGAATTTAGACGAGTAAATCATAAGAAGAGGTGGCCGGCGACGAATCTAGGCTTGAAAAATCCTAAAAATGGTAACTAAAAAGCTGTTTGGCGGTATTCCGGCCCAAATCGGCGGAAACTCCCACCAGCTAGTACTCCATACCACTAAGTATCCTCAAAACTCCAATTCTTTTTCCCATCAACAATACGTTTTTTATCATAAATAAAAACCTTTCTTCATAGAGTGTAAGTGACATAGTGATTTTGCGTGGAGGATACGAAAGGAGGAGTCGCTTTGTCCCAGGAGAATCAATCGTGCCTGCGATTTTCCTTGGAGGAGTCGCTGTGGTTTAGAAAAGGACAGGAAGTCGAAGAGCTTATTTCGATTTCCCTAGACCCCGACATCACCATCCAGGAAAACGATCAGTACGTAACCATACGTGGTTCGCTGGAACTCACCGGCGAATATAAAAGTTACGAAGCAAGCGATGCCAGCGAAAATGAAGGTTTTACCTCTCAAAAATTTGTCGAGAGGGTAGCAGAACTTGAAGAGGAAGGAAGCTGTGAATTTTCACATCGATTCCCCGTTGATATCACGATTCCGAACAATCGGATACAGAGCATTTATGATATCGACGTCCTCGTAGAGTCATTTGATTACTCCCTGCCTG
Organism: Neobacillus sp. NPDC097160; assembly: GCF_044762155.1. Lineage (NCBI taxonomy): Bacteria > Bacillati > Bacillota > Bacilli > Caryophanales > Bacillaceae > Neobacillus > Neobacillus sp. NPDC097160. Next base: position 131,780 of record NZ_JBIWDU010000008.1, on the reverse strand, counting down.
AGCGGAGTTGCTTGAAGCTTTCGGCAGAGCTGACCATCAGCGGATTATACGGAAGCGAGCAGCAACAGCAGCAACAGCAGCAAGAAGAACCGGAGTATGAAGTACTTCACCGTTCTGAATCAGGATACGAAGAAGAAGAGGCAGGGGTTGAACAGCCCACAGTTCAAAGCAGCTACCAAAATAACTTCTTGTTCGAAGCAGAGGCAAGAAAACCGCAAGAAGAAGAACCAGTTGAGGTATTACCAAAATTCCCGACCTTCAACTACCAGCCACAGGAAGAAGAAGAAGACTATGAGCCTGCTTGGAATTTCCAAGAAGGAAGAAGTGAAGGCAGCAAGCATGTTGAGGTGGAAATAGAACAGGAAGTTGTAGTAGAAATTGAGCCGGAGCACCACCACCATCATCACCATCATCATCATCAAGTGGAAAAACATCCGGTTGAAGAAGAAAGTTCTTCTTCCTCTTCCGATGATATGATTAAAAAGGTAAAGAAAAAGCTGTCCGGTAAAAAGAAGAGTATGACGCTGACAGAGTTTTTTGCCCGGAAGGATGAAAATACCGGTCAAACAAAATTAAAGGTATGCATCGTGCAAAAGGGTGATACCGTTGATAGTTTGGCAGACCGTTATGACGTCTCGGCTCAAAACCTCCTCCGCGTCAACAATCTAGAACTGAATCAAGATGTATTCGAAGGTCAAGTATTATATATTCCAGGAGCTCTTGCGAAAAAATAATCGAATGACGAAAAGGTGAGCGGGTTTCTTTGACCTGCTCTTCTTTTAAAAGAACCCCCCTCTGCTTGGAAAGAGAGTTGAAATCACATGAGTGACTTGAATCGACTAGAATCCGTTTCACCGATTTTAAAAAATTACTTTATTGAACCTTATTTTGTTGAAGATTTTGGCATCGTCCAAAAAATTTATTCAAACAAAGGAACCTTTGCTCTAAAAAAAATCCCGCCAAACATCGGGACGGATTTCATCCGCCATGTTCACCTCCTATACCAAAAGGGGTTTAACCGCATCGTGCCGATTTATCCGACAATGGATGGCAGGTATGCCGTTTTACATGAGAATAATCTTTATTACCTCATGCCATGGATGCCGAACGATCAAAAAGAAGACCGAGAGCACAAAAGCCAACAGCTTTTCCGAGAATTAGCGAGGCTCCATACCCTTTCTTCCAAAGAAATTACAGTCAGCAAAGAAGAACGAACAGAGCACTATGAAAAGACGATTCAACAGCTTGATAAACACCAAGAATTCCTTGATGGCTTCATTGATGAATGTGAAAAAAAGACCTATATGTCGCCCTTTGAATTGCTTTACTGCTTATATTACAACGAAATAAATCAGGCACTGCGCTTTTCCAAATCAAAATTTGAAGAATGGTATGAAAATACAAAGGAAAGCGATAAGGCACGAATGGTGATTACCCACGGCAAATTGTCATCAGAACATTTTCTCTTTGATGACAGGGGCTATGGCTTTTTCATTAATTTTGAAAATGCCCGGTACGGTTCGCCGATTCATGATCTCCTGCCCTATTTATCACGGGCCTTAAATACCAGCCCAAAACGGAACGATACGGCCCTTGACTGGGCATATCATTATTTTAAATACTTCCCTTTTAAAGAAGATGAAAAATTATTATTCAACAGCTATTTAGCCTTGCCGATTCCCATCATGCAAGTGGCGGAAAGCTATTACCGCAAACAGAGGCCAAAAAATGAAATGAAATTTGTCCGCCAGCTGCAGCACCGCTATTGGCATTTAAAAAATTCCGAGTATATTGTCATGCGGATGACGGAAATTGAAAATCAGCAGAAACAAGTAAAAGAAGGAGCCCAGCCGCAGTAGTCACCTGCAAAATGGGCTCCTTAAATAATTTCAAAGTAAATGGAAATGGCGATAAAAATAAAAAACGATAACAATAACACATCAAAAACTGTTGGTAAAAAAATCGTCCGAATAAATTGAAAAATCACAAACGGAATAATTAATTGTCCGCAAAATCTCCGAAACGTTCGAAACCAGGGTCGGTGTTTGTAATTATTAAAATTTCTCTTCACTGAAACCCCCCCTAAAAACCCATTTATCTATGTATATTCAAAATACCCAGTTTGTTCCCTTAAATTATGCATATAGTATAAAATATAAAAAATTTGGCCATCCTGATTGACGTCCATCCCCTTTTTTGGGTAGTATAACAATATAATTTAAAAACTAAAGCAAAGACAGGGAAGAGTACGATGCCATCCTGCTTAAAGAGAGGGAAATCATTAGCTGAAAGGTTTCCTATGAGGAACATCAGAACGTCGCCCATGAGCTTCTTCTGCGAAAAGGCCAAGAGCCCCAGTAGTTGAAGACGGATGAAATCCGTTATCTGATTTAAGAGCCAATCATGTTTTTTGATTGGAAAAAAGGTGGTACCGCGAAGCAAACTCCATTCGTCCTTTTATGACGAATGGGGTTTTTTTACGTTTAACGAAGGAGGAATTTAAATGGAAACAAAGGAATTAACAATGCCAACTAAATACGACCCGCAATCGATTGAAAAAGGTCGTTATGAATGGTGGTTAGAGGGTAAATTTTTCGAGGCAAAAGATGATGAAGGCAAGCAGCCATATACCATCGTAATCCCACCGCCAAATGTTACCGGGAAACTTCATTTAGGCCATGCATGGGACACAACCTTGCAAGATATCATTACCCGTATGAAGAGAATGCAGGGCTATGACGTTCTCTGGCTTCCTGGTATGGATCATGCTGGAATTGCGACACAAGCGAAGGTTGAAGAAAAGCTTCGGAACGAAGGCAAAAGCCGTTACGATTTAGGACGTGAAAAGTTCGTTGAGGAGACATGGAAGTGGAAGGAAGAATATGCTTCACACATTCGTCAGCAGTGGGCAAAATTAGGTCTAGGTCTTGACTACAGCCGTGAACGTTTTACCCTTGATGAAGGCTTATCAGACGCTGTCAAAGAAGTATTTGTTACCCTTTATAAAAAAGGCCTCATTTACCGCGGCGAATATATTATTAACTGGGATCCTTCCACAAAAACTGCGTTATCTGACATCGAGGTAATTTACAAGGATGTTCAAGGTGCTTTTTATCATATGAGATATCCATTAGCAGACGGATCCGGTCACATTGAGATTGCGACAACACGTCCGGAAACGATGCTTGGGGATACGGCCGTTGCAGTTCATCCGGAAGATGATCGTTACAAACATTTAATTGGAAAAACCGTTATCCTGCCAATCGTAGGCCGCGAAATTCCAATCGTCGGTGATGATTATGTCGATATGGATTTCGGTTCAGGGGCGGTTAAAATTACCCCAGCACACGACCCGAATGACTTCGAAGTGGGTAATCGCCACAATCTTGAGCGCGTTCTTGTGATGAATGAAGATGGTTCAATGAATGCAAAAGCAGGTAAATACCAAGGCTTAGACCGCTTTGAATGCCGTAAGCAAATTGTCAAAGATCTTCAAGAATTAGGGGTTCTTTTCAAAATTGAAGATCATCTGCATTCCGTTGGACACTCCGAACGAAGCGGTGCGGTTGTTGAACCATACCTTTCAACCCAATGGTTTGTAAAAATGCAGCCGCTCGCTGACGAAGCGATTGCCCTGCAAAACAAAGAGAATAAAGTAAACTTTGTACCTGATCGTTTTGAAAAAACGTACTTGCGCTGGATGGAAAATATTCGTGACTGGTGTATTTCGAGACAGCTTTGGTGGGGCCATCGAATTCCGGCTTGGTACCACGAGGAAACAGGTGAAGTATATGTTGGTCTTGAAGCACCTGCGGATGAAGAGAACTGGAACCAGGATAATGATGTATTGGATACATGGTTCAGCTCAGCATTATGGCCTTTTTCGACTATGGGCTGGCCAAACCAAGAAGCTGCAGATTACAAACGCTATTTCCCAACAGGTGCCCTTGTGACCGGCTATGACATCATCTTCTTCTGGGTATCACGGATGATTTTCCAAAGCATCGAATTTACCGGCGAACGTCCATTTAAAGATGTACTTATTCACGGACTCGTTCGTGACGAGCAAGGACGCAAGATGAGTAAGTCACTTGGTAACGGTGTGGACCCAATGGATGTCATTGAAAAATACGGTGCCGATGCATTACGTTACTTCTTGTCAACCGGAAGCTCTCCAGGCCAGGACTTACGCTTCAGTTTTGAAAAAGTAGAATCAACCTGGAACTTCGCTAATAAAATTTGGAACGCCTCCCGTTTTGCCTTAATGAATATGGATGGCATGACATACGAAGAAATTGATTTTAGCGGTGAAAAATCGGTTGCTGACAAGTGGATTTTAACTCAACTAAATGAAACCATTGAACATGTGACAAGACTTTCCGAACGCTATGAATTCGGTGAAGTAGGCCGTGCGTTATACAACTTTATCTGGGATGACTTCTGTGATTGGTATATCGAAATGGCGAAGCTGCCGTTATACGGTGAAGACGAAGCGGCTAAGAAAACAACCCGTTCGATTCTTGCCTATGTATTAGACAACACAATGCGTTTGCTGCATCCGTTCATGCCGTTCATTACCGAGGAAATTTGGCAAAACCTTCCTCACAATGGCGAATCGATTACGGCAGCAGCATGGCCGACAGTAAAACCTGAACTTTCTGATGAGCAAGCCGCCCAGGAAATGAAGCTTCTGATGGAAATGATACGCTCTGTACGGAATATCCGTGCCGAAGTAAACACGCCAATGAGCAAGAAAATTAAAATGCTGGTTAAAGCGAAGGATGGTGCCGTTCTAAAAGCGATTGAAAATAACCGCAGCTATATTGAACGTTTCTGTAATCCGGAAGAATTGCAAATGGGTATTGACATCGAAGTACCTGAAAAAGCAATGACCGCCGTTATTACAGGGTTAGAAATCATCCTGCCGCTTGAAGGCTTGATCAACATCGATGAAGAAATTGCCCGTCTTGAAAAAGAATACGAAAAATTAAATAAAGAAGTTGATCGAGTTCAAAAGAAATTAAGCAATGAAGGCTTTATGAAAAAAGCACCTGAAAGTGTGGTTGCAGAGGAACGTGCCAAAGAGCAAGATTATCTCGAAAAGAGAAACATTGTCGAGGCACGGATTAAAGAGTTAAGAGGATAATTGAGTATTGTGAGGCGGATTCAGCAATGGATTCGTCTCGTTCTATGAAAATCTTTTGAAAAACGAACAAGAGCCCGTTGTGAGCGGTCCGATTTTACGCGGGGAAACAATATATCGGCGAATTTTTGGAGTTTATCGGCGAATCTGAGCAATTTATCGGCGAATTTTCGATTTTATCGGCGAATTTTCCAGTTATATCGGCGAATCCAGAAATGGATTCGTCTCATCTGATGAAGAACCAATCAAAATGGTGTTTGAACGACCCAAATTTACATGTAAAAACAATATATCAGCGGTTTTCAGTAGTTTATCAGCGAATCCGAGCACTATATCAGCGGATTTTCAATTTTATCAGCGAATTTTCCACTTATATCAGCGAATTATATAAAATAAATGGGGGTGTTACACATAATGTTTACTACATATAAAGAAGCCCTGGACTGGATTCATGCGCGGCTAAGACTTGGAATAAAGCCTGGTTTGAAACGAATGGAATGGATGATGGACAAGCTCGACAATCCTGAAAATAAGATGAAGGCTGTCCATGTTGGCGGGACAAATGGCAAAGGTTCAACAGTTACCTTTTTACGCTCAATTCTGGAAGCTGGGGGATATACGGTTGGTACGTTTACCTCACCATATATTGAACAATTTAACGAGCGGATTAGTATTAATGGAAAACCAATCAGCGACGAAGAAATTTTACTGTTGGCGAACGTTATTCGTCCATTGGCTGATGACTTGGAGGAAACCGAGCTTGGCGGCCCAACTGAATTTGAAGTCATTACCGCAATGGCGTTCTATTATTTTGCCAATGTAACTAAAGTTGACATCGTTATTTTTGAAGTAGGTCTTGGGGGGCGATTTGATTCCACCAATATTATTCAACCACTCGCCTCGATCATTACCAACATCGGTCTCGATCACACCAATATCCTTGGCAACACGTATGAGGAAATTGCTTTTGAAAAGGCTGGAATTATTAAAGAGAAGACACCAATATTTACAGCGGTTAAACATCCAGGGGCGCTAACGGTTATCGAAGAGCAGGCTGATGAGAAGTCAGCGCCAATTTACAGATTAAATCGGGAATATGCAATTAGCGGATATGAATCACTAGCAAGAGGCGAAAAATTCACATTAGAAACTCAGCTCCAACCAATAAAACAGCTAGAGATTAACATGATCGGCCAGCATCAAACTGAAAACGCGTCACTTGCCGTCTTAGCTGCCCAATATTTAAAGGAAAAAGGCTTATTCACGGTAACTGAGCAAGCAATTCGAGTCGGATTAATGCGGGCGTATTGGCCCGGAAGATTTGAAGTACTCTCAGAAAACCCTCTCGTTATCATTGATGGTGCACATAATGAGGAAGGAATAACCGCGTTAACACATGAACTATCAACCAGGTTCGCTGACCGAAATATTCATATTGTATTTGCGGCATTAACCGATAAAAAGCTTGACGAAATGATCGGCAAGCTTGATCATATTGCCAACCAGATTTCATTTGTCAGCTTTGATTTTCCTCGTGCCGCCAAAGCGGAACAATTGCTCAACATAAGCCAATCGCAGAACAAACTAGCAGTCGACAATTGGCAGTCCTATCTCTTAGAAGAAATGAAAATGCTGGAAGCGAATGACATATTGGTAGTGACAGGTTCTCTCTACTTTATTTCAGAGGCCAAACCAAAGATATGTAAATTTCTGAAAAATATAACCATTTCCTTATGACAAGTTTTATTATAAATGGTAAAATAATATTATCTTGAATTAAAAGTGTTTGAATTTTATTTCCATGGTAAATGGTGGCGTAGAACGCCATATGAGTCTTGTCTGTGAGGGGGATTAAGATGGATGTAAAACCGCAAATGAAACAAGCAATATTTCTTGTATGGCTGCTAATGGTTCCAGCAGGTTTGTGGTTTACCTATAACACTTATCCCCCTGATATCTCTGGGCATTGGATCGATATTTTGGCCTTTTTGCTATTAACCTCAATCGTAGCCACCATGCCGATTGTTATTAATAACATGTTTATTTTTTTGATCCAATGGGTAGCGCTTGCTACCTTTTTACGCTTTGGTTTATTTGTCGAAATCGTTTTTGCCCAAATAGCTGTTGTTGTCTTACTTCTCAAGCTAAGAATACTGCGTAAGGGAGAATTATTTCGGCTGCCGCTTAATTTAAATATGTTCTTTCTCGTTTCGTTTATCAGCGGAATGTTCTATTACTATCTTGGCGGGCAGCCAGGCCCTAGTTTAACCCATGATACCCGTTCATTATGGCTCGCGGCCCTATATGTTGTCGTAAACTATTTATTAAATCAAATCATTATTTCTTGTAATCTTTATTTTATTTATAAAATTAAAGAATCCTATTTTGGGAAGGATTTTTTCGTCGAAACGATTACAACGATCATCACATTCCCCATCGGTTTTGTTTTATACATCCTTTATCATCAGGTAGGGATATTAGCACTCTTATTTGTGGGAATTCCATTTGTCAGCCTATCGATTGTCTTTAATCTCTATTATTCTAGTCAAAAAATTAATGAGAATTTGAAAAAAGCGGCGGAAATTGGCCATCAAATGGCCGAGCGTCTGTATGTAAATGATGTCCTTGACCTGTTTATCCAGAAACTTAGTGAAATGCTTCCCGTTGATTATGCCTATATACTGGAGGCTGACGGCGATGAGCTCCAATTGATTCGCCGGATGGAGGCAGGAGCGGTGATGCCAAACGAAATCCTTTCATTGAAAAAAAACGAAGGGATTAGCGGAATGGTTTGGGCGAAACAAAAGTCCTTCTTATTTACATCAAGGAAAGAATGGCAGCAGTATGCAGCGGACAACATTCCAAATGATGTCGAAAGTATGATAGGCGTGCCGATTATGAGAAGTAAAAAGCTAATCGGTGTGTTATTGCTTGCTTCCAAGCGAAAACGTGCCTATGAAAAATCCCAGCTGATGATTATCGACATTCTTTGTTCACATTTTGCGGTAGCAATAGAAAACGCTAACAATTATGAACAAACCAAAAGGCAAAGTGAACACTGCGCCTTAACAAACCTTTATAATTACCGCTACTTTGAAACGATGCTGACCGAGGAGTTCGAAAAACTAAATAGGTTCGAGCGACAAATGCTTTCCCTAGTCATCCTGGATATCGACCACTTTAAACAAATTAATGATACCTATGGCCACCAAAGTGGAAATGAAATTCTCCGCGAACTCGCCAGCAGGTTAAGTAAGCTGGTCGGCGGCCGGGGAACTGTAGCGCGATACGGCGGCGAGGAATTTGTCGTGCTTTTACCGGATCTATCGAAAGAAGAGACCTATCAAATGGCTGAACAAATAAGAAAAATGATTTCTAATTGGCCATTTACCCTTCAACAAACCATGGATTTAGACAAACCGCAGCAAAAAGTAATGATTACAGCCTCGATTGGGATTGCAACAGCACCTGAGGATGCCGAGGATTCATTAGCATTGATTCGTCATGCAGACAGGGCGTTGTATGTCGGGGCGAAGCGGGCTGGAAGGAATCGGGTTGCGGAGTATTCGTCGTGTTAATTTGCTAGACTCTCAATATAAAAAAGCTGCCGGTTCCATTTGAACTGGCAGTTTTTTTAGTATTTTACTTTTATACCTTTATTGGCATCAAAAAACCAATCACTAGTAGAAGGTTTTGAACAAGTATTCTTTGCAATCGGATAATCAACTAATTTATTATTGGCATCTATTTTATATGTTTTACCCGTAATGCAAATTCGAACACCATTGTCTTGGATAAAAATATCTTTTCCAAAAATTGCATCTCCTGTAATGTTAAGTTTTGCCGAACCGGCCAATTTCAAATCTGTAAAATAGGCATTCCCATCAATCTTCAAGGTATGGTTTCCTTGAATTTGAATAAAGCTGCTAAAATAAGTTGAAGCATTATAAGGTGTTAATTTTGAGGGTGGGTTTAAATATAATGACCTACTCTCATTAATAGCATAGGCAGTTTTTGCTGGGTTTTGTTGACCAGCGTTACTAACTCCTGAAATTTTATCAATTGTAAAAAAACCGTTAATTGTTGCTGATTGTGATCCTGACATACCTTTGCTTTCAAAGTTAATGATCATCTTATTGGCAACAGATTTATCAATTGTTTTAAAGGTAATTTCAAATTTGTTAGTGGCTGTATCGACTTCAACTGGAAGAACACTCGTTTGTAATACTGCTAGTAGATCGCCGTAAAAATATTCATCAAAAGTTTTAGCGGTTGATTTTGCCAGTTTGTCTCTTGCGCTTGCTTTGGCACTTGTAATATATCTCGTAACGACAGGTTGATAATAAGTAATCCCCATTTCTGCAATATCTATCATTTTATTTCGAGTATCGGTTTTGTTCAATTGTGCTCTAGTTGTTAATGCAGCACTACTTAATGTAAGTACTGCAATCATGGTTACTGATATAATAATTAAAACGAGAATCAGAGTATAGCCTTTTTCATTTTTCAAAATGATTCCCCCTTAATATTGTTTAATGACTGTTTCTATTTCATAAGACTGTCCTTGTTGATTATAAAGTTTAATGTAAATGTAAAGTGGATCCGCGGTATAAATGGTTTTTTCACCCGAAAACTCACTGCCGTCAATTTTTAAAATAATATTAAGACCTTCTTTTTGTAATTCGGTAGTAGGGCTGGAAACACCAATATAGGCTTTTTTCGTAGTAGAGTCATACTTTAATTTATAAATCTCTTTACCATTCGCATCAAAAGTGTGGAGAGCTTCCTTTTGATGATAGTTTCGTATCGTAGCTAATAAAAGATTGGCTTCTTGGTTTAAATTAACTTTTTCAGAAATATTCTTGTAGTTTTTATTTGAACTTATTAATATGCCATAAACAACACTTGAAATGATAAGAAGTATTGAAACAGCAGCTAAAAGTTCTATTAATGTGATCCCATTTTGATTTTTCATATTTCACCTGCGAATATAAGTGTAAGTTTCAGATTTGCTCCCCTTATTTTTAGGATCCTCTACTATTATCTTAAACATAATCAGATTTTCTGAACTATTATTTGTGATAATGGCACTAAAGTTATAATTTGTAGCAATTGTATCATCCAATAATTGGTTAATATTTGCAGCCGATAATGTTTTGGGTTTATTAAGGACATTCCCACTTGCATCAATGAAGGAATTATCTAGTAAATCTTGTTTAGTTAAATCGACTTCTATCATGTTTATTATTTTTTGAGCTGTTTGCATTGTATCCAGTTTTTGTTCGTTTTTCTTGGTAAATAATGCTGACTGGGTAAAAAAGCCCATAAAAGAAGTCGAAATTATCGCCAATAATACTATGGAGACAAGGACTTCTATTAACGTAAGTCCTTGTTGGCTTTTGAAATTTTCCTTCATAAAAATTCTCCGCCTTCTTTTAAAATACTTAATAGTATTATACAATATTTAGTAGGCAAATTTTGTCTAATATTATAAGAAATCGCCCAAAAAGTTAATTCTTTGAAAGAAATTGTAGTTTAATAGTAAGAAAGGTATGAAAAGGGGAGTGAAAGAATGCAAACGATTGTATGGGCCATAAGTTCTATGGCTGGACTTATGTTAATCATATCTTTTTTACCTTTAGGATACACCTTAAAAGGGAAGTTTTTTATTGTATTTGTTAGTTTTATTTTATCACTTGGTGGACTTGCTGCAGCCTCTACCTTTCCGATGTGGCAAACAGCCATCATTCTGTTCGGACTTATCTTTTTTACGTCATATTTTATGAACAACCGTATGGGCAACTTAATCATCAAAGAAAACCCTATTTATGAGGAAGTATTGGAAGAAAAATTTGATCATCCCAGTACATCAATGAATGTAATGGAAATAGATGAGGAAATAGTGGTGTCTGATTCTTTCTATCAAGAAACTCGGAGTAAAGAGAAGGAGCAAGAGCAAGGGGATTTGCAGGAAGATATCCAAGATTTATCACCAATCGCCATAGATGTGAAAGTTCAAGAACAAAATAGGGATACAGAGGCTACATTTGATGACTCCCTTTTCGATTTCCTGCTTGCCCAAAATGAAGTAGCTTCAGAAAATAAAGAAGTCTTAGATAAAATGGACGTTAAGGAAAAGGTAAGTTTACAAAAGTAAAAGGTACCTGGGGAGGCATGGAGTTTGGGTAAAAATCAGCAAATGATAAAATTATTTGTTGTATTGTTCATCGGTACTGCATTTATTTTTAGTTTCTCCCATTATGGTGCTAAGGCATTTGAAAAAATGACAAATCCGAATGGGAAATACTCTGACGGTACCACAATCGGGGCGTTAGATGTTTCCGGAATGGGTGAAGAAGATGCAAAAAGTTTGTTAGAGGAAAAATATCTTCACTGGCTTAAAGATACAACCATGGAACTGCAATATGGGGAAAAAACGGCTCCATTTGAGTTAAACCAATTCCATTTAGATTCACAACGAACAGTGAGCTCCATTAAGGACGGAGAAAATAATCCTGCGTTTATTACTGTTGACAAATTACAGGTTGGAGAACAAGTCAAAATTCTCTTTCCACAAATAAACAACAGTGACCTTGACTTAGATAAACTCCTGAAAAGTTTAAATGAAACAGCGTCACATTTTAAGGTCGGTACTTATACCTTTAATTTTTATAATGATTATTTTTTAGCAGAACATACAAAGGATGCAGTGCTTAATGTAGCGGTTGTTGAAATGAAAAATGTTCCAGTTGATTTACGAACTTTAATTGAAAAAAAACCGACAATTCAGTTTCCGGAAGAATCAACGTTTTCACTGCTGGAGTTTGCGAGGGAACAAAAGATAGCCAATGCCGATGCATTGAATATAATCGCAACAGGAATTTATCAGGCTATCTTACCTTCTAATTTCGCAATTGCGGAGCGAAACATTGGCAGCACACTTCCAGGTTATGCTAAGTTGGGATATGAAGCAAAGGTTAATCAAAGTAAAATGGCTGATTTAGTCATATCGAATCCAAATAAAGCAAAGTATCTTCTAGAATTAAAGTTGGAAAACAACCAGTTAAAGGTTACGTTGAAAGGTGAACAGTTTATCTACGAGTATAAAATTACCTCAAAGGATGAACAGCAGTTAAAGCCTAAGACGATTATTCAATATAGTCCCCTGCTTCTTCCAGGAAAAACAAAGATTCAAACAAAAGGTTTGGACGGGCAAATGCTCAGGATATACCGGGAAGTCTATCAAGGCAGTCAGTTGCTAAAAATGGAATTGATCTCGGAGGACTATTATCCGCCAGTTTTCCAAGTGGAAGTCCACGGACTAGAAAAAAGTCAGCAAGATACGAACCAAACCACTGGAATAGAAGGACCCCAGCCAGGGACAACAAATAATAACCAAACGACCACTAATTCCGATTCAAATAGCACCCAAACACCGTCACAGACTGGAACCGGACAGCAGAATTCAAATGACAGCGACTTATGGGGAAAGCCAAATGAACAACCAAAATAAAAGCAGGGATGTTAAATGAGGCAATTACGAAAGCGACTAGGTGATTTGTTAATTGAAGAAGGATTAATTACATCTGGTCAGCTAGAAACGGCAATAAACGAAAAAGCTCCGAGTCAAAAACTAGGGGAAACCCTCATTCAAAGGGGGTATATAACAGAACAACAGTTAGTCGAAGTGCTGGAATTTCAACTTGGTATTCCACACGTCAGCCTTTTTCATTACCCATTTGATACGAGTCTTTTTTCCCTTATACCGAAAGAGTTAGCGAGAAGGAATTTAATTATTCCGTTAAAAAGGGAAGGAAATAAGCTTTTCGTAGCAATGGCAAATCCAATGGACTTTATCGTCATCGATGATTTACGTTTATCAACAGGGTTTCATATTGAGGCAGCGATTGCGACAAAGGACGATATTCTTCGCTCTATCAATAAACATTATGATTCCGATGATGGACTCGATGAATTGCTAGGTGATTTGCCGCAGAATGCCAAGGAAAAAAATGACGATGTCACAGATCAGAACTCACCGATTGTTCGGCTGGTGAATCAGATTTTGACAAATGCGGTTATTCAACGGGCAAGTGATATCCATATCGATCCTCAGGAGACAAGGGTGATTGTCAGATACCGGATTGATGGAGTGTTACGAAACGAAAAAGTTCTTCCTAAGAATATGCAAAGTGTACTAACGGCTAGAATCAAAATTATGTCCAATCTTGATATTACTGAACACAGAATTCCGCAGGATGGGCGGATTAAGATAAATCTTGATTTTCATCCTGTCGATCTTCGTGTATCCACTCTTCCAACCGTTTACGGTGAGAAGATTGTTATGCGTCTCCTTGACATGGCTTCAACGTTAAATGATTTAAATAAATTAGGATTTAATGCTCTTAATATGAAGAGATTTAACGAAATGATTGAAAAGCCGACAGGAATTGTTCTGATTACAGGACCAACGGGCTCTGGTAAATCATCGACCTTATATGCAGCACTCAATAGACTAAACAGTGAAGCAGTTAATATTATTACTATTGAGGATCCTGTGGAGTATCAATTGGAGGGAATTAACCAAATCCAAGTGAACACGAATGTCGGGATGACCTTTGCTGCTGGTTTAAGATCGATTCTTCGCCAAGATCCAAACATCATTATGGTCGGAGAAATTCGTGATAAGGAAACAGCTGAAGTAGCCATCCGTGCTTCCTTAACAGGCCACTTGGTGTTAAGCACCCTTCATACGAATGATTCAATTGGAACTGTCACAAGGCTGATTGATATGGGAGTAGAGCCGTTTTTACTTGCCTCCTCCTTAAGTGGTATTGTTGCTCAGCGCCTTGTGCGGAAAGTGTGTCGTGATTGTGCTGAACTACAAGAACCATCAAAACGGGAAGTAGAGATTTTTGCTAGGCGCGGGATGAAAGTTGAAAAAATATCTCGGGGAAAAGGCTGCCCTTCCTGCAACATGACAGGTTATAAAGGCAGAATTGCCCTTCATGAAGTGCTTGTCATAAATGAAGAAATGAGCCGAGCGATGATGAACGGCGAATCCTTCCAAAAGCTAAAGGAAATGGCGACGAAAAATAAAACAATCTTTTTACTAGATGATGGTTTAATCAAAATAAAACAAGGGTTAACAACCACTGAAGAGGTTTTAAAAGTAGCAATTCTGGAGTAGGAGAACAATACCATGAAAGAAAAAATTGATGCATTCTTACGGGCAGCAGTTGAATATAAGGCATCTGATATTCATTTAACTGTTGGTGTCCCTCCGGTTATGCGAATAAATGGTGATTTAAGAAGGTACGGAACAGATAAATTATTGCCAGATGATACGGAAAGCATGGCTAAAGCGATTATTCCGGAGCATATGTGGGATTCATTTATTGAGAAAGGGGAGCTTGATTTCTCCTATGGTGTCCCAGGGAGTTCCCGTTTCCGTGTAAATGCCTATCATCAGCGGAAAAGTGTATCGATTGCTCTTAGGGTAGTCTCATCTAAGGTACCATCGATAGAAGACCTCCAATTGCCTGACATTGTTACAAAACTGGTGGAGAAACCCTACGGTCTAATTCTTGTCACCGGTCCAACTGGTAGTGGGAAATCAACGACACTGGCATCAATGATTGATTACATGAACAAGACAATGAGGAAGCATATTATTACGTTAGAAGATCCGATTGAATATCTTCATCGTCATGGAAATTCAATTATTGATCAGCGAGAAGTCGGCTTTGACACCGGTACCTACGCAAGTGGTTTAAAAGCGGCACTCAGGCAGGATCCTGATGTTATTCTTGTTGGGGAAATGCGTGATTTAGAAACGATGGCCATTGCGATAACCGCTGCGGAAACAGGGCACCTAGTGTTAGGGACGCTTCATACATCAAGTGCACCGACAACGATTAATCGGATCATCGATGTTTTCCCATCGGGACAGCAGCCGCAAATCCGTATTCAATTGGCATCAGTATTAGTTGGCGTTATTTCGCAGCGGTTATTTCCTACCGCTAATAAAAAAGGTCGAAAAGCGGCCACGGAAATACTGGTTAATAACGCGGCCATTGCAAACCTAATTAGAAATGAAAAGATCCACCAAATCCAGAGCACGATGCAAACGTCCCGGGCCCAGGGGATGCATACGTTAGAAATGAGTATCAAAGATTTAATTGATCGAAATGCGATTCAAAGAGAAGCGGCATCGCAATATTTACATGAAAAGATGTTAATGAATGGCTAGATTTAAATATGCTGGGCGAGACCGAAAAGGAAAACGGCAGGGCACCGTAAATGCAGGTTCTAAGCGTGAAGCCATGATGAAGCTAAAGGAAGATGGGATTCGTGTCATCGAAATGACTGAGGTTCCTGAAACTTTACTGACTAAAGATATTACGCTTGGAAATCCGGTAAAATTACAGGACTTTGTCATCTATTTAAGACAATTTTCTACGTTAATCAAGGCAGGGGTAACAGTCGTTGATGCAACATCTATTTTAGCTGATCAAACTGAAAGTAAAGCCTTAAAAAAGGCATTACTCGATGTGGAGGAGGAATTACGTGAAGGTAATCCTCTATCAGAAGCTGTTGCTAAGCATAAAAAAATATTTAATCAAATGTTTATTAACTTAGTAAAAGCGGGAGAAGTCAGCGGTAATTTGGATGAGACGCTTGAACGGTTGGCGGAGCATTTTGAAAAACAGCGCTTTACAAGGCAGAAAATTATTTCTGCTCTCTCCTATCCGGTAGTAGTTGGCTTTATTGCCATTGCAGTTGTCATCTTTTTGCTTGTTACTGTTGTTCCAACATTTGTAACAATGTTTGATGATATGGGCGGGGAGTTGCCGGCAATCACTAAGTTTGTTCTTGCAACAAGTGGCTTCATGCAGTCCTTTTGGTGGCTTATTGTACTTGCTTTATTTGCAATTGTATTTATCATTACTTATCTTAATAAAAATAATCAGACAAAATATTATTTAGACTATTTTCTTCTGAAAATGCCAATATTCGGCAATCTTTTGCAAAAAGCTGCACTTGCAAGAATGATGAGAACACTTAGTTCTTTATTTTCAAGTTCTGTTCCGATTCTACAATCCATGTCAATTGTTGAAAAAGTTGTTGAAAATGAGGTTTTAGCTAAGATAATTCGAGAATCACGTGATTCACTAGAAAAAGGCCGCTCGATGACTGAACCGATGAAGAAGCATTGGGCCTTTCCACCACTAGTCACTCAGATGATTGCAATTGGGGAAGAGACAGGTGCATTAGATGCTATGCTCTCGAAAATTGCCGAATTCTATGAAAAAGAAGTAGAAACAGGGACAGATCGATTAAAATCGTTAATAGAACCAATCATGATTGTTGTTTTGGCAGGTCTAGTTGGTACAATTGTCACATCTATCATGGTGCCGATGTTTAGCATGTTCGACCAATTCCAACAGATGAATCAATAAAAAGACAAGAAGCCTGAAAGAATGAGTGAAAAAGACAATATACCAATAAATTCTCTTTTCACCCATCTCTCGGTTACTGTATAATACAAGAGACAATATTACTAGGTTCATAGAACCATAAAGGGAGTTGAAAAAATGCTTCAAAAGTTAAAAATGAAGTTAAAAGACCAAAAAGGATTAACATTAATTGAATTACTTGCAGTAATTGTTATTTTAGGAATTATTGCCGCGATTGCAGTACCGTCAATTTTAGGCTTAATCGATAATACTAAGAAAGATGCACACGTTGCAAATGCTCAGCAAATGGTTAATTCAGCAAAAATGGCAATTGCTTCTGATGCAAATTTACAAGAATATCCTATAGCTTTCCTAGATTTGAAATATTTGCAGGACAAAAAGTATTTAGAGACAGTCGAGGATCCAGATAACGAAGGATACAAAATAGGCACAAGTACGGGCGTATTAACTAACCTAACCGAAACAGACGCGGTTTCATTTGTTAAGATTGAAAAGGGAAAAGTAACTGCTGTTAAACTAGTTAATGCTACTAGAGGAGTACAAGATTCAACTAAAAATCCTTTACCTCCTACTGGACTAGTTCGTGGATCTGTAAATCCTAAGTAATGGTAACAATTTTGTTTTTTTATGGAATTATATTAGGTTCTTTTTTTAATGTAGTAAGCTTCAGAGTTCCATTAAAAAAATCAATCATCGTCCCACGTTCAGCTTGTCCAACCTGCGGGCATCAATTAAAAGCATACGAACTAATACCAGTATTTTCATATGTAATTCAACGGGGAAAATGCCACGGCTGCCAGTCGCGGATTTCTCCTATCTATCCAATTTTTGAATTGCTTACTGGCTTATTGTTTATGACAGCACCGTTAGTTGTTGGGTGGTCTTGGGAATTAGTGGTGGCACTTACGCTAATCTCAATGTTTATGATTATCGTGGTTTCTGATATTCACTATATGATCATCCCTGATAAAATTCTGATTTGGTTTGCAGGGATTTTTTTATTGGAACGAATGATTTGGCCGCTTAACCCTTGGTGGGACAGCCTTTTAGGAGCTGTTATAGGATTCACGCTTCTCTTAATTGTCGCTTTTGTCAGTAAAGGCGGGATGGGCGGAGGCGATGTAAAACTGTACGCAGTACTCGGTTTAGTATTAGGTGTAAAACTAGTACTTTTGTCCTTCTTTCTATCTACATTATTTGGAGCTGTTATTGGCGTCTTGGCTTTGCTTTTAAAAATTGTCAAAAGGCGGCAGCCTGTTCCATTTGGACCGTTTATTGCTGCTGGCACATTGGCCGCGTATTATTGGGGATCGGAAATTATTGATTTTTATATACTTTTCCTTAATCAAGGATTTTAACTAAGGGGTTTTTAATATGGCTTTTTCCCTCTTTACACCTAAAAACCGCATAATTAACTTGGTGTTGAATGACCATTCCATTCGCCTGCTTGAATTAAAACAGGTGAGTCCACCGTCTGCACAGCGGTGGTATGAGCGCTTTCTTCCGCCTGGAATTATTAGCGATGGAAAAATTACCGATTTCGATTTGCTGGCAAATATTTTGGAACAGTGTGTCGATGAATGGAAGATTCAGAGACGTCAGGTTCGCTTCATCGTGCCGGACCAGCTTGTCATTATCCGGAAGGTTTCCGTTCCTGCTGAAATTCAGGATGACGAGATGCATGGATACCTTTACTTAGAGCTAGGGTCGAGTATCCATTTACCATTTGAAGAGCCGGTATTTGACTTTTATCCAATAAGTAATAATGGGAAAACAAGGGAACTGCTCTTATTTGCGGCACCGGAACAAAATGTTTTGGAATATGCTGACCTCCTCTCAAAGCTAAAGCTTAACCCGGTTGCAGCCGATATTTCACCGCTTGCCTTGTACCGGCTGTATTCCCAGCTTGACCATGCAAGTGCTAATGAAGTCTTATTTTCGGTCCAGTTTGACATGACGAGTGTAAATTTGTGTATTTTTGAAGAAAATGTTCCGCTCGTTATGCGCCAATATGCCTTGCCATTTAACGTGGACCTCTGGGAGATTAAAACAGATTTATCAGGATCCATTGTTTACAAATATACAGGCGCTACAGATGAGCTTGTGATTCAGTTTGAAGATATTATTAGAGAAATCAATAAGTTAATCGATTTTTATCGATACACACTTCATAATGAAAACCAGGATATCTCTAAATTCCTTCTAAACGGTGATCATCCAATGCTGACGGCCATCTTTGATGAAATGCAAGAGCGATTTGAAATTCCTGTCGATGTGATTTCACTTGAGATAGAAACGAAAGGTAAAATTGATAGAACTCCTATTAGTCAATTACTTCCTTTAGGTCTTGCGTTAAAAGGGGTGCAATAATGTTAGTTGAAATTAACCTGCTTCCCCAGAAGGAACCGAAGAAGCTTAGCTTTATTATTACCATGTCGAGTATATTAATGGTGATGATTCTTGTCAGTACCTATTATCTTTGGCAAATCATTGTTACAAAGAGTGAGGTTGCTTCTTTAGACAGACAAATCGCGATGACAAAAAAGATTGCTGAAAAAGAAGAGCAGAATAGCCAAACTGTGGCATCAACCAACTCAGTAAATCAATTAAAGAGTGCAATTGAGTGGGCAGATGAATACACGATTCAAACGATTCCAGTCATGCGTCACCTTACCTCGTTACTGCCGGAGCGCGGATTTATTCAGAGCTTTGGCTATACAGAAGAAGGAACGATTACGTTATCAGTACAATTTGATAGTGCTAGAGAAGCTGCTTACTTTTTAGATAATCTGAATGAGTCAAAATGGATTGCAGAAGCAAGCTTAAGTTCACTGGCTACAGCGGTGGATCCAACAGCTGACACAACAGGAACCGCAACTCAAACGAATACAACAGAGTCGACAGCAAATGTAACAAATCAAACAACTACAACTGGTTCAGCAGCAAATGCAACAAATCAAAAAATGACAACCTACAAGACTCAACCTGGTCAGGTTACAACTGGAGTAACTGCAAATACTGGTAGCCAGACAAATACCCCTTCCGAAACGGCAACTACTCAAAACAATACCGTTAATCCAACAGCAAATGCTAATACGGTAAATAATACTGGTACTGCAGCAACCACCACGAAGACGGCAACAAGTAAGAAGTCAAATATTCTTCCACGTTACACCGGTCAATTTGAAATTATGCTAAATAAAGAGTTCGTCAAAGATAATATCAAAAAGAGCAAGAAGGATGAGAAAGGGGTGGCTGGTTCATGAAGCTTCGTTTCTCAAAAAGAGACAAACTTATTCTTGGAGTCGCCGCTCTTTTGCTAGTTTTACTCATCGTTTATGCTCAATTCTTTTCGCTTTCGCCATTAAAATTAGATTTAGGGCTGAAGCAGCAAGCCTTAACAACCGAGCAAAAGCTATTAGATGTTGTTAGTAAAAAAAAGGCTGAAGATAGCAAAAAAACGGCTGAAGATACCCGGGAATTACAAAAGATACTGCCGGTAAAGCCTTTGCAGGAGCAGTTAATTTTAGACTTAGAAAAGGCAGAAACGCTATCTAATAGTAAGATTGGTTCGATGGGTTTTTCAAAAGATGCTGATGCCAATACGGCTGCTGACCAAACAAATGCTGAAAATGCTAATGGACAACAAACAGCTGAAAATCAAGCTGCGGCTAATCAAACTACTGCCAATCAAAATCAGGATGCAGCAGCCGGGGAAAAGGCTCAACCTCAACCTGTTACCCTTAAGAAGATGACTGTTTCCTTGAGTGTTGAATCACCAACCTATAAGGATTTCGAAAAGTTTATTGAAACCTTAGAATCATTAAAGCGGATTGTGGTGGTAGAATCGATTAGTTATTCAGGCGGGCAGGAGGTAACGAGTTTGGAGCAAGAAGACCAGCCACTCAGTTACAGCCTGACAATCTCTGCTTTTTATATGCCTAGTTTAGCGGACTTGGCGGCAGAACTGCCGAAAATCGATGCACCTGCACCGGCTGGTAAAGATAATCCATTAAGCCAGTTCCCTGCAACCGCACAAACACAGCAATAGTTAACAACATGACGAACAAACAAATAATTTGGCGAAAGTCTACGATAACAAGACGACAAAAGTCTTGTTATTTTTTTTTGCCTTTATGATAGGATGAAACCAAATACGCGTCGGTAGAGAGAGGAGTACGATTAGTGGACAAGCCTAAAAAAGGCAATACAATTACGATCAAGTTAAATGGAGAGACCCAGCCTGTTCGGGAAGAACCGAAAATAATTGAGCCGGAAGCGAACATCGAGCCAGTGACAAGAGTGATTAAAATAGATTCGAAAAGAAAAGATTCGGATGTTTTTTTGGAGACGGCCGCAGCTCAGGAATCTGTCGATGAAAGCTTTGACTGGATCATTCCTGAATCCTCCGAAAATGATATAGAGGAATTTAAAATTGTCAGCAGCAAACCGTCTAAGAAAAGCAGCTTACCTAAAATAGCTTCTTTTTCAACCAATTCTATAAAGAAGAATGGCCGGCCATTAGGGGCGATCGCCATTTCCGCCATTTTCGCTATCTTGATTGGTACTACGATAGGTGTAGTTATGCTAAAACTGGTGATTACAGGATCTCCTGAAAAGACGGTCACTGAATCACCAGTTGTTGTCGATAACGGAGGAACTGATAAGAAATCCACTGCCAGTAAGGGGACATCTGCAGACTTGAAGCAATTAACAGCATATGTCATTCAAGGCGGCGTTTATTCGTCGAAAGAGGGCGCAAAGGAAGTTTCAACTCAGATTACAGCTAAAGGAATTCCATCGCAAGTAGTAGAAATAGATGGCAAACACTTAATATTTCTAGGTATAGCAGATTCGATCGAAACAGCTAAATCACTCAGTACACAATATAAAGATAAAGGGGTCGAGGGTGCATTTGCCAAACCGCTGTTAGTTGATGAAAAGAAAGTTTCTGATATCACTACCAAAGAAAAGGACTTTCTCGATGCTGTGCCAACCATTTACCAAACTCTTTCCTTAGCGACTTCTAGTGGTCTAGTAACTAAAGAAATTCCGGAAGAGTCTGTAAAAGCCTTAGCAGGCATTGAAGAACAATTAAAGGTTAGCGGTATTAAAAATGAGAACGTAAAAAATCTAAAAGCAGAATTAACCAGTGCCGAGGAAAAAGTAAAAGCCTATCAAAAATCAAAAGATCCAAAGAGTTTGAACGATGCACAGCAGCATTTATTAAACTTTTTGTCGTACTATTATACTATGTAAACGACAAAGCTCGATATTTTCTGGGAAATAAGGAACAATATTAAGCCTGTCCATTTTGGGACAGGTTTTTCAGTTTGACATAAAATGATTATCTTTGCATAATTTTACATATTTCTTCAAATTTTAATCATATAAAAATTGTTTGCTTGTGCAATTTCTGATAGGATTGAATTGTATCTCCCTATACAAATGCAAAAAGGTAAGGTGATTGAATGCAGAACCTCATTTTAGCCTCTTCTTCTCCACGGCGAAAGGAACTTCTAGAAAATCTCCACTTAACATTCGCGATTTCAAGCAGTGAAGTTGATGAAAGCTTTGATCCAGCGCTCACCCCGGAGGATGTAGTGATGGAGTTAGCCGAGCGTAAAGCACAGGCAGTTTTTCAAAAAAATCAGGATGCCTTTGTGATTGGTTCGGACACGATTGTCGCGCTGAATGGTCGAATCTTAGGAAAGCCAGCTGATGAAGCAGAAGCAATAAGTATGTTAAAAAGTTTGTCAGGTCAGCAGCACGATGTGTTTACAGGTGTGTCAATTCTGTCTCCGGAAAGTTCAACTACGTTTTTTGAAAAAACAGAAGTTTGGTTTTGGGAGTTAACGGACGACGAAATTAAAGCCTATGTGCAAACTGGTGAACCGCTTGATAAAGCAGGTGCATATGGCATTCAACAGCTTGGAAGTATGCTTGTCAAAAAAATAAATGGAGACTATTTTGCGGTTGTTGGTCTGCCAGTTGCCAGGACCATAAGGGAATTAAAAAAGGCAGGCTACCAGTTGTAATAAAAAATTTTTAAAAGGTTCATTAACTCCCTCGACAAAAGGGAGGAAAAAATGTGTCCACAAATACATTAATGATCCGTGATTTTCCGCAAGACGAGCGGCCAAGGGAGCGCTTTATTCAACATGGCCCTCAGAGCTTATCGAATCATGAACTGATTGCCATCCTTCTTCGAACCGGAACAAAGGATGAATCGGTGTTGCAATTATCGAATCGACTGCTTACCCATTTCGAAGGGTTACGGCTGTTAAAATCGGCCACCTTAGAGGAAATAACCGAAATCAAAGGGATTGGCTCTGCAAAGGCGATTCAAATTCTTGCTGCCGTTGAAATCGGCAGAAGAATTGCCAACCTTAACTATTCTGACCGCTATGTAATCCGCTCCCCTGAAGACGGAGCCAAGTACGTCATGAACGATATGCGCTTCTTGACCCAAGAACATTTTGTTTGTTTGTATTTAAACACGAAGAATCAAGTAATTCATAAACAAACTATTTTTATCGGCAGCCTAAATGCCTCGATCGTGCACCCGAGAGAGGTGTTCCGCGAGGCATTAAAACGGTCGGCGGCATCCGTTATCGCGCTGCATAATCATCCTTCCGGAGACCCCTCTCCAAGCCGCGAGGATATTGAGGTGACCAAGCGCTTGGTAGAGTGCGGTAAAATTATCGGCATCGACCTCCTTGACCATTTGATCATCGGTGAAAACAAGTTTGTGAGTTTAAAGGAAAAAGGTTATTTATAACACTAGGATAA
Source organism: Neobacillus sp. NPDC097160 (assembly GCF_044762155.1). Classification (NCBI taxonomy): domain Bacteria; kingdom Bacillati; phylum Bacillota; class Bacilli; order Caryophanales; family Bacillaceae; genus Neobacillus; species Neobacillus sp. NPDC097160. The sequence goes on along the minus strand of NZ_JBIWDU010000008.1, from coordinate 108,365 downwards.
TATTTGACGTTACGCTATAATATTGGGTATGATTTTTTAGGACTGTTTTTAAATTAACTATATAAATAGTACGAAAAAAGACATGATAAATAAGGTGATTACCTGCCTATAGGAATTTGTGCATTTCGTATCAGAAAGGGAGATACAACATTATGTTTGGAATTAAACCTAGAGATCTTGGGATTGACTTGGGGACAGCAAATACCCTTGTATATGTAAAAGGAAAAGGAATTGTTTTACGGGAGCCATCGGTAGTGGCGATGCAAACTGATACAAAAAGCATCGTAGCTGTAGGGAATGATGCGAAAAATATGATTGGACGGACGCCGGGAAACGTTGTAGCAATGCGGCCAATGAAAGATGGGGTTATTGCTGATTTTGAAATAACGGCAGCAATGATGAAGCACCACATTCGCCAAGCCCAGAAGAGTAACAATCTTTTCTCCGGAAAGCCATATGTTATGGTCTGCGTACCTTCAGGCATAACAGCGGTCGAGGAAAGAGCAGTCATTGACGCGACAAGACAAGCTGGTGCAAAGGATGCCTATACGATTGAAGAGCCATTTGCAGCAGCGATTGGCGCCAACTTGCCCGTTTGGGAGCCGACCGGAAGTATGGTCGTGGATATTGGCGGCGGTACGACCGAAGTTGCCATCATTTCCTTAGGGGGAATCGTGACAAGCATTTCGATTCGGGTTGCCGGTGATGAAATGGATGATTCGCTTATTTCTTATATCCGCAAAAATTATAATTTAATGATTGGTGAGCGTACGGCGGAAACGATTAAAGTGGAAATCGGCTCTGCAGGTATTCCTGAAGGTGTCGACAATATGGAAATCCGCGGCCGTGATTTACTAACAGGTCTGCCAAAAACGATTGAAATCACTGCTAAAGAAATTGCCTCTGCCTTAAATGACACAGTCTTTGCGATTGTCGAAGCCGTGAAGAATACGTTAGAAAAAACGCCGCCGGAATTGGCTGCCGATATTATGGACCGGGGGATTGTCTTAACCGGTGGGGGCGCGCTTCTTCGCAATTTGGACAGGGTTATTAGCGAAGAAACGAAAATGCCTGTCTTGATTGCCGAAAACCCGCTTGATTGCGTGGCAATTGGAACTGGTAAGGCCTTAGACCATATTCATTTATTTAAAAATAAGGCGAGAGACTCTCGATAATTTTTGAAATCATTTTTTAGAAAAATAGAGGTGTATAATCATGCCACAGTTCTTTTTGAATAAACGACTGATTATTTTGCTTGTCAGCATTATTGTTCTCGTGGCATTGATTGGGTTTTCTTTAAGGGAGAGAAGTAAACTATCCTGGCCGGAGCAATTTGTCAAAGACACGACCGGCTGGGTTCAATCCCTGGTTTCAAAGCCTACCAACTATGTTGCAGGCTTTTTTGAAAATCTTCAGGACTTGACAAATACATATGATGAGAATAAGGAATTAAAATCACGGATCGAAAATCTTGCCAGCCTTGAAGCACAAGTTCAAGGGTTAAAACAAGAAAATAAAGAATTGCGTGACGTTCTCGATGAAAAAAAGACCCTGAGAGATTTTGAACCACTTCCAGCTACTGTTATTGGCAGAAACCCTGATCGTTGGCATGAAATGATTATAATCGACAAAGGTAAATTACAAGGTGTTAAAAAAAATATGGCTGTTGTCACGGCAAGCGGCCTGATTGGAAAAGTAAAAAATGTGACGCAATTTAGTTCAACTGTGCAGCTGTTGAGTTCCATGGATCCGAAGAACCGAATCTCTGCTATCGTCCAAGGCGAAACCAAAGTGTATGGACTTGTGGAAGGCTATGATAAAGAAAAGAAATTGCTTATGGTGAAAGCCATTCCATCCGGGGCGAAAATTGAAAAAGACCAAACCGTTATCACCTCAGGGTTAGGCGGGATCTTTCCGGAAGGGTTAATGATTGGAAAAGTTGTCGAGGTGAAACAGGATCAGTATGGATTAAACCAGACCGCACTCGTGAAACCTGGGGCTGATTTTTATGATATTAAAAATGTGATCATCACGAAAACAAACATGATACCGGTTGATGCAGCCGAAACGACTGATGGGAAGGAGGAGGAATCGTGAAAAAGTTCCTTCTTCCTCTTTTATTTCTGTTTTTATTTATTGTTGAAAGTCTTTTTGTTCAATATTCACCAGCGGAGATGTTTGGTCAAAACCGCATTATTGCTCCTCACTTTCTCTTTGCCGGCCTATTGTTTCTAACGATTTTTGTAGGGAAGAAACACGGAATTATTTATGCGGCTATTTTGGGACTATTGTTTGATATTGTCTACATCGAAATTATTGGGATCTACCTTTTTCTTTATCCATTTATTTGTTATCTTGTTTCAAAAATCATGCATATCATGCAGACCAATATTGTGATTGCCTTCCTCGTATCTCTTTTGGGCATCGCCTTATTGGAAGTGGGGGTTTACGAAATGGATCATTTAATCCATATCACAAACCTCGATTTTATGAGCTTTATTAAGCTGCGTTTTTACCCAACCCTTATCTTAAATGCCATTTTTATCATCATTGCGGGGTATCCTTTCAAGCGGCTTTTTGAAAAGCATGCCGAATCACTTAGAGCCGAATAGTTTATTAGTCGTCTCTAGTTTTCTTTTTAAAAAAGAGGAGATTGGACGCATCATGTCGAATTTTAATTAAGATGTCTATACTTTCGATTCGGAATGGGCATGAAGGCAAGCAAATTTTCATTTTTGAATAAATTTGCTTGTTCCGAAATTGCTTTTTTAATTATGAGGTGAATTTTCTCCATGAAAAAACGGCAAAATGTTACAATAAAAGGAACGAAGGAAGGACTTGTCCTTCATCTTGATGATACATGTTCCTACGAGGAACTAAAAAAGGAACTCGATCAAAAGCTTTCGGCCAACTCCAGGACACAGGAGGAGCGCAACTTAATCTCTGTGAAAGTAAATGTTGGCAATCGCTATTTAACTGATGTGCAGCGGGAAGAGCTAAAGGACTTAATTCGCCAAAAGAAAAATTTAATGGTGGATGATATTGAATCGGATGTTATCACAAAGGAAGAAGCGGAGCGGCTGAAGGCCGAAAACGAGGTCATGACGGTTTCCAGTATTATTCGTTCTGGACAAGTTCTCAAAGCCCCCGGTGATGTTCTTTTAATTGGTGATGTCAATCCAGGTGGAACGGTGGTTGCCGGCGGAAATATTTTTATCATGGGGTCGTTAAAAGGAGTGGCACATGCCGGCTGCTTTGGCAACGAGCAGGCAGTCATTGCCGCGTCGAGTATGAAACCAACTCAGCTTAAGATTAGTGATTCTATCAATCGAGCGCCGGACACCGTACAAGGCAATGAAAAACGGGAAATGGAATGTGCTTACATAGATGAGGACCAGCAAATAATAGTAGATAGATTACAAGTTTTAATTCATTTAAGGCCTAATCTGAACAGATTCGAAGGGGGACATTAAAGTGGGGGAAGCAATAGTAATTACATCCGGTAAGGGCGGAGTAGGGAAAACCACTACTTCTGCTAATATTGGTACATCATTGGCCCTTCAAGGCAAAAAAGTATGCTTAGTGGATACAGACATCGGTCTTCGAAACTTGGATGTCGTCATGGGACTTGAAAACAGAATCATTTATGATCTTGTCGATGTAGTGGAAAAAAGATGCAAAGTCCATCAGGCATTGGTCAAGGACAAACGCTTTGATGGGTTATTATATTTACTGCCGGCAGCACAAACCGTTGATAAATCAGCCGTTAAGCCCGAGCAGATGAAGGAACTGATTACCGAATTAAAGCAAGACTATGATTATATCATTATTGATTGCCCCGCCGGTATTGAACAGGGCTTCCAGAATGCGCTGGCCGGAGCCGATAAAGCGATTATCGTGACAACGCCGGAGGTTTCCGCAGTGCGCGATGCCGACCGAATCATCGGCCTAATTGAAAAACAAAGGAATATGGAAGCGCCTAAATTAGTGGTCAACCGTATTCGCTATCAAATGATGAAGAGCGGCGATATGCTCGATATTGATGAAATCACCCAGCATTTGTCCATTGAGCTTATTGGCATTGTCGCCGATGATGAAGAAGTCATTAAAGCCTCTAACCACGGCGAACCGATTGCCCTAAATCCAAACAGCCGGGCTTCCATTGCCTACCGGAATATTGCCAGAAGAATTCTTGGCGAATCAATCCCATTGCAGCCGCTTGAGGAAGCAAACAAAGGCGTATTTACAAAAATTAAGAAGTTTTTTGGCGTTCGTTAAGAAAAGCGCAAGCGCCCTGGTCAGCGGCGTATGGTCTGGAGCTGGACAATTCTCGAAGTCGAAAACTTATACTTTCCTATCACTAAATAGATTTGCCTGCCCGCTTATAAGTGGACAGGCTATTTTTATTTTTAGACCAAACAACAATAAAATTTACGATTGTCATACTCGGCCATTCCGCTTCATAGACTTGTACAAAAAAGTGGGAAAAGGGTTGATAGTATGGCGCGGTCTTCAGCGGAGGAAATACGGCGACGCATCGCCAAAAGGAAAAGGGAACAGGGGTCAACTGCCAAAACACCGGAACGCCAAATTGCTTGGCCTGGTGATGAAGAAAAATACGGCTATAATTATATTAGCCCTTCCGGAAACGGCGGCGGGGATGACGGGCATCCATTATTTAAGAAAGAAGTATTCTTTTTCAAAATATTGGCGTCTGTTCTTCTTTTTTTAACGGTTGCCATTTTGTTTCGCAATCATACCGTAACCTTTGAGCCGGTAAGGGACTTTGTTGTGAAGCAAATGGATACGGATTTTAAGTTTGCCACTGTTTCAAACTGGTACGAAGACAAGTTCGGCAAACCACTGGCCCTGCTTCCATTTTCCGAGGACGATCAAGCAGGCAAGAAGTCAGTAGTCAAAGAGACAAATTTTTCCGTCCCGGCGATGGGAAAAATCCTTGAAAACTTTGAAAAAAATGGCCAAGGCATCATGATCGAAACAGGGAAAGGTGCCGCTGTTCAGTCCATTGATGATGGATTTGTAACCTTCGTGGGAGTCAAAGATGGTTTGGGGAAAACCGTCATTATCCAGCATCCCGATAATTCGGAAACTTGGTATGGGAATTTGGAAGAAATTAAAGTCAACAAATATGATCATATTGATAAAAGAGCTGTCGTAGGGACTGTTTCCACTTCAACTGGCGAAGATAAAACAAAAGGTAAGTATTATTTTGCCATCAAAAAAGACGATGATTTCATCGACCCCATTCAGGTGATTCGCTTTGAATAGAGCGATTATTTTACTTCGACATGTCCATATCCATCCATTGCTGTGGATTGTGATTGCCCTAGCGATTGCTACCGGGTATTTCTTGGAAGTCTGCCTGCTGCTCGCGATTATTTTTATACATGAAATGGGGCATGCTGCTGCGGCTTCTTTTTTTTCATGGAGAATCAAAAAAATCACTCTCCTGCCGTTTGGCGGGGTGGCCGAAATGGATGAACACGGCAATCGTCCCCTAAAGGAAGAAACGATTGTCGTTGTTGCCGGGCCGCTTCAGCATGTGTGGATGGTCGCGGCTGCATACGTCTTATTTACCGTGCACTTGATCCCGGAGGATTTATGTAAGCTATTTATCAACTATAACGTAATGATCTTTGTCTTCAATCTATTTCCAGTTTGGCCACTCGATGGCGGGAAGCTTGTATTCTTACTGCTCTCATTAAAAAATTCTTTTCCAAGTGCTCATCGTCTGACACTAATGATCTCTTTTGTCAGCTTATTTATGTTTTCCATCATCATTCTACTGGCTGCCCCGTCCCATATAAATGTATGGGTAGTGATTGCCTTCTTGTTTTTCTCGCTGTATCACGAGTGGAAACAGCGGCGCTTTATTTTTATGAGATTTTTACTGGAGCGCTATTATGGAAAAAAATCAGGCTTACAGGCATTGAAGCCGATCCAGGCCAATGAACAGGATTTGCTCATCCATGTATTGGAAAAATTCCAACGCGGCTGCAAGCATCCAATTATTGTCGAAGCGGGTGGCAAGGAAACAGGCACATTGGATGAAAACGAGCTCCTGCACGCCTATTTCACGGAAAAGCGCCTAACTGACAAAATCAGCGACCTTCTCTTTTTATATTAAAAAAGGGTATAATAGAAAAAAAGCGCAAGCGCCCGGAACCGAGCGCTTGCGCAGTGAGCTATTTTTATAAAGTGAGGACGCCAGGTTTGGATACATTAATTGTTAATTACAATGCACGGGAAAAACGATTTGCTTATATCAACGCAAATCGTGTGGAAAATATCGTTTTTGACCGACCAGAGCATCGTTCGCTGGTCGGTAATATTTATTTTGGGACTGTTACAAAGGTTTTGCCGGGGATGAATGCTGTTTTTATCGATATTGGCGAAGAGAAAAATGCCTATTTGCACCGTGACAACCTCCCATCGTACGTCCTTTCCTCTGAAAAACAAAAGAACGTCACTTCATTTGTTCACCAAGGCGAAAAGATGCTCGTTCAGGTGGACAAGGATGCAACCGGTACAAAGGGGCCGAAAGTAACGGGGCTGATTGAAATACAGGGAAACAATCTTATTTACATGCCCAAGGGACGCTATGTCGCTGTATCGAAAAAAATCGCTGATGAATCCCAGAAGGCAGCGCTCCGCCGCCTCGGCAGCCGTCTTAAAACGGAAGAAGAGGGCTTAATTTTTCGCACTTCCAGCATTTCAAGCACGGAGGAAGAAATTCAAGAAGAGCTTCAATCTTTAAGACAGCATTACCAAGAACTCTTACAGAAAACGCTAAAAAAGCCAGGATTAATTTTTCAAAAAGATACCTTTATCGAAATTATTTTGGATCAAGTAGCGAGGATGAAGTCAGGCGAAGTCATCGTCGATGATCTAGCCGTAAAAAAAATGCTCGAGAAGAAAAACTCGAAAGTAAAGCACACCTACTACAGTGAAAAAGAGAATATTTTTTCAGCAAACCAAGTAGAGCATGAAATTGACAAAGCCCTCAAGCGGATAGTTTGGCTTGATCAGGGTGCCTATCTTATTTTTGATGAAACCGAAGCTCTTACCATCATTGATGTGAACACGGGGAAATTCTCCGGGAAAAGTGATTATCAGGATACCGTTCTCAAAACTAATCAGCTCGCTGCGAAGGAAATCATCAGACAGCTCAGACTTCGCGATATCGGCGGGATTGTTCTGATTGATTTTATTGATATGGCACGCGCTAAGGACAAGCAATCGATCCTCGATACAGTCGAAACCGAATTAACCAAAGATGAAAAAAGGACTAAAATCATCGGCTTTACCCCGCTGGGAATCCTGCAGCTAACTCGAAAAAGAACAAAAGTCTCATTATCAGAGGCACTTCAAGTGAAATGTCCTGTTTGCGAAGGCACAGGCCGCATTCTTAGTGCGGAAACTATGGCGTTCCGACTTGAAAGAGAGCTGCTCGAGCACCGTCATGCTGATTTCGAGGCAATTCTTATTGAGACAACCGAAGAGGTAAAAGATGCTCTTATAGGCAAAAATGAAGCTCATAGAGAGACATTAGAAGAATTGCTTCATATAAAGCTTTATTTTTCCATACAGCAGGCGGAGAAACCGTATTATATCCTGAAGCAATTTGGCGATGATCGGGATATCTCCCTAAAAGCTATTGACACTCTTCGCTAAATTATGTTAGTATTCTAATGTTATGTTTGTAGCGCACCCGTGCTACAACCGCACAGAACAGGTAGTAAGATTTTGCGAGATTCGCAAGGCGCCTGTGGATGGCGAGTCTGAGTTTATAAGGAGGTGCAGTTCATGTACGCAATTATCGAAACTGGCGGTAAACAACTTAAAGTCGAAGAAGGCCAAGCAATCTACATTGAAAAATTAAATGTTGAAGCTGGTGAAACAGTTACTTTTGACAAGGTTCTTTTCGTTGGCGGTGAAACTGTAAAAGTTGGAAGCCCTGTTGTTGCAGGCGCTACCGTTACAGCTAAAGTTGAAAAACAAGGCCGTGCGAAGAAAATCGTTGTTTTCAAGTACAAAGCGAAGAAAAACAACCGTAAGAAGCAAGGTCATCGTCAACCTTACACAAAAGTAATCATCGAAAAAATCAACGCGTAAGGTGTTGGATATAGATGATTGGAATTGCGATTACTCGTACTGAGTCCGGAAGACTTAAGTCTTTCGAAATGAGCGGTCATGCTTTATTTGCTGATCGTGGTAAGGATATCGTTTGTGCGGGCGTATCTGCTGTCTCGGTAGGTGCCATCAACGCTGTGCACGAACTGACGGGTATCACTCCCGACCTTGAACATCGAGCAGATGGGTTTCTCCGCTGTGTTGTCCCGGAAGATCTTCCGGATGATATCCATGAGAAGGTACAGCTCATCCTTGAAGCTATGATTGTATCATTACGAACGATTGAAGAAGAGTACGGAAAGCACATAAAGATTACCTTCAAAAAGCAGGAGGTGGAATAAATGTTATTAAAATTAGATCTTCAGTTGTTTGCATCTAAAAAGGGTGTAGGTTCTACAAAGAACGGACGTGACTCTATCGCAAAGCGCCTTGGTGCTAAGCGTGCAGACGGTCAATTTGTTACTGGTGGTTCAATCCTTTACCGTCAACGCGGTACAAAGATTTACCCAGGTGAAAATGTAGGCCGCGGTGGTGACGACACTCTTTTTGCAAAAATCGACGGCGTCGTGAAATTCGAACGTTTAGGTCGTGACCGTAAACAAGTGAGCGTTTATCCAGTAGCTCAAGAAGCTTAAGGATTACATCAAAAGGAAACTCTAACCTGTTTGGTTAGAGTTTTCTTTTTGCCGCGAAACCCTTCTATACTACTCTTCAGGGTACTTTTTTTCCCCCTTAAAGGAAATCATTCGCATAAAAATGCTTACTCATGGATACTTTTTTGATATACTAACAGCAAACAGTGTTCCGACATGTATTGTAGGAGTGTGGGTATGGAGAGAGATTGGGATATCGTTGAGGTGCTGCGGCACTCACGACATGATTGGTTAAACAAGCTGCAGTTAATAAAGGGGAACTTGGATTTAAATCGAATCGACCGGGCAAAAGCGGTCATTGATGAAATAGTGATCGAGGCACAGCATGAGACAAAGCTTTCGAATTTACACATGCCATTGTTTGCTTCCCTGCTGTTAAAATCTAATTGGATCAATCCTTCGTTTAAACTGGAATATGAGGTGCTTCTCGAATCGGAATCAATAAAAGTTGACGACGGTATCATGACAAGCTGGACAACTTTATTTTTTTCATGCTTAAATGAAGCAATTGAACCATTTCAAGAAAATCATTTATCGATAACAATTGAACCGCAATCAGATGGTATTCGTTTCTTTTTTGATTTTAGCGGGATAATAATAAAAAGGGAACTGATTGAAAAATTCTTCGCTGACCGAATAGTTGATCTAATGGTCAAGGAATTTAGCAATAGTGAACTTACACTAGAAGTTTTTATGCCTATACTGTAAAAAGCTGCGATGCTTTTTAATGTGTAAGGACTGGAGGAATAAGATGTTTGTCGATCAAGTCAAAATTTATGTAAAAGGCGGAGACGGCGGCAATGGTATGGTCGCGTTTCGTCGTGAAAAATATGTTCCAAATGGTGGTCCGGCCGGTGGTGACGGTGGAAAAGGTGCCAGCGTCGTTTTTGAAGTGAACGAAGGGCTGAGAACGTTAATGGATTTCCGCTATAAGCGCCATTTTAAGGCAGATCGTGGTGAGCATGGCATGTCAAAGGGTCAGCATGGTAGAGGCTCTAAGGATATGATTGTCAAGGTACCGCCTGGAACGGTTGTCATGGATGCGGAAACGAATGAGGTAATTGCCGATTTAGTTGAGCACGGTCAGCGGGCTGTCATTGCCAAAGGCGGCCGCGGCGGCCGTGGAAATACCCGCTTTGCTACACCGTCAAATCCAGCACCGGAGATTGCGGAAAATGGCGAGCCGGGACAAGAGCGCGACGTTGTTCTTGAGTTAAAGCTACTAGCCGACGTTGGTCTTGTTGGTTTCCCGAGTGTTGGAAAATCGACATTATTATCCGTTGTATCTTCGGCAAAGCCAAAAATCGCTGAATATCATTTTACCACCATTGTTCCGAATCTCGGAATGGTGGAAACAGAGGACGCCAGAAGTTTTGTCATGGCCGACCTGCCGGGATTGATTGAAGGAGCAAGTGAAGGTGTCGGTCTTGGTCATCAATTTTTACGTCATATTGAACGGACAAGGGTTATTGTTCATGTGATTGATATGGCGGCGACGGAAGGCAGGGATCCATTTGAGGATTACCTGACCATTAACCGTGAATTAAAAGAGTATAATCTAAGGTTGACGGAGCGCCCGCAAATTATCGTTGCCAATAAAATGGATATGCCTGATGCAGAAGAAAACCTTGAAAAGTTTGTAGAGCAGCTTGAAGAGGATTATCCGATCTTCCCTATTTCCGCTGTATCGCGGAAAGGTCTGCGTGAGTTGTTATTCGCTGTGGCCGATAAAATTGAGGAAACACCGGAGTTTCCGCTTGAGCATGAAGAGGAAGATACCGGAATTCATCGTGTTCTATATAAACACGAGGCTGATCCAGAAAACTTCACGATCACAAGGGAACCGGATGGCTCATTCGTCCTCTCAGGTGAAAAACTTGAAAGATTATTTAAGATGACAGACTTCTCACGCGAAGAATCTGTCCGTCGTTTCTCCCGCCAGCTTCGCGGACTTGGTGTTGATGATGCCCTTAGACAACGGGGTGCAAAAGATGGGGATATCGTGAAATTGTTAGAATTCGAATTTGAGTTCATTGAGTAGTTTGAGCGCCGCAATAGCGAGTCAGTAAAATTGTCGTAATGATTGCGGCGTGAAACGCCTTCTACGTTTTGTAAGAGATCGAGGTAGAGTGAAAATGGATAATTTTGATAAAAAATATTATTTGGTTCGTGAGGATGTTTTGCCGGAAGCGATGAAGAAAACGATTGATGTGAAGGACATGCTTGAACGCGGCAAGGCAGAATCGATTGCAGATGCCGTTCAAAAAGTGGATTTAAGCAGGAGTGCCTTTTATAAATACAGGGACACCGTCTTTCCTTTTTCAACGATTCAGAAGGAAAAAATCATCTCGCTCTTCTTTCACTTAGAAGACCGCTCTGGCACTCTGTCCAACTTGTTAAGCGTTGTGGCGTCGTCAGGGTGTAATGTATTAACGATACACCAGACGATCCCGCTGCAAGGCAGAGCCAATGTGACCTTGTCGTTAAACACGTCGAATATTATAACAGACCTCGACGATTTACTTACAAACTTGCGAAAACTTGAATTTGTCGAGAAGGTTGAAGTGCTGGGAACTGGTGCCTAGTGGACTAATGTCTGCTGAGGCCCGCTCTCAGCTTTCTTTTTAAAGGAATTTGACGCAAAATTATGAAAAAGAGGATTAGCGCCGAACGAGCGCTTGCTCATATTTATAAGGGGAGTGGAAGCAATGAAAGTCGGTTTTTTAGGACCAAAAGCAACATTTACCGAACTCGCGGTGAAAAAGGTTTTTCCAGGATACGAGCTTGAGCCGTATCGCACGATTCCTGAAAGTATGGATGCAATTGTCGATATAAAAGTGGATTTAGCCGTGGTTCCTGTTGAGAATGCCCTTGAAGGCTCAGTAAATATCACCCTCGATTATTTAACCCACGTCGTTCAAATACCGATTGTTGGCGAAATTACACTGCCAATCAAGCAGCATTTGATGGTTCATCCGGGAAATATGGAAAGATGGCATGATGTGAGCGTGGTATACAGCCACTCCCACGCCATTGCCCAGTGTCATAAGTTCCTGCATACCCATTTTCAGGGCGTGCCAATCGATAGTGTGTCGTCCACAGCAGCCGCCGCAAAGATGGTGATGGAGAGCCCTGGAATAAATGCAGCGGCAATTGCCAATGAATTAGCTGCGAAGGAATACGGATTGGCAATCGTGCAAAAAAATATTCATGATTTTGATTATAATCATACAAGCTTTTTTGTGCTGTCAGAACAGAACTTGGATTTTGAGTTGATTAGCGGTTCAGCGCATTACAAAACGACGCTTATGGTTACCCTGCCGTCGGATCAGGCGGGTGCCCTTCATCAAGTGTTATCGGCCTTTGCCTGGAGAAAATTAAATCTTTCTAAAATTGAATCTCGGCCAATGAAAACAGGGATTGGCAATTACTTTTTCATTATTGATCTGGAAATGAAGCTCGATGAGGTATTGATTCCCGGTGCGATTGCGGAACTTGAGGCATTAGGCTGCGGTGTCAAAGTTTTAGGAAGCTATCCATCCATTATCGTGGATTTGGATTAATATAGGTTTATAGGAAGATGCACAAAAAAAGGACCCAAATTGGGTCCTTTTACGATTCCATTAAAAATCCTTCAGACTTCAGCGCTTCTTCTGCTTTATCGAGAATTTTTTCGCTCGAGGCGGAAATGGTATGAAGATGAATACCACCTGTCAGTTCTGATAATAAAGCTGCATTGGTTGTTTGCAGCTTATTTAGGAACTGCTTCACTTCCTGGCGGTTTGAAACCATAATAGATGCCGTCAAATCGCCGTAAACGGCATGTTCAATTTTGACATCCTTCACTAAAACACCGTGATCTACTAATAAATTTAATTCCTTTTCTGTGTCCTTTGGTGTATGTTTGCTGGCAATTGTCCTTTCAAATAAAGGCATACTGGTATTTTGCTTTAAATACATATAGCCCTGGCTCGTGGCAATAATCGGTTCATTTTTTGCCTTAAGAAGTGTAATATCCCCAACAATGACTTGTCTGCTGACATTCGTCCTTGCCGCTAATTCACTTCCCGTAAGTGGTGCAAGGCTGTCTTTGAGAAGCTGGAGAATTAAGGACCTCCGATCCTCTCCCAATATTTTTTTCTGATCAGTCATAGTAACCTCCCATAGCGTATCTGTTTTTTTATTCTAGCATACCTTTCCAAATTTATATAACAGGAGGCGCCGCAAATGCATGGGCGATTTTTACGATGGTTTCCCCAAGTAGTAAAACCTCTTCCATCGTTGTGGAATGTCCAAAAGAAATACGGATAAATTCTTTTGCTTCCTCATTCTTTAAGCCCAATGCCTGTGCGACGTTTAGAGGGGATTGCATGCCAATTTGGCAGGCGCTTCCTGTTGAAATCGCGAATCCCGCACGATTGCATTCAAGCATCATCCATTGTCCTTCGATTCCTAAGATTCTAAGTCCAATAATGCCCGGAAGCTGTGAATGCTTACTCCCACAATAAACGACTATGTGATCTTCAATCGGCTTGAGACTCTCAATAAAAGTCTCACGTAGTCTCGAAAATTTTTCCAAATTCTCTGGAATGTGTTTCATTATTTTTTGCGCTGCAACTGTCAAAGCAGCAATCGCTGGAACATTCAGGGTACCTGGCCGGAATCCTCGTTCATGTGAGCCACCGGGAAAAAACGGCTCCCACGGAATGCGGGGATCAATATAAACACCGCCAATTCCTTTTGGTCCATAGATTTTATGGCCAGAAAAAGAAAAGCTGCTTACAAGCGGAGCAATACTTTTTAAATCTATTTTCCCATAGGATTGGACTATATCACTGTGAAAATGAATTTGTTGATTCTTGCAAATTTTTGCAATGTCCCCGATGGGCTGGATGGTCCCTATTTCAGAATTCACATGCTGAATGGATATTACGATCGTGTCAGGTCTTATCGAATCCACTAATTGTTCTAGATTAATGAGGCCCGAGTCATCCAGCGGAATGAGTGTGATTTCATATCCAGCCTTTTCTAATCTTTTTAAGACCCCATGGACGGAAGAATGCTCAGCTAGTCCTGAAATAATATGTCTGCCATTCTTTAAAGGAGCAGACAATAATGCCTCAAGCGCTAAAAAATTTCCCTCAGACCCGCCGCTTGTAAAATAGAGCCCTTTTTTATCAATCTCTAAAAGAGCAGCCAATTCCCCGCGGCAATTTTCAAGTAGTGCCGTGGACTGACCCCCGATGTCATGAAGGCTGCTGGAATTACCAAAGTATTCCGTCGCAGCTTTCACATAAACCTCAGCAGCTTCCCGATCCAATGGAGTTGTGGCAGCAAAATCAAAATAGATCATATTTTTTTCTCCCATAACTTTTAATATAGTACTTGTTTTTAGTTTAATTCTGTGTAAATATATATGTCAAGACACCTGTTAATCCAGGAGGCTCAACCTATGATAAATAATGATGTTGTAATAATTGGAAGCGGGGTAGCGGCTCTACAGTTAGCTGTCCATTTAAGTAAGGATTTGAATGTGAGGGTTCTCACAAAGTCGAAAATTCGAATGGCTAATTCCTATTTAGCCCAAGGCGGGATTGCCGCAGCAATTGGCACACACGATCATCCATCAAAGCATTTGGCGGATACATTAGAAGCCGGAAGATTTCACAATAACCAGGAAGCGGTTCGGGAAATTATTTATGCAGCACCATCGCTTATTGAGGAAATTTCCCGTCAGAGTGATGTATTTGATAAAAATCAAAAGGGCGGATTGCTTCTTGGAATGGAAGGCGCCCATAGCGAACATCGAATCGTCCATGGCGGCGGAGACGCTACTGGGAAAAATGTTATGGAGTTTTTGATCAGCGGACTTCCGGAAAATGTAATCATCGAAGAAGATGCTTTTGCATTTGAATTGATAGTAAATCCCGAGAAAAATCGCTGCATCGGTGTAAAAGTGAAGCGGGCGGATGATACCATTCAAATTTTTTGTGGACATCATATTATTTTGGCTACTGGCGGCTGCGGACAATTATACCGTTATACGTCGAATGCAAAAACTGTGAGCGGTGATGGAATTGCTCTTGCCTATTTGGCGGGTGCCGAAATCGTGGATATGGAATTTAATCAATTCCACCCGACGCTTTTATATATAAACGGTGAAACAAAAGGGCTAGTTTCCGAAGCGGTAAGAGGAGAGGGAGCCATCCTCGTTACGGATGATGGTACATCGATTATGGAAGGTGTACATCCGTATAAAGATCTAGCTCCAAGGCATGTGGTATCGCAAACCATCTATGAATATTTGAAAAAAGGCAATAATGTATATTTGGATATTAGGAAGATAAAAGATTTTCAAAAGCGATTTCCGCAGATCACAGACCTTTGTGAGCAAAATGGAATCGATTTATCCGAAGGAAGAATACCGGTTGCGCCAGGAAGCCATTTTTTAATGGGCGGCATCAAAACAGATTTAATTGGCCGAACTTCCATTGACAGACTTTATGCCATTGGAGAAGTCGCCTGCACAGGTCTCCATGGTGCGAACCGATTAGCGAGTAATTCCCTATTAGAGGGATTGTATCAAGGGAAAAAACTATCCGAATGGATCAAAATAGCAGGGAAGGAACCTTTTCAAACCGAAGAACTGTACCATTTTAATCATGGTTTAATGCGGAAAAAAATCAACCTGCCTTCTGTCGAGGAATTAAAGGATTTCATGATGGAGCGAGTCGGCATTGTCCGAAATGAAGTGGATCTAAAGAAGCAGCAAAAATGGCTAAGTCAATTTAAGGTCCAAGAAATAAGTGGGCTGGACTCGTTCACTGTTCAAGATTTAACGAAGATTTTCTTGGTATTGACGGCAAGTCTGATCACTGATTCAGCATTGAAGCGGACAGAGAGCCGCGGCGGCCATTTTAGAAGTGATTATCCGTTTGAAGATGACCAAAATTGGTTACGGAGATCAATCTCTCATAAGAAAAAACGTGAAATGGGGAACAAACGTGAACAAATTAAAACTGCGCTCACAACTTGAGAGTTTTTTTATTGAAGATATTGGGGAACAGGACATTACAACAGACTTGATTTTTGCAGAAAACACGAACGGAGAGATCGTCTTCCTTGCAAAGGACGAGGGGATTTTTTGCGGAGAAGAAATTATCAAAACAGGTTTTAAGCTGTTAAATGATGAAATGACAACACAGGTACTCGTGAAAGATGGAGAGCCAATCCAATACGGCCAGCAACTTGCGATTGTCTCAGGGAAAATTGCTGACTTATTAAAAGGAGAACGAGTTGTCCTTAATCTTGTCCAAAGGATGAGCGGGATTGCAACACTTACTCATAAAGCAGTTCACACGCTGAACAGCGAATTCACAAGAATTTGTGATACGAGAAAAACAACCCCGGGCCTTCGCATGTTTGAAAAATATGCGGTCCGGTGCGGCGGCGGTTTTAATCACCGCTTTGGTTTATATGATGGCGTCATGATTAAGGATAATCATATTTCCTTTGCGGGTTCGATTTGGGGAGCCGTTGAAGCCGTTCGGAAAAAGGCCGGACATATGGTGAAAATTGAAGTCGAAGTCGAGACGGAAGAACAGGTGATTGAGGCAGTAAATGCAGGGGCTGACGTCATCATGTTTGATAATCGCACACCAGATGAAATTAAGGAACTTATTCAATTAGTCCCTAAAGGAATCATTACAGAAGCCTCCGGCGGAATCCAAATAACGAAACTTGAGGACTATCGTGATACAGGAGTTCATTATATTTCCCTTGGCTTTTTAACCCATTCCTATAAAGCGTTAGACATTAGTGTAAAAGTAAATTGGAACAAAGGAGAGGCATAATATGAACATTTTAGCTTCCTTACAAACCAATCAGATGATCCCGGAAAAATATAAGCAGATGTCCCGGGAAGAATTAGAAGCGCGTGTCTTTGAGGTAAAAAACAAGCTGGGCTCACGATTATTTATCCCGGGTCATCACTATCAAAAAGATGAAGTGATTCAATTTGCTGATGCGACCGGTGATTCGCTAAAATTAGCTCAAGTTTCGGCAGAAAATACCGATGCCGAATTTATTGTGTTCTGCGGTGTTCATTTTATGGCGGAAACGGCAGATATTTTAACGAGTGAAAAGCAAAAGGTGTTCTTACCTGATATGCGCGCAGGCTGTTCAATGGCCGATATGGCGGATATCCAGCAAACCGAAAGAGCTTGGGAAATGTTGCAAGGGATATTTGGTGATACGATTCTTCCGTTAACATATGTCAATTCGACTGCCGCGATAAAATCGTTTGTCGGAGCGAATGGCGGAGCAACCGTAACCTCCTCCAATGCCGAGACGATGGTAAAATGGGCATTTGACCAGAAGGAACGGATTCTCTTTTTACCAGATCAACATCTAGGCAGAAACACGGCTGCTGATTTAGGAATAGGTCTCGATGAAATGGCCATTTGGAACCCAATTTCTCATACACTTGAATATGAGGGCGTTGTTTCACGGATAAAAGTGATCCTTTGGAAAGGACATTGTTCAGTCCATGAAAACTTTACTGTTAAAAATGTCATCGATATCCGCTACCAATATCCAGATATGAAAATCATTGTTCATCCTGAATGCCGTCGTGAAGTGGTTGAATTAGCCGATATGGCGGGATCAACGAGTTATATTATTAATGCGATTGAAACAGCTGAACCTGGTTCTAAGTGGGCGATTGGAACGGAAATGAACTTGGTTAAGCGGCTTATAAAAAATCATCCAGAGCAGCAGATTCTTTCGTTAAATCCACATATGTGTCCATGTTTAACGATGAACAGAATCGACTTGCCTCACCTCGTTTGGAGCTTGGATACCCTTGAGGATGAAAATAATCAAAACATCATTAAAGTAAGTGACGAGATTGCGGAAAATGCAAAAGTAGCACTTGAAAAAATGTTACTACATTCATAAACAGCGAAAAAAAGATGCAATTTTAGCCAATTGCATCTTTTTTATGTTCTATATCCCATTCCAAATTGCTATATCGGCGGAAATTGCCGCTTTATCGGCGAATCCTTCCACTATATCAGCGGATTTTTCATTTTATCGGCGAATTAAGAGCATTTATCGGCGAATCGAATTAATCCCCTTTATTCCATGACTTATTCATATTTTTCAAAAAATAAGCATAAGTTTTTTTGAAGAATGTTAGCACTTTGCCCATTACCACATACACTATATGGACTTATGCCATAGGAGGGAAATCAGAGTGAAGATCCATATCGTACAGAAAGGGGATACTCTTTGGAAGATCGCCAAGAAGTACGGCGTGAATTTTGAAGATCTGAAAAAGATGAATTCACAGCTCAGCAACCCTGATATGATTATGCCCGGTATGAAAATAAAAGTCCCAACAACAGGTGGAACAATAAAAAAAGAAGCACCTATGGGAACAACTAAATCCGGAACTGCAATCAAAATGGGAGCAAAGAAAGAAATGCCAATCGCTGAGCATCCGTTTGCCAAAGAGAAGCCAATACCAGCACCAATTAAAGAAATGCCGAAAAAGGAGATGCCCTTAAAGGAAATACCAAAAAAAGAAATACCGATTAAAGAAGTACCAATTAAAGAAGTACCAATTAAAGAACAGCCTATACTAAAAGAAGCACCAAAAGTACCCTATACTCCGAAAATGCCCCTGAAAGTAGTCCCAGAAATTGATATTAACAATTATTACATGTCCAACATGACGAATATGCAGCCTAATTTGCCGCCTAAACCAGCTAATATACTTCCCGAAGTAAAAGAAGTTCCAAAGAAGGAAATTCCAATCCCAGCACCACTGCCTGTACAGGAAGTGCCTTGTGAAGATTATTGTGTCCCTGTTACACCGGTCATGCCGGGACCAGGCTTCTGTCCGCCGTTTGGTGGAGGGTTCCCGGTGTCGCCAATGATGCCATATCCACCTGTCCAGGGAATGGCCATGGCACCGCCGCAGGGAATGCCCATGGCACCGCCGCAGGGAATGCCCATGATGCCGCCGCAGGGAATGATACATGGTACTCCGGGCGTTGCTCCAACAGTAGCTGGTGTATCAAACATGCCAGGACAATATTACCATGATGAATCGTCATCCTTTATGCCGCAAATGCCTGTCGTGAATCCGGCATACAATCCGGGAGCTATGATGGGTGCTCAAAACCCGGCATTTCAGCAGCAGATGATGGACCCAGCCGCTTATGGCCAAATGCCGGGAGGATATGGAGAAATGCCAGCAGGTTATGGCCAGATGCCAGGAGGATACGGCCAAATGCCGGCAGGATATGGAGAAATGCCAGCAGGTTATGGCCAGATGCCAGGGGGATACGGCCAAATGCCGGCAGGATATGGAGAAATGCCAGCAGGTTATGGCCAGATGCCAGGAGGATACGGCCAAATGCCGGCAGGTTATGGCCAGATGCCAACAGGATTTGACCAAATGCACGGAGGTTACGGCCAAATGCCAGCAGGTTATGGCCAAATGCCAGCAGGTTATGGCCAGATGCCAACCGGATATGACCAGATGCCGACTGGTTATGGAGAAATGCCAGCGGGATACGGCCAGATGCCAACTGGTTACCCTGCAGCAAGAGAGTTTCCGGCACAGAATCCGGTTGAGTTCGGTCAATCAGCACCAGTCATGCCTGGAACGATGTACGGAAATCCCGGAGTAGGAAGTCCTTACGGGACGGGAGGTTCCCCATACGGTTATCCGCAAATGGGTGGCCAAGTACCACAAGTAATGGGCGTACACGGTTTTGAATCGTCCGATTTGGCTGCATCTGCTGCATATGGACAAATGCCATCCATGCAGAGCCTTCCACCGCAGGGGCTGCCTGTAGGAACAGGTGCAATGGGTGATTGCGGCTGTGGGCCTGCACCTTCTATGGGTACCATGCAGCCAGCCGGAGCGACACCTAATGCTATACCGAATAACTTTGTCCCGCCAACACCGCCGATTTACAGTGCACCATATACGGGGCCAGTCAATGTTGCGCAGCCTCCCTATATGAATCCATATGGAATGGAGCCGGTCGGAACAAATCCCTACGGTATGCCGGGTTACCGAGATGAAAGTAATTAATAGGTCAGTAAACCAAAAAGGAGACGATGATTATTTTAATCGTCTCTTCTCTTATTTTCAGTCACAGTTTTTTGAAGAAATCGTCGAGCTGGTCCCGATTCGAAAATCTGTTTTTTTACTAAAAACAGAAAAACATACTTATATTATAAAAGGGTATCAAACGAATAGCAGGCTGAAGCTCCAAGAAGCTTTTACCGCAACACTTAAGAAAGAAGGATTTTTAAAAACATATTTATTTTTAGCCCCTCTTGTAAAAGAACAGCTTTTTTTTGAAGGGAATTACTTTGGCTGTATCGAGTACATCCCTCCAAATAAAACGGCTTTTTCTTTTCATTCCCAAAAAAATCGGCGGGAAGGGATTGAACTTATAGAACAATTTCATAAGACTACAGCGGCTTTTGAGACTCGCTATCGGACATTGCTCCCAAAAGGTCATTTAATGGAAAAATGGACGGAGCGGCTTCATATTTTTTCAAATAATCTTCCCTTTCTTAAATATTTTATGAATGAACCGTTTATTTCGGAAATGACTTCATGGGCCGAATGGTCATTGATTGGCATGGAAAAGCATCGCGATTTTTTTCGAAAAGGGCCTTTTGTCATCCTCCATGGTGATGTTGCCCATCACAATTTTTTACGAGACAGGAACGGAAGTTTACATTTAATTGATTTTGATTTAATCAGTATCGGTCCACCGTCATTCGATTATTTACAATATGCTAACCGGATTCTTCCCTATATCGACTGGTCATTTGAAAAGCTTGCAGGTTTAAAACAAATTCAAAAATATTTACGGGAAGAGGCTTTTTTATATGCCTTAGCCTTTCCTGCCGATATTTTTCGCGAATGGAACCGATTGATTCGTGAAAAATCATATACCGATCCTGTAAAACTCAGGCAAGTAATGGATTTATCAATTAGTCAGTTTTACACAAGAAAAAAATTTATTGACCATTTACAGGAATTATTAAAAAATGATTTTGACTGAATGAAATCCCCTCAATAATAACACCCTATAAATGAGCATGTTATGTATGCTCAGATTGTTTCGAGGGGGTTTTTCGCTTGAACAAGAAACAGTGGATGATTCCTCTTTCCGCTTTTTTGATGTTAGGTGTGGCGGGATGTGCAAGTAATAATAATCGTGCCGGAGTGAATGAAAATATTAACAATCCGGTACGACCGATTGGATATTACTCTAATGAAAACCACCCGAATAATGGTAATAAATTAGTAAGAGATAATGATGGTGCGATTACAGAAATGATGGACCACAGTCTTGGAGCTGAGGATCAAGTAATCAACGAACAAAATAGAAGGCAGCTGCAAAAAAGGGACAAAAATGGGAATCCCATAAATCCAACGACCCCGTTAGCAACGAAGGATCGAAACTTTTTCCAGCGGGATAATCGTTTCAGTACAAGCGATATGAATTATCACGGTCATTTAAGTACAAATATTGGAAATACTGGAGTTGCGACGAATCCGGATTTCCAAGACAATTTTTCCAATAAAATTCGAAACAAAGTGGCAGCTGTTAATAATGTCCAGGATGTAAGGTCCGTAGCCTACGGAAATACAGTCATTGTATCAGTGACATTACGTGATAACAACAAAGCTGCTGCTACAAAAAGAGCGATAAAAAAAGCGGTAAAGCCTTACGCGATGGGGCGAGCTGTAACCGTTATTACAGATGAGGGAACCATCGGCCGCGACCGTAACATTCATAATGATATTCAGCGCAACAAGGGTGGAAAGTAATTAGAAACGCTGAAGCTGGACAATTCTTAAAGTCAAAAAGGGGCAAAGCATTCAGGCTTTGCCCTCTTTTTATTCTGGCTCGGATAAAAAGGCAAAAAAAGGCTAAACTAGGATTGTAGAGATTGTTCAATTTTTAACAATAAGAGGTGAGTAACATGAGGGTCAATTGGATAGCAATGTACCGGTTGGGTATAGCCGTTTTTACTGTTATTCTCTTCATGTTTATCGGCAGCATTTCAGGGACTGTACCTATAGGCCTGGCTGCACAACAAGATAACCATCAAACAGATCAAAAGGCGCTACCGCTGAATATGACGGTTATTTTGGAAAGAATCTATCTTGATGGAGAAATTAGTCAGGAAGTGATCCACGAGACTTGTTGGTCAATGGAGAATTTTTGGGCTAAATATGACCAGTGGCAGCTAACTGACATGGATGAATCGACGTTTGTCTTTAGAAAACAAGTGGATGATATTTCGCCATTGCTAAAAGCTAATGGGTTTTTTGGAGTTACTGAAAATGGTATTTTGACCATTTTTAATGGAAGACCGGGTCAATCACGAATCATTCAATCTTTTTTTCAAATAGATATTAAGAAGCTCGAAAGTAAAAAACAAGAAGAGTTGATTCAAGGTATCCCGATCAAATCAAAAGATCATTATGTAGAAGTTTTGGAAACATTTAAGCCTTATTCCGTTAAAATAGAATAGAAACGGCCCCCTAAACAGACTGATTGAGAAAAATCAGCCTGTTTTTTTGCGAATCTTCCTTTCCATGCACTTTTTCTAAACTCAATTTAAGTTTATCGGCGAATTTTGATCAGATATCGGCGAATTTCAGGATATATCGGTGAATTCTAAACTTTTATCGGCGAATTTCAGGATATATCGGCGAATCGCCTAAAACTGAATAGTTCGACCTTTCCCCGAGCAGCTATTTTCTACAACTAACATGAAATTGTATGGTAGAATGTAGTTTAGTGAAACTGGGGGAGAGAATACGATTGTATGAATTTATAAAAGGAACCGTCGAATTTGTCGGTCCAGAATATATTGTCATTGAAAATAATGGAATTGGATTTCAAATCTCTACACCAAATCCGTTTATTTATGCTGGAAAAATGGAAACAATGATAACGATCTATACGTATCATTACGTTCGTGAAGACATTATGGCACTATACGGCTTTGAAACAAGAGAAGAGAAAAGGCTGTTCACAAAACTATTAAATGTTTCAGGTATCGGACCAAAAGGGGCACTCGCCATCCTTGCCTCTGGTGAAGTGCAGCAGGTGGTTACGGCGATTGAAAATGAAGACGAAGGCTTCCTTGTTAAATTCCCGGGTGTAGGTAAAAAAACAGCCCGGCAAATGATTCTTGATCTAAAAGGGAAATTACAGGATATTGTGCCCGATTACTTCCCGAATCTATTTAATGCCGATCAACTTCCATTATCTGCACATGCTAATAATACGGCTTTTGACGAAGCCATCCTTGCCCTGAAGGCCCTTGGCTATTCAGAAAAAGAGATTAAAAAGATTTCACCTGAGTTACGAAAAGAACAGCTGTCAACCGACCAATACATAAAAAAAGCCCTCCAGCGGCTTTTGAAATAGGTGATCATTCATGGATGAGCGGATAATTTCTAGTGAAGTGAACGAAAGCGAGATTAGTATAGAACAAAGCCTTCGGCCGCAAACCTTAAAGCAATATATTGGGCAGAATCAGGTGAAGGAAAACCTCGAAATTTTTATAAAGGCGGCAAAACTTCGGAAGGAAACGTTAGACCATGTGCTCCTTTACGGCCCGCCGGGATTGGGGAAGACGACCCTTGCTGTCATTATTGCCAATGAAATGGGCGTGAACATTCGGACCACCTCTGGACCGGCGATTGAAAGACCAGGTGATTTAGCCGCAATCTTAACGGCATTGGAGCCGGGGGATGTGCTGTTTATTGATGAAATTCATCGGCTGCCAAGAACAATTGAAGAGGTACTATATCCGGCGATGGAGGACTTCTGCCTTGATATCGTGATCGGCAAAGGACCAAGTGCCAGGTCTGTCCGTCTTGACCTCCCGCCGTTTACGCTTGTCGGTGCGACAACAAGAGCTGGATCGTTATCAGCCCCGTTACGGGATAGATTTGGAGTTTTAAGCCGGCTCGAGTATTATAAGGAAGATCAGTTAAAAAATATTGTCATGAGAACCTCTGAGTTATTTGATACGGAAATTGATGAACCATCTGCAGCAGAAATTGCCAGAAGAGCAAGAGGGACCCCGAGGATTGTCAATCGGCTCCTCCGCAGGGTCAGAGATTTTGCTCAAGTAAAGGGAAATGGTACAATTGACCTTGCTCTTGCAAGAGAAGCGCTTGAGCTGCTGCAGGTCGACCGCCTTGGCCTTGATCATATCGATCACAAACTATTAAAAGGCATTATTGAAAAATTCCGCGGCGGCCCTGTTGGTTTAGATACAATTGCCGCATCGATTGGAGAAGAAGCCGAAACGATTGAAGATGTGTATGAACCGTATTTGCTTCAAATCGGATTTCTTCAAAGAACACCACGTGGCAGAGTCGTTACGACGGCAGTATATCAACATTTTGGGATGGAGATCCCTGCCCCGTAATTAATTTAATACAGATTAGGATGACATACGATGAAAGTAGATTTGTTTGATTTTCATTTGCCTGAAGAATTAATTGCCCAAGTACCGCTGAAAAATCGGACAGACAGCCGATTAATGGTGTTGAATAAGCAAACTGGCGAGATTAAGCATGAAGTGTTTAAAGATATCACCGAGTATTTGCGTGAAGGGGATTGCCTTGTCTTAAATGATACTAAGGTATTGCCTGCACGCCTTTTTGGTGTGAAAAAAGATACAGGGGCCAAAATTGAAGTCCTGCTGCTAAAACAGCGTGAGGGCGACCAATGGGAAACGCTTGTCAAACCTGCGAAGCGGGTGAAGGAAGGAACAGAAATTGAATTTGGTGATGGTCTTCTGACAGCCATTTGCACTGGGACATCAGACCATGGCGGAAGAGTATTGGACTTCAAATATGAAGGAATCTTTTACGAGGTGCTTGACCAATTGGGTGAAATGCCGCTGCCGCCTTACATAAAAGAACAGTTGGATGATCGGGACCGCTATCAGACAGTCTATGCACGTGAACCTGGTTCAGCAGCAGCTCCTACAGCCGGGCTTCATTTTACTGAGACATTATTGGGAAAAATAAAAGAAATGGGAGTCCATATCGCCTTTATTACGCTGCATGTGGGCCTTGGTACTTTCAGGCCAGTAAGTGTTGATGATGTGCTAGAGCATGATATGCACTCCGAATTTTATATGGTAACAGAAGGGACTGCACAATTACTGAACGATGTAAGAAATAAGGGCGGAAGAATTATTACCGTCGGGACAACCTCGACGAGAACATTGGAGACAATTGCCTCCCAAAATGATGGACAGTTCATGGAGGGCAGCGGCTGGACAAGTATTTTTATTTATCCAGGGTATGAATTTAAAGCCATCGATGGTATGATCACCAATTTCCATTTGCCAAAATCAACCTTGATTATGCTTGTCAGTGCATTAGCAGGAAGAGAAAATATTCTGCACGCCTATAATACGGCTGTTGAAGAAGAATATCGTTTCTTCAGCTTTGGTGATGCGATGATGATCATCTAAAGGAGCGCCTTAATACAAGGAAGGAGACACAAATTTGACTGCGATTCGCTATGAATTAATTAAAACATGTAAACAAACAGGGGCAAGGCTTGGCCGTGTACATACACCGCACGGGTCCTTTGATACCCCGGCATTTATGCCGGTTGGAACCCTTGCGACCGTGAAAACCATGTCGCCCGAAGATTTAAAAGAAATGGGCGCCGGGATTATTTTAAGCAACACCTACCATTTATGGCTCAGACCAGGGCATGAAATCATTAAGGAGGCTGGCGGACTCCATAAATTTATGAATTGGGACCGTGCAATTTTAACAGATTCCGGCGGGTTCCAGGTGTTCAGTTTAAGTGAATTCCGTAAAATTGAAGAGGAAGGCGTTCATTTCCGCAACCATATGAGTGGTGAAAAATTATTTTTATCACCGGAAAAGGCGATGGAAATTCAGAATGCCCTTGGCTCTGACATCATGATGGCCTTTGATGAATGCCCGCCGTTTCCAGCTACATTTGAATACATGAAGAAGTCGGTCGAGCGGACATCCAGATGGGCGGAGCGTTGTTTACATGCGCATCAGCGCCCTGAAGACCAGGGCCTGTTTGGGATTGTTCAAGGGGGAGAATTTGCGGAGCTTCGTAAACAAAGTGCAAGAGATCTTACTTCCCTTGATTTCCCTGGATATGCTATTGGCGGATTATCTGTCGGTGAACCAAAGGATATCATGAATCGGATGCTTGAGTTCACCACACCGCTGCTGCCGGCAAATAAACCAAGATATTTAATGGGCGTGGGTTCTCCCGACTCCTTAATTGACGGCTCCATTCGCGGAATTGATATGTTTGATTGTGTTCTGCCAACACGTATTGCCAGAAATGGTACATTAATGACAAGCAATGGCCGTCTTGTGGTGAAGAATGCCCAATATGCAAGAGATTTTGGGCCGCTTGACCCGGAATGTGATTGCTACACATGCCGAAATTATAGCCGAGCCTATATCCGGCATTTGATAAAATGTGATGAAACATTTGGAATAAGATTAACGTCTTACCATAATCTCTATTTTCTGTTAAGATTAATGGAGAAAGTCAGACAAGCCATTATGGAAGACCGGCTTGGTGATTTCCGAGAAGAGTTTTTTGAACGTTATGGTTTTAATAAACCGAACGCGAAAAATTTCTAATAGAACATTTTTGAAAGGAGGGAAACAAAGATGCAAGGTTTGGGTACAATCATTCCATTAATATTAATGTTTGTGTTATTTTATTTCCTATTAATTCGCCCGCAGCAAAAACGCCAAAAAGCGGTACAGAATATGCAAAGCGAATTGAAGAAGGGTGATAAAATTGTCACGATTGGTGGGTTGCATGGTTTTATCGACTCAATCGATGATAATAAAGTCGTGATTAAATGTGGAGACGGAAGCCGTCTTACATATGACCGCAATGCTATTCGTGAGGTCACTGATGCTAGCGCCGGTGAAGGCGTAAGTCTTTCTAAATAGTAAACAAAAAAGGAAGCCATATTATGGCTTCCTTTTTATTTTACGCTGAGCGCCTGGAATTGTTGGTTGCAATATTAACCCCTAAAATTCCACCCATCATCGCGATTAACGTGTAGCAGGTATGGTAAATAACTTGCTCTGCGTCAAACAAACGATCATAGCCGAGGTATTGAAATAAAAAGACAACAAGGGAATAAATAAGCCCCGTTATTCCGCCAATAAGCCAGCCTTTTTCTTTCCGCTTTCCACCTGAAAGAAAACCGCCTCCAAATAGCCCAATGAATGATAAGGCCGTTATAATATATTGTAGCGATCCTTCTCGAGCGGACGTAAACCTTAGGATAAAAGCAAAAATAAGGCTGACTAACACGGCGAATGCAAAAATAAAAATCAATCCGTACAAAATGGATGTACCAAAGCTTTTCGATTCGATTTTGACTCTCCCCCTTCACAACTTTTAGGCCTGCATGATTTTTCTTCTTTTTATAGTGCAGGGCCGTAAATACAAGTTTCTTTCCTAGTACAAGCGTATTCATGAAGTGGGAAAAGTAGAATGAATAATTGAGAACTTTTTCATGAAATGATTTGATTGGTAGTTAATTCCTCTCATTTTTCTCTTCGAATTGTAAACAATATCGTAGAATGAAAAAAAGGAGCGACAGCTGTGGCAGATTATTTAACGATTTTAGTTCGTACGATAATATTTTATTTACTCATCCTGGTCATTTTCCGCTTAATGGGGAAGAGGGAAATTGGGGAACTAAGTATCCTCGATCTGGTTGTTTTTATCATGATAGGCGAATTAGCAGTCGTTGCCATAGAAAGACCGAATGTAAAGATTTTTCATGCGATATTACCAATGGCTATTTTAATGATCATCCAAATCATCATGGCAATCATTTCATTAAAGAGCAAAAAAATTCGTAATCTTGTAGAGGGTAAGCCCAGCATTATCATTAACAGAGGGAAAATAGACGAAGTGGCAATGCGAAAGCAGCGTTATAATTTCGATGATTTAATGACCCAATTACGAGAAAAGGACATCCGCAGTATTGCAGACGTGGAGTTTGCCATATTAGAATCGTCCGGAAGCTTATCTGTCATTGAAAAATTAGAGGACCCAAACAAGCCAAAGAATCCATCTAAAAATGGTGATATTACGATTCCACTCATTTTAGATGGCAATATTGAAGAAGAAAATTTAAAAAGAATTAACAAGACAAATCTGTGGCTTCGCCAGGAATTGAAAAAACAGGGATATCGCGATGTAAAAAAAATTTCCTTTTGCAGCTATGAAAATGGGAAGTTCTTTATTGATTTACAGGATGAATAATTAGAAGACAGGCCTGTATATAAATGGCATGTCTTCTTTATTTATATTGAAAACAAATTCCCAATCCAGGGGATGCGGCTTAGCTCATCTTTTTTAATTAAGCGGAAAAAAACCAACATGAGGAAATAGGAAACGGCCATGACGGATACTGCGGTGAACACTCTGATAATCAGGTGTTCATTTTTAAAGATATTTTCGAAAATCCAATAGCCTAACCAGCCTGATACCCCCATCACGAAAAATCCTTTCAAATAGTCAAGGATATAAATGGAAAACGCCACTTTTTTCAATACCGTTGCAAAGTGCAGAATCGTAACAAGTACAAAGCCAACGAGAATCCCAAGCGCTACCCCGGTAATTCCGAAGGATGGCTGGGAAGCGAGTAAAAATATCACAGCCGTTTTGATCACAGCGCCAATAAGGCTGTTAATCATCGCAGCCCTTGCAAGGTTTAATGCCTGTAAAACGGCTTGGAGCGGGCCTTGATAGTAATAAAACAAAAAGAATGGTGCCATAATACGGATAAAATATGCACCCTTTGTTGAGCCGTACATGAGCTGCATGAGCGGGTCTGCCAATACATATAGGATAATGACAGCAAGTCCTCCGGTTAAAAAGACAAATCGCAATGCCTGCTGCAGGCGGTATTCAATCAATTTATGATTATTTTTGGAATTGGCCTCGCTGATTGCCGGGACAAGTGATGTAGATAAAGAAAAAGTAACAAATGACGGCAGCATTAACAGTGGCATGGCATAGCCGGTTAGGGACCCATATTGTTTTGTTGCATTCACCGCTATGACCCCTGCAAGTGCCAGACTGTGAGCAACAACAATTGGCTCAAAAAACCAGGCAATTGAACCAATCATCCTGCTTCCCATTGTGGGCAGGGCAATCTCCATTAATTCTTTGAACGTCCGCTTTCCTTTATGAACAAATTGAAAGAAATTTTTTCTCAGTCTAAACCGCTTTTTTAATTTAAACGTTGTTAGTAGGTATACTAGCGAGAGTAATTCACCCAAAACGGAAGCGCCCATTGCTGCTGCTGCTGCATATTCAACCCCATATGGGAGAAAGGTTTTTGTCGCTGTAGCGATTAAGGTGATTCTCACAATCTGCTCTAAAACTTGAGAAATCGCTGATGGACGCATGTTTTGCCGTCCTTGGAAGTAGCCTCTTAAAACAGAAGAAATCGCGATAATCGGCAGTGCCGGCGCAATCGCCATTAAAGGATAGTACGTCCTTGGATCGGTGAACAGTGTCGTAGATAGAATTGGAGCAAGTAAGAGTAATGCAGGTGTAATAATAATTGATAAGCCAATCGTTATTGCAAGGGATACAACAAGGATTTTTTTTATTTCAGCATAATCCCTTCTGGCTTCCGCCTCAGCAATATTTTTAGAAATGGCCACCGGCAGCCCTAACTGTGTGATCGTTACGACAAGAATAAACGTTGGATATGCCATCATATATAAGCCGACGCCTTCTTCACCAATGCTGCGTGCAAGGACAATTCGATAAATAAAACCAAGAACTCGTGTAACGAATCCTGCTGCTAAAAGGATAAAAGTCCCTTTTAAAAACTTTGACATGCTGTTTCCCACCTTCTCAAAAAAGAAGAATTCATATACAATTAACTATATGCCTTATGGTGGACAAAGCATGACAAGTAGTAAAAGCTTTTTATAATGGTTTTAATAATTAGGACACCTTGAGGCCCGGGGGAGGCAGTTAGCATGGAAAGTAGCTCCAAATTTGATCATTTTCGTACCCAAGTACAACCTGCATTGGCAAGCAAACTCGCTGAATTCCGATTGCTAGGGATTAATTCAGTAACCGAAAAAGAGCTTTGGGAATTCTTATTGAAAAAAAAGTGGAAAAAAGTAAAGGAAGAAAAACGACTTTACGAAATGATCCAAGAAATTCTCTCTGTAAAAGTAAGTGATTATCTTAGCTTCGCAACGATTGAAGCCTATAAAACAGCCGAATTTTCCATTGACGATGAAGCTGAATTGAAAGAACTGTTGAAATAATCCTACCTATTTCAAATTGACAGCTATTCCTACTTATTCCATAATAGAAACAGTGACTTTTAAATTATTTTACTATAAGGCTAGTCTGTAACAGTGCAATTGCACAGGCACTAAGGAGGAACAATACATAATGGTGAAGCGTAGTAGAATTATTGCTTTCTTTCTTCTGGTTCTAATTATCGGAAGCACAATGGGAGCAACAACCAAGAACATTTTAAACAATATTAAGCTTGGACTGGACCTTCAAGGTGGATTTGAGGTTTTGTACGAGGTTAAGCCAGCGAAGAAGGGTCAAAAAATCGACAAGGAAGTGTTGGCAAGTACCGCTGAAGCACTCGATAAGCGGATCAACGTCCTTGGTGTAAGTGAACCGAATATCCAAATTGAAGGGACGAACCGAATTCGTGTTCAGCTTGCCGGGGTCACTGACCAAAACAAGGCTCGTGAAATGTTGTCTACACAGGCAAATTTAACATTCAGGGACGCGAATGATCGTCTAATGATGGACGGGTCAGACTTAAAGCAAGGCGGGGCAAAACAAACGTTTGATGAAAATGGTGCTCCAAGCGTTTCGTTGACATTAAAAAGTGCCGATAAATTCCGTAAAGTCTCTGAAGAAATTATGAACATGCCTTCTCCAAACAACGTGCTTGTCATTTGGCTTGATTTTGAAGAAGGGAAGGACTCCTTTAAAACGGAAATAACAAAACCGAATCCTAAATTTTTATCAGCTCCAACCGTAAGGCAAATTTTTAATCAAGATACAGTTTCGATTGTCGGCAGCTTTACTGCGAAAGAGGCTACTACCTTAGCGAATCTTTTAAATGCCGGGTCATTACCTGTAAAACTGAAGGAAGTATACTCTACTTCAGTCGGAGCAAAATTTGGTGAACAAGCATTAAATGATACGATATTGGCCGGAATCATCGGTGTCGCAATCATCTACCTATTTATGCTTTTCTATTATCGTTTTCCTGGCTTCATTGCCACTGTTACGTTATCCATTTATATCTATCTAGTCCTATTAATATTTGACTGGATGAACGGTGTCCTGACCTTGCCGGGTATCGCCGCGATTATCCTCGGGATTGGGATGGCCGTCGATGCCAATATCATAACCTACGAGCGTATAAAAGATGAGATTAAAGTTGGTAAATCGATTAAATCAGCATTTCAGGCTGGTGAAAACCATGCATTTAGGACCATTCTTGATGCCAACTTGACAACGATGCTGACAGCGGGTGTTTTGTTTTTCTATGGAACAAGCTCAGTGAAAGGGTTTGCTACCATGTTGCTCGTGAGTATCTTTATGAGCTTTCTCACCAATGTTTACGCTTCAAGGTTTTTATTAGGGCTATGGGTGCACAGTGGTTTATTTACTAAAAAAACGACCTGGTTCGGAGTACACCCGTCCAAAATTAAAGATATTGCTGAAAACTTTGATACAATAGATCTCCCAACTAGATTTGATAAACTAGATATTGTAAAAATGAGAAACAAGTTCTTCATTTTTTCAGGAGTGCTTCTTGTTGCTGGTATAATCATTCTTTCCATTTTCCGTTTGAACCTTGGTATCGATTTTTCAAGCGGTACGCGCGTTGAAATTCTATCAAAGACACCTTTAACATCGCAACAGGTTGAAAAGGCCTTTACCAAGCTTCATTTAAAAACAGATGATGTAGTCATATCGGGTGATAAAAAACAAATCGGTGCTGCTCGATTGGTTGGTGTTTTATCGAAAAACGAAATTGCCAATTTAAAAGCAGAGTTTAAAAAGGAATTCGGCTCAGAGCCGAATGTCAGTACTGTTTCTCCAACAGTTGGGAAAGAGTTAGCGAAAAATGCTTTTATCGCAGTTTTGATTGCGTCCGCTGGAATAATTCTCTATGTTACCATTAGATTTGAAATGTACATGGCGATTGCGGCTGTTATTTCCCTGCTTCACGATGCGTTCTTTATGGTTGCCTTTTTCAGTATTACAAGACTTGAGGTCGACTTAACCTTTATAGCTGCGGTCTTGACGATTGTTGGTTATTCGAACCATGATACGATTGTAACCTTTGACCGAATTCGTGAAAATCTGCATAAGAAAAAGCGTCTCAAAACTGTTCAGGAAATTGCTAATGTAGTAAATGTTAGTATTCATCAAACATTAACCCGTTCAATCAACACTGTATTAACAGTATTAATTACTACTACATGCTTAATAATTTTTGGAAGTGAATCAATCCGTAATTTCTCGATCGCGTTGTTCGTCGGTTTAATTGTAGGGGTGTACTCTTCCCTCTTTATTGCAAGTTCATTATGGTATGTTATGAAATGTAAAGAGTTGAAAAAGAAGGGCACCATTAAAACTGAAAAAGAAAAGAAAAAATACTCTGATCAACCACAAGTATAATAATTTAGAAAAATCGCAGTTTATCTGCGGTTTTTCTTTTTATTGAAGAGTTTTTATCACTCCTGTATAATGAATAAGTCTGAGGGGTGAACAAGCAAATGTTAAAGTCAAAAACAAGATGGATTGTTCGCAGTTCTGATAACAATCTAGTCAACCTGTTCGCAAATGAATTGAAAATAACACCTCTAGTTGCGTCATTGCTCGTCAATCGTGGCTTGGATACCGTAGATTCTGCACGGTATTTTTTATTTGGGAAGGATGAGTTCCATGACCCATATCTCTTAAAAGGGATGGATCTTGCTGTTAAAAGAATACGAGAAGCCATTGAAAAGCAGGAACCGATTCTTATTTTTGGTGATTACGACGCTGATGGCGTAAGCAGTACATCGGTGTTAATGATCACACTTCGTGACCTTGGAGCCAATGTACAATTTTACATTCCGAATCGCTTTACAGAAGGTTATGGGCCGAATGAACCAGCATTCCGTCAAGCTGCGGAAAATGGAATAAATTTGATCATTACTGTTGATACTGGAATATCTGCCGTCCGTGAGGCAGCCGTTGCGAAAGAGCTGGGAATGGACCTCATCATTACCGACCATCATGAACCAGGACCGATCTTACCTGAAGCGCTTGCGATTATCCACCCAAAGCTGCCTGATAGCATTTATCCGTTTCGGGAACTGGCAGGTGTAGGAGTCGCGTTTAAACTTGCTCATGCCCTCTACGGAGAAGTTCCTGAGCATTTGTTTGAGATAGCTGTTATAGGGACCATAGCGGACCTAGTATCATTAAAAGGCGAAAATCGTTTGATAGCCAAAAAAGGTCTTGAAAAACTGAAAGTTACAAAAAATGTTGGTCTTAAAGCCATCCTAAAATTGGCTGGGGTCGACCTAATGGCCATCAATGAAGAAACAATCGGCTTTACGCTGGCACCGAGAATTAATGCTGTCGGCAGGTTAGAAGATGCTGATTTAGCTGTTCAACTGATCTTGACAGATGATCCGGAAGAAGCGCAACAATTAGCAGAAGAAATGGACGGCTTAAATAAGACAAGGCAATCGATTGTCAATACAATTACAGCCGAGGCAATCGAAGAAGTAGAAACCAATTTTCCGATTGAAACGAATAATGTTCTTGTGATCGGCAAGGAAGGCTGGAATGCCGGTGTGATCGGCATTGTCGCATCAAGGCTTGTAGAAAAATACTACCGTCCGACCATTGTGTTAAATTTTGATCCGGAAAAAGGGGTGGCAAAGGGCTCTGCCCGGAGCATTGCTGGCTTTGATTTGTTTAAAAACCTATCAACCTGCCGCGATATTCTCCCGCACTTTGGCGGCCATCCAATGGCTGCAGGGATGACCTTGAAGCTTGAAGATGTTGCCGAACTTCGAACAAGATTAAATAATCTTGCTGAAGAGCAGTTGACTGCAGAGGATTTTATCCCTGTTACGTATCTTGACGAGGAAATTCAACTCGAAGATATTCATTTATCGTCATTGGAAGAATTGAATTTGCTTTCTCCTTTTGGCATGGACAACCCTAAGCCAAAAGTTTTAATAAATAATGTTGAAATTACGAGTATGAGAAAAATTGGCAGTGAGCAAAACCATTTAAAGGTTTTAGTGAATGAAAATGGTGCAAATCTTGATGGGGTAGGCTTTGGTTTGGGTGCGTTAGCTGACCAAATTTCACCTGCATCTAAAATTTCATTAATTGGGGAATTATCTATTAATGAATGGAACAATATACGTAAACCACAAATTTTTATCCACGATATCAAGGTGGAATCATGGCAGTTATTTGATTATCGCGGCCAGAGACGGATCAACAACATTGCAAACAAGGTACCTGCTGATAACAGGAGATTCATACTATTTAATAAAGAGTATCTTGAAAAATTTGACGCCGATTTGAAGGCTGAGACAATCCTTATTCAAGATTTCGAAGAAGCAAAGGCATTTGATGCCTGCGGGGCAAATATCGCCTTAGTTGATTTTCCACCATCCAAAGAGATGCTAAAAGTTTTATTCGATGGCAAACGGCCGTCAAGGATTTATGCCTATTTTTATAAAGAATCCAGTGACTTTTTCAGCACGGTTCCAACTCGCGACCATTTTAAATGGCTCTATGGCTATCTTTTGAAAAAAGGCCCGCTTGATCTAAAACGTCATGGGGATGCAATTGCCAAGCACCGTGGCTGGTCACAGGAAACGCTTTATTTTATGTCAAAGGTGTTTTCTGAACTAGATTTTGTTACAATAAACAATGGATTTATTACTTTGAATACTGAAGCGCAAAAGCGTGATTTAACTGACTCAAGAACCTATCAAAAAAAACAGGCACAATATGCTCTTGAACGGGATTTATTATTTTCTTCCTTTCAGGAATTAAAAGGCTGGTTCGATCAAGTCATTCAAGAGTCGGTTGAAACTGAGGAGGCAATTACAGAATGGATTTAAAGAAATTTATTACGATCGTACCCGATTGGCCAAAGCCGGGAATCAAATTTAAAGATATTACCCCATTAATGAATGATGGTGAAGCCTATAAATATGCAACAGATCAAATCGTTGCCTATGCAAAAGAAAGAGAAATTGATTTGATTGTTGGACCTGAAGCACGTGGATTTATTATTGGTTGTCCTGTGGCCTATTCACTTGGAATAGGTTTTGCTCCAGTCCGCAAAGATGGTAAACTTCCAAGGGAAACGATCAAAGTTGGCTACGGGCTCGAATACGGAAAAGACGTTCTAACCATTCATAAAGATGCGATACAGCCGGGGCAGCGAGTATTAATTACAGATGACTTGTTAGCAACTGGCGGCACAATTGAAGCGACCATTCAATTAGTGGAACAGTTAGGCGGTGTTGTAGCTGGTATCGCTTTCTTAGTTGAGTTAAGTTATTTAGAAGGCCGTAAAAAACTTGACGGCTATGATATTTTAACATTAATGCACTATTAAATGATGCAAGAGGGCACTCAGAAAACGAGTGCTCTCTTTATATAGAGCAAAATGGATGCGCCAGTTTAGGAAAGTACACGGGCCTTTAAAACTGGAAAATGATCGAAGTTTAATGAAAATAATAATTTTTCGACCTATTTTTTCATAATTTGCAGAAAAAACATCCCATTCTCTTTACATCTTCGCTATTTTTTTCGATAATAGAAACAATCATTCTAATTTAGGAACGTTTTTTATAGGATGACATTTATATAGTAAATAAATTGAGATGAAAATAAAGGTGATTTCATGGCGAATGATCAAGTGTTAACAGCCGACCAAGTCATCGACAAGACACGGAATTACTTAAATGACGAGCATGTTGAATTAGTCAAAAAGGCATATGAATACGCCAAACATGCTCATCGTGAACAATATCGAAAATCGGGAGAGCCGTATATTATTCATCCGATACAGGTTGCAGGTATTCTAGCAGACCTTGAGATGGATCCGGCAACGGTTGCTGCTGGTTTTCTCCATGACGTTGTAGAAGATACGAATATATCCTTAAAGGATATTGCGGAAGCTTTTAATGACGAAGTGGCCATGCTTGTCGATGGTGTTACAAAATTAGGGAAAATAAAATATAAATCTCACGAAGAGCAGCAGGCAGAGAACCACCGAAAAATGTTTGTGGCTATGGCACAAGACATCCGGGTTATTCTTATTAAGCTTGCCGACCGTTTGCATAATATGCGTACGCTTAAACATCTTCCTTTAGAAAAACAGCGTCGGATTTCAAATGAAACACTTGAAATTTTTGCACCTTTAGCACATCGTCTTGGTATTTCTAAGATTAAATGGGAGTTGGAAGATACCGCATTAAGGTATTTAAATCCGCAGCAATATTATCGGATTGTAAACTTAATGAAGAAGAAACGTGCAGAACGGGAGCAATATTTAGAGGATGTTATCGAAGAAGTTAAATCGCGGATGGGTGAAGTGTCGATTAAAGCTGAGCTTTCCGGCCGTCCGAAGCATATTTATAGCATCTATCGAAAAATGGCGCTGCAAAATAAGCAATTCAGTGAAATTTATGACTTGCTGGCCGTACGAATTGTGGTTAACAGTATTAAAGATTGTTACGCGGTCCTAGGTATTATCCATACTTGCTGGAAGCCAATGCCCGGCCGTTTTAAAGATTATATCGCGATGCCGAAGCCGAATATGTATCAGTCCCTGCATACTACTGTGATCGGTCCAAAGGGTGACCCGCTTGAAGTGCAAATTCGGACGTATGAAATGCACCGGATTGCAGAATTCGGGGTTGCGGCCCACTGGGCGTATAAAGAAGGAAAAATCATTAGCGATAGCTCAACATTTGAACAAAAACTAACCTGGTTCAGGGAAATTCTCGAGTTCCAGAATGATACTGCCAATGCCGAAGAGTTTATGGAATCATTGAAAATTGATCTGTTTTCCGATATGGTGTTTGTGTTTACACCAAAAGGCGATGTGATTGAATTGCCATCCGGGTCTGTTCCGATCGATTTTGCCTATCGGATTCACTCCGAAATCGGTAATAAAACCATCGGTGC
This sequence comes from Neobacillus sp. NPDC097160, assembly GCF_044762155.1. Lineage (NCBI taxonomy): Bacteria > Bacillati > Bacillota > Bacilli > Caryophanales > Bacillaceae > Neobacillus > Neobacillus sp. NPDC097160. Next base: position 71,200 of record NZ_JBIWDU010000008.1, on the reverse strand, counting down.
TAAGGTGAACGGTAAAATGGTGACACTGGACTACAGGCTCAGGACCGGCGATATTATCGAAATTCTCACATCAAAACATTCATACGGTCCAAGTCAGGACTGGTTGAAGCTGGCGCAAACCTCTCAAGCGAAAAACAAGATTCGGGCATTCTTTAAGAAACAGCGCCGTGATGAAAATGTAATTAAAGGCAAAGAGCTGGTTGAAAAAGAAATCCGGAATATGGAGTTCGAACTGAAAGAAATTTTAACTTTGGACAATCTGAAAAAGGTTGCTGAAAAGTTTAATTTTTCCAATGAAGAGGATATGTATGCCGCAGTCGGTTATAACGGTGTAACGGCATTGCAGGTTGCCAACCGCTTAACCGAGAAATGGCGGAAAAAACGCGACCAAGAACAGTCCGCGAATATTACGAATGTGATTTCCGATTTAAAATCGTTTCCATCTAATAAGAAACGGGAATCGGGCGTCCGCGTCCAAGGAATTGATAACTTATTAATCCGCTTATCGAGATGCTGTAATCCTGTTCCGGGAGATGAAATTGTTGGTTTTATCACGAAAGGACGCGGTGTCTCTGTTCATCGCTCCGATTGTACGAATATTGATTCCAATGATGCCCAGTCAAGATTAATTCAGGTTGAGTGGGAATCCTCCTTAAATGATCGAAAAGAGTATAACGTTGATATTGAAATTAGCGGCTTTGACCGTAGAGGAGTGTTAAATGAGGTTCTTCAGGCGGTTTATGAAACAAAAACGAATATTAATGCTGTTACAGGGAAAACAGATCGAAATAAAATGGCCACGATCAGCATGACGATTGCCATTCATAATGTTAACCACTTGCAAAGGGTGGTTGAACGAATTAAACAAATCCCAGATATTTATTCGGTCCGCCGGATTATGAATTAAGGTAAGGTGTTTTAAGTATGAAAGTGGTTGTTCAACGCAGCAAAGCGGCCAGAGTAACCGTCGATGGTGAAGTAACAGGGCAGATTTCAAAAGGATTTGTCCTCCTGGTTGGTGTGACACATGAGGATAAAGAAGAGGACGCGGCATACTTAGCAGATAAGATTGCCAATTTAAGGGTTTTTGAAGATGCGGCTGGAAAAATGAATTTGTCGTTGATGGACGTAGGCGGTGAAATTCTTTCCGTTTCCCAGTTCACCCTTTATGGTGACTGTCGAAAAGGAAGAAGACCTAGTTTCATCGACGCAGCCAGACCAGAGCAGGCAATACAACTTTATGATGCTTTTAACGGTATGCTCCGTGAAAAAGGAATCCTTGTTGAAACAGGTGTTTTTGGCGCGATGATGGATGTTCAAATAACCAATGACGGTCCAGTGACGTTGATTTTGGAAAGTAAAGCATAAAAAAGCTTAGCACTTTAATTTAAGTGCCAAGCTTTTTTTTGTGAAATAAGAAAGAAATTTCGACTTTGAGAATTGTCCAACTTCTGGTGCCTTGTGCATTTTTAATTTGCTTTAAAGAATCTTGCCAATCCATTATACAAACCGGAAGCGGCATTTTCTTGGAATCCGCTCGAGTTTAGCGTCATTTCTTCCTCCGGATTGCTTAAATAGCCAAGTTCCATCAGGACAGCCTTTCGATTGTTTTCACGAATGACATGGAAATCACCAATTCTTACGCCGCGATCATTTAATTTTGTTTGCCCGACCGTTGAGGCAAATAGCGTATCTGCAAGTGATTTTTGATAAATATGATAATAATAGCCGGTCATCCCGCGGGTACTTTGATCTAGGCTGCTGTCGTAATGAATACTGACGAAGGCATCTGCATTATAGGACTCCGCCGCACTTACACGGGAAGGAAGCGGTATAAAAGAGTCATTGTTTCTCGTAAGGTAGACATTTGCACCGGCAGCCCTTAATTTATCATACAGAAGCCGGGCTGTTCTAAGTGTTAGCTCCTTCTCTAATGTTCCGCTTGCACCTGTTGTACCATTATCGACACCACCATGTCCGGGATCAAGGACAATGGTTTTATTTTTAAGATAGCTTTCGGCACCTGACTTCTGAATCTGTGAATTCGTCCCGTTATTCGAAACAATCCAGCCGGCAACATACCCTGTTTCTCCGTCCTTTAGTTGTACCTCATACCAGTCATTCACAATCCTTTTAACAGGAAAAACTTCACCTTCGTTTGCCAGGACGACGACATCTGATTGGCCGTCTGCTTCCTTTCGGATATTTGTCCCATTATGTAAGATGGTAATCTTACTTTCCTTCTGAGCTTGTCCAGATTGGGATTTTCCAGTTGTTTTATCAAGATACCAACCGGCAACCCATCCGAAACTACCATTCTTAAATTCTATTTTTACCCAATTGTTTTTCTCCTCCAAAATAGCGAAGCTTTGCCCCTTTGTCACAGTCCCAATAATGTCGGAATCCATTGATGACTCTGAGCGGACACTAAGACTGCCGGCAGTTATCGTTCCATTGATCCCGCTCAATTCTTTCTTCGGTGTGGGTGTGTCCTTTGATGCCCCTGTTTCCGTGTTAATAAATTCAGCATTTGCCCATCCTTTAAGATTTGAAAAACCAATCTCGAGCCAATTATTTTGTTTGGAATAAATCGTTACGCTTGTACCTTTGGCTAGTTTTCCGATAATAGGGCTTGATGCGGATGGTTCTCTTCTTACATTTAAGGTATCGCCATTTACCACACCTGTATCGGTCGTTTTCTTGGAAGGGGCGGGAGTTTGCTTGTTTTCCTGCTTATCGGTTTTAAGCTCTAAAAAATCTCTAACAACCCATCCTTCACCAAAGGAAGAGGTTATTTTATACCAGTTTTCATTCTGGTCAAGGATAGTGACTACTTGCCCTTTCGTTAAGAAGCCGATAATTTGGAAGCTTGTCCCAGGTCCGGAGCGAACTCTTAATTGATCAGTGTTGGCTTTGGCTATTGTGTTTTTGCTCCCACCTGACGATGCGGCAGCTGTCGTTTTGGGCGCGTTGTCTTTTGTTACAAGCCAGTTGACGACCCAGCCTGTTTTTCCAAGTGATAATTGAATCTCGACCCAATCACCTTTTTCCTTCACAATTGAATACTTTTCGCCCCGTTTTGCTATTTTTACGAGGGGATAACTTAAACTCGGACCACCGCGAACATTGACAGTATCACTGGAAATGGTTAGCGAACCACTCGCAGCACTGCTTTTTCCTTGCGGCAGGAAAGTCCCGAAAACTAGAATGATAGACAATAATAGAAGAATAAACTTTTTGAACATCGGTTCCCTCCTTTGTCATTTATTTTATCGTAAAATGGAGAGAAAATCATTCCTTAATTGTTAAAAAAGACCAAGATGGGCCTAAATATCTTGTTAACATGCAAGTTTTTCACCATAGATGGAAATAATAGAAAAAAAGACAGAGGTGATTTGGTATGAGGTCGAGTGAAAAAGGAATGAACATTCAATCAATGGATGGCCGCCTATTTGGTGTGGATTTTCATGATTTTATTCAAAAAGAACAGCATGCAACCTCGTTTGAGCTTGCATCCGAATTTGGTTTATCGATGGCGGATGTCAGAAAGTTAAAAAAACATTTAGAAAGGTCGTAAATCTCTCTTGACATTACTATCGATGCTCCGTATTATTATATAAATATAAAACATAAAGATATAACCAATGATGGAGCATAGTAATTAAGCTAACCCATGAAAAGAGAGGAAATGCCTTAGGCTGAAAGCATTTCTGCATGTGCCTTAATGAATGAACACTCCGTAGGCTTCTCTCTGAAAAAGCTAAAGGCTCTACTAGGAGAAGAACGTGAGCAGGCGTTAACTGTTCAAGAGGAAGGGCATTCATTTACATGCTTTTCAACTAGGGTGGCACCGCGGGATCAGAACTCTCGTCCCTTGTATTTTATACAAGGGATGGGAGTTTTTTTATTTGTATTAAAAAATATTCACATAAAAATTTTTTTTAAAAGAGGAGGTTTTCCACAATGTCTATAAGTATCCCTAGAGGCACGCAGGACATTCTGCCTGGAGAGGTAGAAAAGTGGCAGCTGATCGAAGCAAAAGCACGCGAGCTTTGTGAGAAATATCAATACCAGGAGATTCGTACACCAATCTTTGAACACACCGATCTTTTTTCAAGAGGTGTGGGCGATTCTACCGATATTGTTCAAAAAGAAATGTACACATTTGAGGACCGCGGGAAACGCAGTATCACCCTAAGACCGGAAGGAACGGCAGCAGTCGTTCGCTCGTTTGTCGAGAAAAAAATGTTCGGGCTAGCCAACCAGCCTGTAAAGCTTTATTACATGGGACCGATGTTCCGCTATGAACGCCCGCAGGCAGGGCGCTTCCGTCAGTTTGTCCAATTTGGCGTGGAGGCATTAGGCAGTAACGATCCGGCGATTGATGCTGAGGTTATTTCCCTTGCGATGAATCTATACAAAGAAATGGGCTTGACGCAGCTAAAGCTGATGATTAACAGTCTTGGTGACAAGGAGAGCCGCACCGCACACCGTGAGGCATTGGTGAATCACTTTAAACCGCGGATCGGAGAGTTTTGTCATGATTGTCAAAACCGTCTAGAAAAAAATCCGCTTAGAATCCTTGATTGTAAGCAAGATCGCGATCATGAATTAATGAAATCAGCACCATCGATCCTTGAATATTTAAATGATTTTTCCAAGGCCTATTTTGAAAAATTACAGCAGTATTTAACGCAGCTCGATATTCCATTTGAGGTGGATGCTAACTTAGTGCGGGGCTTGGATTATTATAATCACACGGCATTTGAGATTATGAGTAACGCCGAAGGATTTGGCGCCATTACTACCCTTTGCGGCGGCGGCCGGTATAACGGATTAGCGGAAGAAATTGGAGGTCCGGAAACACCGGGGATTGGCTTTGCTTTAAGTATTGAGCGGTTTATCGCTGCGCTTAACGCGGAAGGCATTGAGCTTGAGGTGAATCAAGGGATTGATTGCTATCTCGCCGCTCTTGGTGAGGAAGCAAAGGATTACACGGTAGGGCTATTGCAGCAGCTGCGGATGGCCGGTTTTTCCGCTGAAAGAGATTATTTAGATCGAAAAATTAAGGCGCAATTTAAAGCAGCTGACCGCTTAAACGCGAAATATGTTGTCGTTCTTGGGGACGATGAGCTTAAAAATAACAAAATTAATGTAAAAAATATGGCTACAGGTGAACAAGTAGAATTAGGCCTAGACACTTTCATTAAACAATTTCAGGAATTGCAATCTTAAAGGGGGAAAAACAATGTTTGGTAGATCGTATTTTTGTGGTGAAGTTCCAGAGTCCTCGGTAGGGGAAAAGGTAACATTAAAAGGTTGGGTTCAAAAGCGACGTGACCTTGGCGGATTAATTTTTATCGATTTGCGTGATCGTTCCGGCATTGTTCAGGTCGTGTTTAATCCTGATTTATCGAAGGAAGCACTAGAGACAGCGGAAAAAATCCGCAATGAATATGTCCTTGATGTGGTTGGAACGGTCGTCAGCCGTGAGCCTTCAACCATCAATGAAAACCTTAAAACGGGAAAAATTGAAGTACATGCGGAAAAAGTAACGATTATCAATGAAGCGAAAACACCGCCATTTACGATTTCTGATAAAACAGATGCGTCAGAAGATATCCGGTTAAAATACCGTTACTTAGATTTCCGCCGCCCGGTTATTTTTGAAACATTAAAAATGCGTCATCAAGTAACGAAGCAAGTGAGAGATTTCCTCGATGGCGAAGGATTTTTAGATATTGAAACACCAATTTTGACAAAAAGCACGCCTGAGGGGGCGCGTGATTATTTGGTGCCAAGCCGTGTTCATCCAGGTGAATTCTATGCGCTGCCACAATCACCACAATTGTTTAAACAACTGCTCATGGTTGGCGGAATTGAACGCTATTATCAAATCGCCCGCTGTTTCCGTGATGAGGACTTGCGTGCAGACCGTCAGCCTGAATTTACCCAAATCGATATTGAAACAAGCTTCATGAGCCAAGAAGATATCATGGGCATGATGGAAAATATGATGTCCCAGCTGATGCTAAAAGTTAAGGGTGTGGAAGTTCCGCACGCTTTCCCGCGCATGACCTATGATGAAGCAATGAGCCGCTTTGGTTCCGATAAACCGGATACTCGCTTTGGCTTGGAACTCGTTGACCTTTCTGAAATCGTCAAAGAATCCGGCTTTAAAGTGTTTGCTTCCGCTGTCGCTGGCGGCGGACAAGTTAAAGCGATAAATGTCAAAGGGGCAGCAGACAAGTATTCACGTAAAGATATTGATGCCTTAACAGAGTTTGTTGCTGTCTATGGTGCAAAGGGTCTTGCCTGGCTTAAAGTGGATGTTGATGGCTTGAAGGGCCCGATAGCGAAATTTTTCTCTGAGGAAGATACAAAAGACCTGATGGCCACCCTTGAGGTTTCAGAAGGAGATTTGCTCCTGTTTGTTGCTGATAAGAAAAGTGTTGTTGCTGATGCGCTCGGAGCTTTAAGACTAAAGCTAGGGAAAGAATTAGGATTAATCGACCCAAGTCTGTTTAATTTCTTATGGGTTACGGACTGGCCGCTCTTGGAATACGATGAGGAAGAAGGCCGTTATTATGCAGCCCACCACCCATTCACGATGCCGTTTAGGGAAGACCTTGAATACTTAGATTCTGACCCTTCTAAGGTCCGTGCTCAAGCGTACGACCTTGTGTTGAACGGCTATGAGCTCGGCGGCGGATCTTTGAGGATTTTTGAACGTCCGATTCAAGAAAAGATGTTTAGTGTCCTTGGGTTTTCACCAGAGGATGCGAAGGAACAATTCGGCTTCCTAATGAATGCTTTTGAATATGGAACACCGCCGCACGGAGGAATCGCACTTGGCCTTGACCGCTTAGTAATGCTGCTTGCCGGCAGCACAAACTTACGGGATACGATTGCCTTTCCGAAAACAGCCAGCGCAAGTTGCTTGTTAACGAATGCACCTGGCGAAGTTTCCGAGGCACAATTAAAGGAATTAAATTTGTCACTAAATGTTAAAAAATAACAGGAATTCGCTTTCATGAATCCCTTGAAGAACGCTTGAAAATATGCTATTATAAAAAGCAATTAAAGAAGAGTCCTGAAATGTACGTTGTGTTACCTGAAGTTTTGACCGAACATTTTTTATTCGGGAGTCTAGAGTTTTCTGATTGCGTAAATGCCTCGCCCTTTTCGGGTATGGGGACTTACAATACCGGAAACAGGACACCCCCCTGCTGAGTGCGGGATCAAAACTAAGGATCAAGAAGCAACGGCACCATTGGGACTCTTTTCTTATGGGTAAAATTAACCTTCCGGCAGATGTCGGAAGGATTTTGCTTTTATTGGCGGATGCGATTGTCGAAAAATCCTATTGGCATAGGTGTAATGTCGAGTTTACCTTTTTGATAATTCCTATAAAAATACTTGCTTTTATAGGGTGGTATGATATATTTTTATGGTGAAAAAATAAACGTAAATTGATATTTAATTTGGAGTGAACATACATGCTGCATCAATTTTCCCGAAATGAGCTTGCGATTGGTAAAGAAGGATTAGAAATTATGAAAAACAGTACGGTTGCTGTGTTAGGTGTCGGCGGTGTCGGTTCTTTTGCTGCTGAAGCTCTAGCGCGATCCGGAGTTGGCCGTTTAGTGTTAATCGATAAAGATGATGTGGATATTACCAATATCAACCGTCAACTTATTGCGCTTCTGTCAACGATTGGCAGACCGAAAGTAGACATCATGCAAGAGAGGATTAAAGATATTAATCCTGATTGTGAGGTCATTGCGCTAAAGATGTTCTATACAGAGGAAACATATGAAGAAATTTTTGACTACAATATTGATTTTGTTGTGGATGCCTCTGATACGATTGTTTACAAAATCCATTTGATGAAAGAGTGTTTAAATAGGGGAATTCCAATCATCTCTAGCATGGGAGCAGCCAATAAAATGGATCCAACCCGTTTTAAGATTGCCGATATTTCAAAAACACATACGGATCCGATTGCGAAGGTAATTCGTACTAAGTTGCGTAAGGAACGTATTCACAAGGGTATCCCCGTTGTCTTTTCTGATGAGAGCCCGATTGTCATTCGCGAAGACATTAAGAAAGAAGTAGGGAATGAAAATGCCCCAATTCGCAAAGCGCAAATGCCGCCTGCATCCAATGCCTTCGTCCCTTCCGCTGCCGGTTTGATCATGGCGAGCTATGTGGTGATGGAATTACTGAAAGATATTAAGATTCATCGTGTTTCGGATGAGAAATAACCTTTTTGGTAGCCCTGGACTTTAATGGTTCAGGGCTTTTTTGAAAAAGAAAGGGTATTATAATGCCCGAAGAGGTTGAAGGGCTGTAGCCAAGGTAAAAAGAAAGGGCTAATAATGCCCGAAGAGGTAGAAACCACTTGCTGCGTTTTAATTGGTCCAATGGATTCTTAATTTCATCCTCAGTTAACATTGAAAAGAAATTACCTGCTTCGTAATAATAATCACCCTCATGATTTTTAACTTCAAAAGGATAAATGGTTTCTTGAGCAATAATTAGGGTATCAATTTGAAACTCAGCGTTATTAGATTCCAGGCGTAAATCATTAATTATATACAAATCATTTTGGAGCTTCTGAGTTAATTGGTCAAACATAACCTCACCTTGATACCCTTTTTCAAGATTAAAATAATACCTTTTTTCTTTTGGTCCAAGCATCATTCGTGCGTTTAGAAATCTTAATTTAATTAATTCCGTAGGTTCGGAACGAGTTTTTAAAGTTTGTAATATCATGTCCCACTTCCTCCCGCATTTTAAAAGCTCCATATTTATTTTATATAAAAATTTGCTCCATAATAAAGAAATGTACGAATATTTTGTTAACACTTCTCAGTCTTCAGACTTAGACACGAATCCACCTACAGACGTTTTTTGAAAATAACGTAACAAGGCTATACTTAAAATAGGAATTTTCCATGACAAACAGTTAAACTATGTTGGGACATATCGAGAGGAGAGAGGTTTTGGAAACCATAGTTGAATTAAAAAATGTAACAAAAGTAATTAAAGGAAGAACGATCATTGACGATATCAGCTTCCAAGTGAATAAAGGTGAGGTATTTGGATTTCTTGGCCCAAATGGAGCGGGAAAAACAACTACGATTCGAATGATCGTCGGCTTAATGGGCATTACCTCGGGTGATATTACCATCGGCGGCTCAAGCATTAAAACTAATTTTGAAGATGCTGTTGGTCATGTAGGAGCCATCGTTGAGAATCCAGAAATGTATAAATTTTTGACCGGCTATCAAAATCTTGTTCATTATGCCAGAATGTCAAAAGGTATCACCAAGGAGAAAATTGCCGAAACGGTTGAACTTGTCGGCTTAACAGAACGAATCAATGACAGGGTAAAAACATATTCCCTTGGAATGAGACAACGCCTAGGCTTGGCGCAATGTCTCTTGCATGACCCGGATGTCCTTATCCTTGATGAGCCGACAAATGGGCTCGATCCGGCGGGGATCCGGGAGATCCGTGACTATGTCCGCCAGCTTGCCCGTGAAAAAAATATGGCCGTGATCGTTTCCAGCCACTTGCTATCGGAAATGGAAATGATGTGTGATCGGATCGGGATTATCCAAAATGGTAAATTGATAGATGTACAGCTTGTTCAGGAATTTGTTCATGGTACCGAAGTTACCTATGAATTGGAGGTTGTTCCAACCGACAAGGCATTAAAACTTATTGAGACAAATTATCCCGAAGTAAGGGCCAACCGTTCGAGAAACGGATTATCAGTGGAGCTGCCTAAAGAAGAAATACCGAATCTCGTGAAAAAATTGGTAGGCGAAGATATTCAAATTTTTGGAATCAAAGAAGTGGCGAAAACGTTGGAAGATCGCTTCCTTGAAGTGACATCGGAAAAGGAGGCTGCAACTCGTGGTTAATTTAATCAAAAATGAATGGATGAAAATTTTCAAACGCCCAGGTACCTTTGTGATGATTGGGATCCTTATCGTTGCCATTACCTTAGTCGGGATCGTGGTTAAGACACAACAAAAGGACTTTGTTCAGGATAAAAATTGGCAGCAAGTATTACAAGATGAGAATAACGCGTTAAAACAGCAGATGGAGCAAAGTCGAACCAAGGTAGAAAAGCAATTTTTCAAAAAGGAAATCGCCATCAATGATTATCGGATCAAGCATGATATTCCACCGCGTGAAAGATATACGGTTTGGTCATTCGTAAAAGATACCTCACAGTTGATCATGCTAGCAGGATTATTTATCATCATTGTTTCTGCCGGAATTGTTGCCAGTGAGTTTAATTGGGGAACCATCAAGCTGTTGTTGATTCGGCCTATCAATCGGACGAAAATCCTCCTATCGAAATATTTGACGGTGTTATTGTTTGCTTTATTTATTTTAGCGATTTTGTTTGCTTTCTCAACTGCACTTGGTGCGATCATGTTTGGGATGCCGGAAAAAGCCGTTCCGTATTTAAATTATTTCAATGGTCAAGTGACCGAGCAAAATACGGTTGTTCATTTGTTAATCTATTACGGTTTAAGTTCGATCGACACGATTATGTTAGTGACAATGGCCTTCATGATTTCGTCTGTATTCCGAAATAGCTCACTGGCAATTGGGTTGTCACTGTTCTTATTGTTTACTGGCGGGCAGTTTACAGCGTTGTTATCAATGAAATTTGACTGGGCAAAATACATCTTGTTTGCTAACACAGATCTGATGCAATACTTCGAGGGCACGCCAATGGTAGAAGGGATGACCATATCCTTCTCCGTCATCATGCTGCTGCTCTACTTTGCGATATTCCAATTCCTAGCCTTCTACGTCTTCAAAAAACGAGACGTAGCCGCATAATAATATCTGGATAATGTAAAAGGTGACGGGCACCATGTGAAATTTTCACATGGTGCCTGTCACCTTTACTACTTTAGCTACTATTACTACTTTTTCGATCTTGTTAACTTTTCGTAGACTGTGGCTAGGGCTTGTTCGAATTTCCCGGTTTTTTTGGGCTTGTAGTATTGTTTGTTTTTTAATTTGTTCGGTAGGTATTGCTGCGGGACCCAGCCATTTTCATAATCGTGTGGGTACATATAGCCAATCCCTCTGCCAAGTTCTTTTGCCCCTTTGTAATGTGCATCTTTAAGATGGTCTGGGACTTCGCCGACGATTCCTTTTTGAATATCATCAAGGGCTGCTTGAATCGCCATGACTGCAGAATTAGACTTTGGTGATAAGCATAATTCAATGACGGCATTGGCCAATGGAATCCTTGCTTCGGGAAAGCCAATTCTTTCTGCTGTTTCAATCGCAGCCAATGTACGTGCACCTGCTTGCGGATTGGCTAGGCCGATATCTTCATACGCTATGACAATTAGACGACGGCTGATACTTGGAAGGTCGCCCGCTTCGATTAATCTGCCAAGATAGTGGAGAGCCGCATTAACGTCACTTCCGCGAATTGATTTTTGAAAAGCTGATAGGACGTCATAGTGCCCATCCCCGTCTTTATCGGCAACCAAGCTTTTCTTTTGCAAACATTCTTCGGCTGTCCCCACATCGATTTGGATGATGCCGTCATCATCTTGATCCGTTGATAACACCGCCAATTCCAGTGCGTTTAAAGAGCTTCTTACGTCCCCATTAGAGCCCTGGGCAAAATGCTGTAAAGCTTCATCGGAAATCTCAATTTTCAATCCGCCAAAGCCGCGCTCTCCATCGTCAACGGCGCGCAACAATGCTTGCTTCACTTCATCAGGTGTTAACGGTTTTAGCTCGAAAATTTGACAGCGGCTGCGGATTGCTGGGTTAATTGCATGATAAGGGTTACTCGTGGTTGCTCCGATTAACACAATCATCCCGTTTTCCAAAAAAGGCAGTAAAAAATCCTGCTTCGCTTTATCTAACCGATGGACTTCATCAAGAAGCAGAATCACTTTCCCAGACATTTTTGCCTCTGCAGCGACGATTTCCATATCTTTTTTATTATTGGTGACCGCGTTTAGTGTCCGAAAGGCATATTTCGTACTACCGGCAATAGCGCTGGCAATCGAAGTTTTGCCAATTCCTGGCGGTCCATATAAAATCATTGATGTCAGCTGTTTCGCTTTTACCATTCTGGCAATGATTTTTCCGTCGCCAACCAGATGCTGTTGGCCGACAACTTCTTCGATCGTTCTAGGACGCATACGAAAAGCTAATGGTTTTTGCTGCATAATCATCTCTCCAAAAAACAAAGTTCCCTACTTATTACAATACCATTTTCCCTTGCAAAAGCATATTGAAGAAGAATATGATATAATTTCTAAAGCCTATCAATTTACTGAGATATTTTTATATATAGATTATGAATAGAGGTGCAAGTGATGAAAATTTCTACAAAAGGACGTTATGGTCTGACTATCATGATTGAACTTGCGAAAAAACATGGTGAAGGTCCTACTTCCTTAAAAACGATTGCCCAAGCAAATGATTTATCGGAACATTATTTAGAACAGTTAATTGCTCCACTTCGGAATGCCGGATTAGTAAAGAGCATCAGGGGTGCTTACGGCGGCTACATTCTTACAAATGAGCCCTCTAAAATTACGGCTGGGGATGTGATTCGCGTGCTAGAAGGACCGATTACTCCCGTGGAAGGAATTGAAGATGAGGAACCGGCCAAGCGTGAGCTTTGGATCCGCATTCGCGATGCCATTAAAGACGTATTGGATAATACGACATTAGAAGACTTGGCAAGTCATAGTGAGGATCATGAACCAGACGGTTATATGTTTTATATTTAATGTAAAAAGTAATGCTAGAGACTTATTTTGATTGAAGGTGTAATGATGGAACGAATTTATCTCGACCATGCGGCAACCACTCCGATGCACCCAAGGGTTATAGAAAAAATGCTTGAAGTCATGAATGCGACTTTTGGGAATCCTTCAAGCATTCATTCATATGGCAGGGAAGCCCGCCATTATATTGATTTAGCACGTGCGGCGATGGCCCAAAGCATTGGGGCAAAGGAAAGTGAGATTATTTTTACAGGCGGTGGAACCGAAGCGGATAATATGGCTTTATTCGGGGTCGCTGAAAGCTTCCAGAATAACGGCAAGCATATTATTACTACCCAGGTGGAACACCATGCCGTTCTCCATGCTTGCCAAAAATTAGAAAAGATCGGTTTTGAGGTCACCTATTTGCCAGTCGATGAAACTGGAAGAATCACTGTAGCAGACCTCCAAGCAGCATTAAGGGATGATACCATTCTTGTTTCTGTTATGTATGGAAACAATGAAGTCGGAACGATTCAACCGATTTCGGAAATTGGACAACTTTTAAAAAATCATCCTGCCATCTTCCATACCGATGCGGTTCAGGCTTATGGGGTGGAAGACATTGATGTCAATGAGAGCTTGATTGATTTATTATCCGTTTCTGCCCATAAAATTAATGGCCCAAAAGGAACAGGATTTCTGTTTGCAAGGTCAAATGTAAAACTTTCTCCTCGTCTATTTGGCGGCGATCAAGAAAGAAAACGCCGTGCAGGAACGGAAAATGTCGCCTCCATTGCCGGGTTTCATGAAGCTGTTCTTATTGCAAGTGATGAACGGCAGGTTAAAAAAGAGCGGTTCATGGCGTTTAAAGAAGTTTTGCTGCAAAAGCTCCGTGAACTAGAGGTAGAATTTGCTATAAACGGATCGCTTGAATATTCGTTGCCACATGTATTAAACTTAAGCTTTCCTGGGACAAGTGTGGAGGCAATGCTGGTCAACCTTGATTTAGCAGGAATTGCTGTTTCGAGCGGGTCAGCCTGCACTGCTGGTTCGATTGAACCTTCCCATGTCCTTGTTGCCATGTTTGGTAAACAATCAGAGCGCTTAATCAATTCGATTCGCTTCAGCTTCGGCTTTAATACAACGACTGAGGAAGTCATGAAGGCAGCTGAAGAAATTGGTAAAGTGGTTTCGCGTCTGAAAAAATAAATGTACAACGATGCTTCGGTATAGTGAGAGGTGAAAAAAAATGGAAAGAAAAGATCCGAAAAATACTAGGGTTGTTGTCGGAATGTCAGGAGGCGTTGATTCCTCTGTTGCAGCACTTTTATTAAAGCAGCAAGGCTATGACGTCATCGGCATTTTTATGAAAAACTGGGATGACACCGATGAAAACGGCGTATGTACAGCGACAGAAGACTACGAGGATGTTATCCGTGTTTGCAATCAAATTGGCATCCCCTATTATGCGGTTAATTTTGAAAAACAATATTGGGATAAGGTCTTTACCTATTTCCTTGATGAATATAAAGCGGGCAGGACACCTAATCCTGACGTCATGTGCAACAAAGAAATAAAATTTAAAGCATTCCTCGAACATGCGGTGAATTTGGGGGCGGATTACCTTGCTACTGGTCACTACGCCCAAGTTGAGTACCGCGATGGTGAATATAAAATGCTCCGCGGTCTTGACGAAAATAAAGACCAAACCTATTTCTTGAATCAATTATCGCAGGAACAACTTAGTAAAGTGATGTTCCCGATCGGGAATCTTGAAAAATCAAGTGTTCGTGAAATTGCGAAGGAGGCAAACCTTGCAACTGCTGCGAAAAAGGACAGCACTGGGATTTGCTTTATCGGGGAGCGGAATTTTAAAGAGTTTTTAGGTCAATATCTGCCTGCTCAGCCGGGAAATATGGAAACCTTTGATGGTGAAGTTAAGGGCAAGCATGAAGGTCTGATGTATCATACAATCGGTCAGCGTCACGGGTTGGGAATTGGCGGTTCGGGCGAGCCTTGGTTTGCTATCGGTAAGGATTTAAAAAGAAATATCCTTTATGTTGGACAAGGCTTTCATCATGAAAAACTATATTCTGATGCGATTACCGCTGTTAATGTAAGCTGGGTATCCAATCGTGAAAAGCCTGCCGAGTTTGAATGTACAGCCAAATTCCGGTATCGTCAGGAAGACCATAAAGTGACCGTTCGTCTCTTAGAGGGCGATAAGGTACAAGTTCTTTTTCACGAACCGATTCGGGCCATCACTCCAGGTCAAGCCGCTGTGTTTTACAATGGCGACGAATGTCTTGGCGGTGGAACAATCGACGAAGTGTATAAAAATGGTGAACGTTTAACATATGTTGGCTAGTTTTTGACCCTGATTCCTATTTTGGAGTCGGGGTTTTTTTGACAAATATGATATACTTTCTTTTAGGATTGGAGCTGAAAAAATGGATAAAAACCAATTAGGTGTTAAATACATGCAAGAGGGCAACTGGGAAGAGGCGGCAAAAGCCTTTAATGAGGCCATTGAAGAAAATCCAACTGATCCCGTTGCCTATATAAATTTTGGAAACGTCCTTTCTGCCGTCGGCGATGATGAAAAGGCGTTAAAATTTTACCAAAAAGCGCTTGAAATAGATGAAAACACTGCGGCGGCTTACTATAGCATCGGTAACCTTTTATTTACAAAAGACCTTTTCAACGAAGCAAAAAATATGTTTGAAACAGCGATGAAAAAAGGTCTGCACACAAGCGACAATTACTTTATGTTGGGATTAACACTTGTTCAATTGCAGCAAGGTCGATTCGCTCTCCCCTATTTACAAAGAAGTGTTGAACTAAATGAACAGGATGCGGAGGCACGATTTCAATATGGATTATGTCTGGCACAGCTCGAAATGATTGACGACGCCATCACTCAATTCGAAAAATGTATCGAGCTGGATCCAAGCCATTCAGATGCATTTTACAATTTAGGGGTTTCTTATGCCTTTAAAGAAAATGCAGTACTAGCACTCGAAATGCTGAATAAAGCACTCGACATACAACCAGACCATTTACTTGCAGGTCATGCAAAAAAACTGATTGAAAATAACCGATAATTTTTACTTTCAACCGAAAGGAGGGAGCCAAAATGGAAAAACAAGACTCACTTGATTTATTTGCAGAGCAGGGAAAATTCGTCAAAGGTCGGCCGATTGTAACGATTTTTCACAACGAACAAAATCTTTACACCGTCTTAAGGATCCGCGTTGATGAGACAAATGATGAATATGATGATAAAGAAGCGGTGATTACCGGTTATTTTCCAAAAATTCATGAACAGGAAACCTATATTTTTTTCGGGGAATTTAAGGATCATCCAAAATTCGGGGTGCAATTTCATACAAATCATTTCCGGAAGGACATGCCACAGACCAAACAAGGAGTAATTGCCTATTTATCAGGTGAAATGTTTAAAGGGATCGGTAAAAAAACGGCACAGAGCATTGTTGAAACATTAGGAGAAAATGCGATCTCCAAAATTCTCAATCAGCCTTCCTTGCTTGATTCCATTCCAAAACTCCCTCCTGAAAAAGCGAAAACACTTTACGATACGCTGATGGAGCATCAAGGGCTCGAGCAGGTTATGGTCGCCTTAAATCAATATGGCTTTGGACCGCAGATTTCGATGAGGATTTATCAAGCCTATAAAGAGGAAACGCTAAATACGATTCAAAAAAATCCCTATCAGCTTGTTGAAGATATCGAAGGCATCGGTTTTGGCCGTGCGGACGAGCTTGGCTACCAGCTGGGGATCTCCGGAAACCATCCGGATCGGATAAAAGCTGCTTGTCTTTACACCCTGGAAAGTGAAAGCATGCAAACAGGCCATGTTTATATGCATGCGCAAGATTTGCTTGAGCAGGTGAAGGCACTCCTCGAGGACAACAAGCGTGATCAAATTGAATACATAGATATTTCACATGAGCTTATTAAGCTCGAAGAAGAGGGGAAAATTCAAGGTGAGGAAAAACGAGTCTATTTGCCTACCTTATTTTTCGCGGAAAAAGGTCTTGTAACGAGCATTAACCGGATTTTACAACAAACGGAATACAAGGATCAATTCCCTGAATCGGAATTTCTACTGGCATTAGGAGGTTTGGAAGACCGCTTAGGGGTACAATATGCACCAACACAACGAGAAGCAATTCAAACAGCATTAATGTCGCCCATGTTGATCTTAACGGGCGGACCTGGTACTGGGAAAACGACTGTTATCAAAGGAATTGTTGAACTATATGCAGAACTTCATGGCTGTTCCTTAGAGCTGAAGGATTATCACAAAAAGGATGAGCCGTTTCCGTTTTTACTGGCAGCACCAACCGGACGTGCTGCTAAACGAATGACAGAGTCGACAGGACTGCCTGCAGTAACAATCCACCGATTACTTGGTTTTAACGGGACAGAAGTCCTTGACCGAGATGATGCCAATTCCTTAGAAGGAAAAATATTAATTGTGGACGAGACCTCGATGCTCGATATTTGGCTTGCCAATCAATTGTTTAGAGCACTCCCAGAGAATATTCAAGTTATTATGGTTGGCGACGAAGACCAACTGCCATCTGTCGGACCGGGACAGGTTTTAAAGGACTTGCTGCAGTCTGAGCGGATTCCTACCGTCCGCCTTACCGATATTTACCGGCAGGCAGAGGGTTCTTCCATTATCGAATTGGCACATGATATAAAAAAGGGCTATCTCCCTGCTAATATTACCGCAAAGCAGGCCGATCGTTCGTTTATTAAATGTTCAACGGCGCAGGTTGCACAAGTGGTTGAAAAAGTAGCCCTTAATGCCAAAAATAAAGGGTATTCAGCAAAAGATATCCAGGTGCTGGCACCGATGTACAGAGGGCCAGCCGGAATCGACCGCTTGAATGTACTGCTACAGGAAATTTTTAACCCGAATCCTGACGGCAAACGGAAGGAAATTGCATTTGGGGAAGTCAAATACCGCATCGGTGATAAGGTGCTCCAGCTTGTGAACCAGCCGGAAAGCAATGTCTTTAATGGCGATATTGGAGAAATTATCTCGATTATTTATGCGAAGGAAAACACCGAAAAACAAGATATGATTTATATTTCTTTTGAAGGCAATGAGGTCGAATACACAAGGCAGGACTTAAATCAAATCACCCATGCTTACTGCTGCTCGGTGCATAAGTCACAGGGAAGTGAATTTCCCATTGTTATTCTCCCCATTACAAGAAGTTATTACCGGATGCTGCGGAGAAATTTAATTTATACCGCGATTACGAGAAGTAAACAATCGTTGATTTTATGCGGTGAAGAGGATGCCCTTAGAATGGGGGTTGAAAGAGCCGACGAACTCTCAAGACAAACGACCCTCTGCCAAAAGCTGCAAGAATCGATTTCCGAAAATGAGACCCTACCCCAAGAGGAGAATTCTGCGGATGAATTGTCTTACGAGGAAGTATTAATGAAAGTTAATCCAATGGTAGGGATGGAAAACGTTTCACCTTATGATTTTATGGTAATTGACTAAAACTATAAATGTTCACAGGAGGTGGGACACTCTTTGCGGACATTTTCTTTATTAAAAGGACAGCCTGTATTTGACACAAGAAGTGGGACAAAAATCGGTGAGATTAGTGACCTATGTATTTTAAGCACTGGAAAAGTCAAAGGCCTTTTGGTTAAAAAAGGCGTTTTCTTCAAACAATCTTATTTTTTGGACATTCAAAATGTGGCATCTTTTGGCTGGGATGGGGTTATGGTTACCGATACCGGGCAATTGCAAAAGATGAAACAAAGTCCGGAATATACGCTAAATCATCAACATTCATTAGATGGGATGATGATGCTCTCAAAGAGCGGGGAATCTCTTGGATTGTTGAAAGATGTATATTTTCAAGAAGAAGTGGGCACAATCGTAGGGTACGAAATCACGGATGGCTTCTTTTCGGATATCACGGAAGGTAAACAAGTCATTCAATCCGGGAAGCCCTTAGCGATCGGAAAGGATGCCATTATCGTAGATGTAAATGATACGTGAGGTGTCTTTTCATGTTTAAGTGTCCAAATTGTCAAAGCAAGGATATCGGCAAAATTGGTATCAACCAATACTATTGCTGGAACTGTTTTATTGAGCTTTCAGTTGCCCAAGGTATAATTAATACCCATCAAGTCGAAGAAGACGGGTCACTAAGTTCTTTAGATGATTTGTTTGAAGAAGAAGAGCGTCGGTACACCCTTTAAACGAAGATAAGCAGAAAGTGCAACGCTGCAGCTTTGACAATTCATCAAAGAGGTGAGTCGTATGAATAAAATGATAACGACCATGATTGTTTTTGGTGCTGGTATGGCAGCATATAATATTGCCGAAAGAAATAATATGATGTCTGCCCGCAATATGAAAAGACTGCAAAAGAAAGTAAAACGAGCGATATTTTAAAAGGTCAATCCCCCTCTAGAAAAGGGGGATTTTTAGTTGTATATTTCCTCCAATTGACTCTAAAACTAACCAAAAGGAGGCATGGAAAGTGGATATTCGTATGAAATGGTATTACCGAATCGGTTTTTTGCTCCTTTTATTAATTGCCATTTTTGTTTTTCTAAAAATAAGTTTCGTGTGGATGCCAATTGTGAGGATGGCAGCCATTATCATTCTCCCTTTTGTTATTGGCGGGTTTATCACCTATTTACTTCACCCAATTGTTGAAAAATTACATGAAAAAGGGCTTCACCGCGGGCTTGCCATCCTAATTATTTATATTATCTTTTTTGGCGGGATTTTTGTTGGTCTGTATAAAGGAATACCAGCAATCATTGATCAATTAAAAGACCTATCTGAAAGTGCCCCAGCTTTTGCCGAGCAATACCGCGGCTGGATTGATACGCTTCAATCACACACAAGGGCCTGGCCGGATGGACTGCAGGCACGCATCAATGAAGGCATTGATACCTTTGAAAAAAAAATGGACTCATTACTGACCATCATCGTGAACATCTTAATGAAATTTTTAAATTCGGCAGTCCTCATTCTGATTATTCCGTTCATTGCTTTTTATATGTTGAAGGATTTCACGTTAATTAAACGGGCTGTGTGGTATATTACCCCCAAAAAATGGCGCAAGAAGGGTACACTCTTTCTAAAGGATGTCGATGAATCCCTCGGTAGTTATATCAGGGGACAGCTCCTTGTTTGTATCATTATCGGCAGTATCTCTGCCCTATTATTTTGGGTTTTTGACTTAAAATATCCCTTATTATTAGGGTTAATAGTTGGTGCGACGAACGTAATCCCCTATTTCGGACCGATTATCGGAGCGGTGCCGGCAGTTATTATTGCAGCGACTACTTCTGTAAAATTAGTGATAATTACCTTAGTGATTGTTTTCGGTCTGCAATTTCTTGAAGGGAATATCTTGTCCCCCTATATTGTCGGTAAAAGTCTGCATATGCACCCATTAGTCATTATGGTTGCGTTAACTGCTGGTGGAGAAATTGGCGGGATATTAGGGCTGATCCTAGCTGTCCCGGTCCTTGCTGTGCTTAAAGTGGGGATTATTCATGCGAAAAATCATTTTATTCATGAATCAAATTGACAAACAATATCTAGGTAGCTATAATTCGTCATATAGAATAGTTGTAGGAAAATGTAGAAGGATCCAAGTATGTTGTAGTCCATCTGTAACGCGTTCATGCGCAAAAGAGAGAAGCTTCCCCGGCTGAAAGAAGCTTTAGATGAAGGATGACAGAAAGCTAATCCGGAGTGCAGCTAACCACTGCCGTTACTGCCGCGTTAAGGCATTATTGAGAGATGAATACAGATTTATTGTATTCATAATCAGGGTGGTACCGCGAGACAAGCTCTCGTCCCTGTTTTGGGATGAGGGCTTTTTTGTATGCTTTTTTAACTATTCAAGGAGGTCTACTGTAATGAAAAATTTAACTGGGTCACAAATCCGCTCGATGTTTTTACAATTTTTTAACGAAGAAAAAGGACACACGATTGAACCGAGTGCATCGCTTGTTCCGCATGATGACCCATCATTGTTGTGGATCAATAGTGGTGTTGCAACCTTAAAGAAATACTTTGATGGACGTGTCGTTCCGGAAAATCCACGGATTACAAATGCACAAAAATCAATCAGAACGAATGATATTGAAAATGTCGGAAAAACTGCCCGCCACCATACGTTCTTTGAAATGCTTGGCAATTTTTCCATCGGTGAATATTTCAAACAAGAAGCCATTGCATGGGCATGGGAGTTTTTAACTGACGAAAAATGGATTGGCTGGGATCCAGAACTACTATCAGTTACCGTCCACCCAGAAGATCATGAAGCATTTGAAATATGGAATAAAACGATTGGCATTCCCGAGGAACGCATTATTCGTCTTGAAGGAAACTTCTGGGATATCGGTGAAGGTCCAAGCGGTCCGAATACCGAAATCTTCTATGACCGCGGACCAGAATACGGAAATGACCCAAGTGATCCGGAATTATATCCAGGCGGTGAAAACGAGCGTTATCTTGAAGTTTGGAACCTTGTTTTTTCACAATTTAACCATAACCCTGATGGCACCTATACACCGCTGCCAAAGAAAAATATTGATACAGGCATGGGACTAGAGCGAATGGCATCTGTCGTTCAAAATGTTCCAACCAATTTTGATACCGATTTATTTATCCCGATTATCCGGGCAACAGAGGAAATCTCCGGAGAAAAATATGGCGTTGATAAAGAACGCGATGTTGCCTTTAAAGTAATCGCTGACCATATCCGTACAGTTGCTTTTGCTGTTGGGGACGGGGCATTGCCATCAAACGAAGGACGAGGCTATGTATTGCGCCGATTGCTGCGCCGGGCTGTCCGCTATGCAAAACAAATCAATATTAACCGCCCATTCATGTTTGAACTTGTTCCTGTCGTGGGCGAAATTATGTATGACTTCTATCCGGAAGTAAAAGACAAGACCGAGTTCATTCAAAAGGTTATTAAAAATGAAGAAGAGCGTTTCCACGAAACTCTTCATGAAGGCTTAACTATTTTAGCAAGTGTTATTAAAAAGGAGAAGGAAAAAGGCAGCGATACCATCACTGGTGCCGATGTGTTCCGTCTGTATGATACATACGGATTCCCTGTGGAATTAACCGAAGAATATGCCGAAGAAGAGGGCATGAAGGTTGATCATCAAGGCTTCGAGGTAGAAATGGAACAGCAGCGTGAGCGTGCTCGTGCAGCCCGTCATGATGTCGATTCGATGCAGGTTCAAAAGGGCGTGCTTCGCGATGTTACCGTCCAAAGCAAATTTGTTGGCTATGATCAGCTTGAGACAAGCTCAACCGTTGCGGCAATTATTAAAAATGGGGATCTAGTAGAAGAAGCATTCAGCGGTGAAGAGGTACAGCTTATTCTTGATTTAACACCATTTTATGCTGAAAGCGGTGGACAAATCGCTGACCGCGGGTTGATTGAAGGAGAAGGCGTAACGGTTGCTGTAAAGGATGTTCAAAAGGCACCGAATGGTCAAAACCTTCATCAAGTAGTGGTAAAGAGCGGCACGTTAAAAACGAACCACCAAGTGTCAGCAAAGGTGGACGCTGAAAATCGCGTAAAAATCATTAAAAATCATACAGCTACCCATTTGCTGCATCAGGCATTAAAAGATGTCCTTGGCGAACATGTTAACCAAGCCGGTTCCCTTGTCGAGCCTGACCGACTTCGGTTTGACTTTTCGCATTTTGGTCAAATTACGCCGGATGAACTGGAACAAATCGAAAAAATCGTGAACGAAAAAATCTGGCGAAACATCGAAGTGAACATTAGCCTAAAACCAATTGCCGAAGCAAAAGCAATGGGGGCAATGGCGCTGTTTGGTGAAAAATATGGTGATATTGTCCGCGTTGTAAGGGTCGGTGATTACAGTCTCGAGCTTTGCGGCGGATGCCATGTACCGAATACATCTGTCATTGGGGTATTTAAAATTGTTTCAGAAGGCGGAATCGGTGCCGGCACTAGAAGGATTGAGGCAGTAACAGGTGAATCAGCATACAAATCATTAAATGAGCAAGTTGGTTTGTTAAAGGATGCTGCTGAAAAACTTAAAACAAATCCAAAAGATATTGTGAACCGCATTGATAGTCTAATGGTTGAAATCAAACAACTGCAGCGGGAAAACGAATCACTTGCAACAAAACTTGGAAATATTGAAGCTGGCAGCCTCGTATCAAAAGCAAAAGAAATTGATGGCGTTACAGTTTTAGCTGCAAAGGTGCAAGCAGCTGATATGAATAACTTGAGAAATATGGCTGATGACCTGAAACAAAAACTTGGATCAGTTGTCATCGTCCTCGGCAGTGCGCATGACGGTAAAGTGAATTTAATTGCGGCTGTTACCAAGGATTTAATTGAAAAAGGCTACCATGCAGGGAAATTAATTAAAGAAGTAGCTACTCGCTGCGGTGGAGGCGGCGGAGGCCGTCCGGATATGGCACAAGCCGGCGGTAAAGACCCTGAAAAACTGGATGCTGCTCTGCAATTCGTGGAGGAATGGGTAAAATCCATTTGATAATAGGACAAAGTAGTGTAAAATGTAGGTAATAAATCTAAAAAGCTTCAGCACCTAGGCGCTGAAGCTAGACAATACCAATTCTCTCCTCTATTCAGAAAGGTGAGGTGCATGGAATGAGTTCATTTGACAAAACGATGCGATTTAATTTTCCTGAAGAGCCATTTGAACACGATGTAAAGGACGTTCTTTTGCAAGTCTATGAGGCTTTGCAGGAAAAAGGGTACAATCCTATCAATCAAATTGTCGGCTACCTATTATCCGGAGATCCTGCCTATATTCCACGTCATCGCGATGCCCGTAACATCATTCGTAAGCTGGAACGGGATGAAATTATTGAGGAATTAGTCAAATCCTATTTAAAACAACAACGAGAGGTTTAAGTAATGCGCGCAATGGGTTTAGACGTAGGCTCAAAAACTGTCGGTGTTGCCCTTAGTGATGAGCTGGGGTGGACAGCACAGGGTCTCAAAACCCTCAAAATCAATGAAGAAAAGCAAGAGTTTGGTTTTGAGGAAATTGGTCAATTAATAAAAGAGTATCAAGTTGATACAGTCGTCATCGGTTTTCCTAAAAATATGAATGGAACGGTTGGACCGCGCGGTGAAGCTAGTAAGCAATTTGCTTCTGAAATTGAAGCCAGATTTGCTGTGCCAACCGTACTGTGGGACGAGCGGCTGACAACAATGGCAGCCGAACGCGTATTGATTGAAGCAGATGTCAGTCGAAAAAAACGGAAGAAGGTCATCGATAAAATGGCAGCGGTGATGATTCTTCAGGGTTATCTTGATAGCAAAAATTAATGAGGTGAAAAAATGACACACGAACATGATCATAACGAAGAGGATCGCTATATCACACTTGTAGATGAAAATGGCGATGAACAATTATTTGAAATACTTTTCACATTTGATTCAGATGAATTTGAAAAGTCCTATGTATTCTTTTATCCAGTAGGAGCAAACGAAGATGAAGAAGAAGAAATCGACATTCTGACTTATGCTTACATTCCAACTGAAGACGGCGGTTTTGGTGAGTTAATGGAAATCGAGACGGACGAAGAATGGGACATGGTAGAAGAGGTATTCAATACCTTTAACGAGGAACAAGAAGAAGAGTAAAACGGAGAATCGGCTGCGCTGTAGCCGATTCTTTCTTTTTAAGATCGACTTTGAGAATTGTCCAGCTCCAGCGCCCTAGCGCTTTTCTTTTTTGACAAATTCATTGATAAATTGACATTTTTCTCACTATATGCTGAAATTATTATGATACCTTTTTTCTAATAATTTTATAATGGCGATGTATTCGTTGGGTCAAAGGGAAGGAGGAAAAAGATGACAAAAGAAGAAAAGGGGACAAAAAAAGAGGTTATTCGGCAAAAAATGCTTGAACAGCACCATGAAGCAAGAATTGTCCGCAAGATTGTTTTGATCATTTCTATCTTATTGCTATTATTCATAGTCTTAATTGGCGGCGGAGGATATCTCTACATACAATCAGCACTTAAGCCTGTTGACTCTAACAGTAAGAAACAGAAAACAGTAGAAATTCCGTTAGGGTCTTCAGTGACAGGGATTGGCGAAAAATTAGAAGCAAATGGAATTATAAAAAATGCAAAAGTCTTTAAATATTATGTCAAGCTGAAAAATGAAGGTGGATTTATGGCTGGAGATTATCAGCTAAGTCCATCAATGGATGTTCCTGAAATTGTCAGCCGCCTGAAAACGGGTAAGGTACTAGCGAAAGCAAGCTTTAAAATTGCGGTTCCAGAAGGAAAGCAGCTTAAAGAAATTGCCGCCATTATGGCAAAAGCTACAAACCAAAACGAAGATGATGTGTTTAATAAATTGAACAATAAAGAATTTATTAAAACACTAATGGTTAAATACCCGGACGTATTAACGGAAGAAATTCTTCATTCTACGGTGAAATATCCATTGGAAGGCTACTTATATCCGGCAACGTATCCATTTTATAAGCCTAATCCATCTGTTGAAGAAATGGTCACTGCGATGTTGGATAAAACAAGGAACGTTTTAGTTGATTACACCGAAGCAAGTAACGAAAAAAAGCTTTCCGTTCACCAATTATTAACAATGGCCTCTTTGGTGGAGGAGGAGGCTACCGAGAAAGCCGATCGTAAAACGATTGCAAGTGTTTTCTATAATCGGATCAAAAAAGGAATGCCGCTGCAAACGGATCCAACTGTTTTATACGCACAAGGGAAACACAAAGACAAGGTATTATATGAGGATTTAGAAGTAAATTCACCATATAATACGTATAAAAATACGGGTCTGCCTCCAGGTCCGATATCCAATGCCGGCAAGGTTTCGATTGAAGCAGCATTAGACCCGGCGGAAACAGATTATTATTACTTCCTGGCAACTCCTGAGGGCGTTGTTATTTTTACAAAAACATTGGATGAACATAATCAAGAAAAAGCAAAACATATTACCAATAAAAAATAATTATTTCATGGGGGAAAGATTAGCATTCCCTCTTTTTTTATGGTAGAATAATTCAGGTGTTTTAATAAGTATTTTATAGCGTACCTCACAGTAAGGTGATTTGCGGCAGTGTTTGCCCGAAAGCGCATCGGAGCTTGAACCCTTTGCGCAGATTAACATTTCCTGTGAACGCTATTTTTTCATGTCTACAGAGCACTAAATTGAGAGAAAATAGAAATATTTGGCTTTGGCAATTGTCCGGATCCATTTTTTTCTTTTAAGAATGCTTTTTTAGAATTGAGGTGAGGGCAGCTTGTTAAATGAGAAGCTGCATTTTTATATAGAAGGTTTAATTTCAGGGCGAAGCCCATTGTTTACTGAAATGGAGAGTTATGCAAAAGAACATAATGTCCCCATTATGGAGCTTGCAGGAATTGAAACAATGCTGCAATTATTGCGAATTCATCAATCTATAAAAATTCTGGAGGTCGGGACAGCGATTGGTTATTCTGCCTTAAGGATGGCCTCTGGCCTTCCAAATGCTAAAATTGTTACGATTGAACGAGACAATGAACGAATTACCGTCGCAAAAGACTTTATCCAGCGTTCCGGGATAGGTGAGCAAATTACTTTAATCGAAGGTGATGCGCTGGAGGTTGAAGAACAAGTAAGTGGACACGCACCGTTTGATGCCGTATTTATCGATGCGGCTAAAGGCCAATACAAAAAATTCTTTGAAATGTATGAAAACTATCTTAGTCATGATGGAATGATTATTACCGATAATGTGCTGTTTAAAGGCCTTGTCGCTGAAAGAGAGATTGAATCAAAAAGAACCCGTAATCTTGTTAAGAAAATTGACGAGTTTAACCATTGGTTAATGAATCATCCGGATTATGATTCCGTGATTGTGCCTGTTGGTGACGGAGTCGCAATTAGCAAAAGGAGAGGTGAGAGGAAATGAAAAAAACAGAATTGCTTGTCACTCCATTGACAGTTGATGATATTTTACCATTAGTGGAAGCCGGTGCAGATGCCTTTGTTGTCGGTGAGCAGCGATATGGGTTACGACTTGCAGGTGAATTCAAGCGTGAGGACGTTCAAAAGGCGATTGAGCTAGCACACAGCAAGGGAAAAAAAGTTTATGTGGCCATGAATGCCATTTTTCATAATGAAAAAATTGATGAACTTGCTGATTATCTTCAATTTGCCGCAGCGGCATCGGCGGATGCCATTATCTTTGGCGATCCAGCTGTTTTAATGACGGCGAGGGAAGTTGTTCCAGAAATGAAGCTACATTGGAGTACGGAAACACTTGGTACGAATTGGTTCTCTTGCAACTATTGGGGCAAAAAAGGTGCCAAACGTTCGGTACTTGCCCGTGAGATTAACATGGATGCTATCGTGGAAACAAAAGAAAATGCAGAAGTAGAAATTGAAGTACTAGTCCATGGAATGAGCTGCATGTTCCAATCAAAACGCTCACTGCTTGGTAACTATTTTGAGTATCAAGGAAAAGTCATGGAAATAGAAAATCGTAAAATGCAAAAAAATATGTTCTTACATGATGTAGAACGCAGTAATAAATATCCAATTTTTGAAGATTCAAATGGAACACATATCATGAGTCCAAACGATATGTGTATTATTGATGAGCTTCAGGAAATGTTAGAAGCTGGCGTGGATTCATTTAAAATTGATGGAATATTAAAGAGCTCAGAATATATTCTTACAGTAACGAAACTCTATCGCAAGGCGATTGATCTATTTTTCGAAGATCCAGATCTTTATGATGAACAAAAGGATGAATTGTTAGCAGCTATTGAGGAAATCCAGCCAGCTAATCGTTCATTAGATACAGGGTTCTATTTCAAAGAAACCGTTTATTGATAGAAAAGCGAAAGCACCTAGGCGCTGTAGCTAGACATAAATTTAGGAGGAGTTCAAAATCGTGAATATCGTTAAAGATAAGATATCTAAGGTTGTCGATGGGAAACGTGTCATTATCAAGAAGCCGGAACTCCTTGCTCCAGCAGGTAATCTTGAGAAATTGAAAATTGCCGTTCATTATGGCGCAGATGCCGTTTTTATTGGCGGACAGGAATATGGTCTCCGTTCGAACGCAGATAACTTTACCTTCGAAGAAATGAAAGAAGGGGTCGAGTTTGCTAAGAAATACGGAGCGAAGATTTATGTGACCACCAACATTTTTGCTCACAATGAAAATATTGCTGGTCTAGAGAAATACATTCAAGGCTTGAAAGAAACAGGGATTGCCGGAATTATTGTCGCCGATCCGCTCATTATTGAAACTTGCCGCCGAATTGCACCAGCGATAGAAATTCATATCAGTACGCAGCAATCCATAACGAATTGGCAGACTGCTCAGTTTTGGAAGGAATCAGGAGCAGAACGTGTCGTTTTAGCCCGTGAGGTAGGTGCGGAAGAAATCAGTGAAATGAAGGAAAAGGTCGATGTTGAGATTGAAACCTTTGTCCATGGTGCAATGTGTATCGCTTATTCCGGACGTTGTACGTTAAGTAATCATATGACGGCAAGGGATTCCAACCGCGGTGGCTGTTGTCAGTCATGCCGTTGGAATTATGATCTTTATAAGCTTGAAGATAACAACAATGAAGTTTCCTTTCACGGAGACAATGACGACCCGTTTGCTATGAGTCCCATGGATCTTAATCTAATTCAATCGATTCCACAGATGATTGAACTTGGAATTGACAGCTTGAAAATTGAAGGCCGGATGAAATCAATTCATTACATTGCAACAGTTGTTAGTGTTTACCGCAAGGTGATCGATGCCTATTGTGCAGATCCAGAGAATTTTGTCATTCAGCGTGAATGGTTAGAGGAACTGGATAAATGCGCTAACCGTGAGACTGCGCCTGCGTTTTTTGAAGGGGTTCCCGGGTATAAAGAGCAAATGTTTGGTAATCATAGCAAGAAGACAAAGTTTGAATTTGTTGGTCTTGTGCTGGATTACAACGAAGAAACACAAATCGTTACATTGCAGCAACGAAACCATTTTAAACCAGGGGAAGAAATCGAATTCTTCGGCCCGGAAATTCAGAACTTTACACATGTGATTGATAAAATTTGGGATGAAAAAGGTAATGAATTGGATGCAGCCAGACATCCACTTCAGATTGTGCAATTTAAATTGGACAAACCGGTATACCCTAACAACATGATGCGAAAGGAGAACTAGCATGAGACGTAAACCTGTTGTTATTGGTGTAACCGGTGGCTCCGGCTCCGGAAAAACCAGTGTAACAAAAGCTATTTATGAAAGTTTAAAAGATCATTCCATTTTAGTGATTGAACAGGATTATTATTATAAGGATCAAAGCGATGTGCCATTTGAAGAACGTTTGAAAACAAATTATGACCATCCACTTGCCTTTGATAATGATTTACTCATTGAACATATCGAGAAGCTTTTACGCTATGAGGCAATAGAAAAGCCGGTTTATGATTACTCCATCCACACCCGTTCAGACCAAATCATTCCGGTTGAACCGAAGGATGTTATCATTCTAGAAGGGATATTAGTGCTTGAGGATGAGCGTCTCCGCAATTTAATGGACATTAAATTGTACGTTGATACGGATGCTGATATAAGAATCATTCGCCGTCTGACACGTGATATTAAGGATCGAGGGCGGACGTTTGATTCTGTTACCGAACAATATTTAAATGTTGTCCGTCCAATGCATAATCAGTTTATCGAACCAACGAAGCGTTATGCCGATCTAATTATCCCTGAAGGTGGACAAAATCATGTTGCTGTTGATTTAATGGTCACAAAAATTCAAACAATTCTTGAACAAAAGTCATTTTTATGACACAATAGCAAATGAAAAGCTAAAATAAATATTTTAAAGTGCGCGCCCTTCAGAAAAGGACGCGCTCCTATGTATTATGCGAATCTGCATAATACCTACATACACTACATACACAATTCTTTTGGGGGATTGTGAAGACTAGAAGGAGTGAGGGTTTTGGCTACAGAGAAAGTATTTCCAATGACACAAGCCGGAAAAGACAAACTTGAACAAGAACTTGAGTATTTAAAATCAGTGAAACGTAAAGAAGTGGTCGAACGGATTAAAATCGCGAGAAGCTTCGGGGATTTATCTGAAAACTCTGAGTATGATTCCGCGAAAGAAGAGCAAGCATTTGTAGAGGGCCGAATTACAACCTTAGAAAATATGATCCGCAATGCCAAGATTATTGCCGAAAGCGAAATGGCTGGGGACTCAGTTGCTTTAGGCAGATCGGTAACGTTTGTAGAACTTCCTGATGGTGAAGAAGAGACATATTCGATTGTCGGAAGTGCCGAGGCAGATCCATTTGAGGGGAAAATTTCAAACGACTCGCCAATTGCCAAAAGCCTTTTAGGCAAAAAGGTTGGCGATCAAGTATCTGTTCAAACACCCGGCGGTGAGATGAGCGTCCGCATTGTCAGCATTAAATAAGAAAAGCAGAAGTGCCTGCCCGGGGGCTTATGACTCCTAGGCGCTGGAGCTGGACAATAATTGAAATTATTACGATTCAATTAAATATTGTTTGAAAATCAAGAACCTCGTCAAGACTTTTGACGAGGTGTTTTTTATGTGGAGAAAACGAGCACTAGGATGGCTTTTTATTTGTATAACCGGGTTGGTCCTGCTTTTGGTGCGTTTAATGCAAATCCAATTAATGGAGACAAAGACATTTTCAAAACATAATGTGAATTTACTTGAAGAAAGTGTCAAACAAAGAACGCAGGAGCTAGTGATTGATAATGGCAGAGGCAACTTCCTTGATCGAAACGGTGCTATGCTGACACATAAAAAGGTTTCAGTTCTCGTTCTTTTTCCATTTTTAAAAAAGATGGATTGGGAGGCTGAGAAGGTTTCTGTTTTTTCAGGAATTCCGGTAAATGTGCTGAAAATGGCTGTAGATGGAGCGAAAAAACCGTTTGCATATGGTGACCCGCAGCCTGTTGAATTGACTACCTCCCAAATGGAAAGAATTAATGCGTTGGAAATTCCCGGAGTATTTGCGATTGAAAAGAAGTTTGAACGCCGAGAAGTTCCGGCGGAGCAGTTAATTGGCCTGACAGGGGAAAATCCAAAGGAGCTGAAGAAGCGTTATCCAAACAAGGAACTATCTGAAAAAACCTTATTGGGTGTATCGGGTCTTGAGGAAAGCTTTGATGAATTCCTGCTTCCAGAGGGGAAATCAAAGCTTGTCTACCATGTAGATGGCGGAGGGGCCCCGCTATTTGGAATCAACGTTAAGTATGTCGATCCGGCGAACCCGTTTTACCCTGTGAATGTACGGACAACCCTAGATAAAAGCCTTCAGCAAAAAGCTGAAGATCTCGTTGATCAGTATCAAATTAAAAAAGGAGGCCTCATTCTCCTCGATATTGAGGAAAATAGTGTGCTTGCGATGGTTTCACGTCCAATGATTAATAAAAAGGATCCCTACAGCGGCGGGGGAATTACGAATATGATGTTGAAGCAGCAAATTGCTGGCTCTGTTTTTAAAACTGTTGTGGCTGCTGCGGCAATTGACCAAAATCTTGATAATCCGACGCGTCTCTTTGACTGCAGTAAAAAGATTAATGGCAAACCAGAACTAAAATATGATTATGGAATGTTAGATTTTACGAATAGCTTTGCCAGAAGCTGTAATCGTGCGTTTGGAGAATTGGCAAAGGAATTACAAAAAACGGATCCACACCTCCTCGAAGATTATGCGACTAAATTGTCGCTGACAGGCTCTGTCGGCTGGCAAGGAGATGTATACCATACAACTGACTTCAAACAATTTTCTGATGAAGATAAAGGTAGAATTTTTCTATCTGATGAGGCTAGAAAAGATGCCAATTTTGCAGCGATGTCAGGTATTGGGCAGCATGAGGTGCGTGTCACACCATTAGCTGCAGCCAATATGATGGCCACCATTGCCAGAGGTGGTAAAAAGGAAATGGTTCGTGCTGTTTCGAAAATTGAGTATAAAAATGGTACGACGATGGTTGATTTCCCCGAGCAAAGCTTAAAAGGGGATACCATTTCTCCTTACACAGCGATGAAGCTGCAAAAGCTGCTGCGGGAAGTGGTGCTAAACCCAAATGGAACGGGAAGATGGTTTAAAGATTTGCCATACGAGGTGGCGGGGAAATCAGGGACTGCCGAAACAGGTAAATACGAAAATGGCATGCAGCTTCATAATAAATGGTTTGCCGGTTATTTCCCCTATCAAAATCCCAAATACGCTCTAGTGGCGGTGAATTTGGATGTGAAGGATTCCGAGGGCGGGATTAACTTGTTATATGCCGATATGGTGAAGATGTTATATGAAAGAAATCATAGCAATGGAGATTGAAATGGTTTTTCCTTCAAGTTCTCAGTAAATCATGTTAGAATATTGAGAGCCTTATTTATTGGGGGAGTGATTTAATTGAATAATGATTTCAATCAAAATTCGCGTTCAGGATATCGTGCGAAAAGAAAAAAGACGAATATCGTCTTAAATAGTTTAATCATCATTGTCCTGTTATTGATTATTTTTGTTGCTTATACTATTTTCGCCTCAGGCGGTGATGATAAAGCAGCGCCAAAGAAGGAAACTCCAAAAACAGAGCAAAAAGAAACAGTGCATAAAGAGAAAAAGACCAAAGAGGATAAAAAAGTCACCAAGGATGACAGTTCTTCTAAAGATGCAACGGAAGAAGAGCAAGTAAGTGAGGAAGCCTCCACACCCGAAAAGACAGATGATTCCCAAGCAGTGGTTTCCGAGGATGGCACCACATTCGAAAATCCTTCTTGGAAACCTGTTGGCACAACCCAGACAGGGGAACATACTCCAGTTTATAGTGGAGTAGATTGGGATGAGATGCTTAGCGCCATCTCTTATGCCACAGGGATAGATAAAAGCAATAATATGACTGTCATTTGGCTTGGCAGAGATCAATCTAAAGCGAATGCCTCGGTTGGTACTGTATCTGCAAAAGATACAAAGGAAAAATATAAAGTATTTATCGAGTGGGTGGACGGCCAAGGCTGGAAACCTACGAAGGTAATCAAATTGACGGACTAAAAAAACAAGGATGGGCCATAATGGGCGCCATCCTATTTCTTTTTAAAATGAACAACTGCCGTAAAGTATGTTTGGCCGTTTTCGTTCACATGCATTTGGTGGGAGACGGAGTGAACCCCTAGCAGGATGGCTCTATTCTCATCAATCTGTGATTCAATCTTTTTTTGCAATGTTTTCAAATTATTAGCCTCGAAAAATTCAACTTTATCCTCAATTAAATCAAATTGAAAATTCACCGTGATCATTCCTTTCCATAACATAATTTTAGTTAATTCTCTTGATGCTGGCAATGGATTTGAATAAAATTGTGAAGTATGATAACATGATTCCGGTTAAATTCATAGTATACTCATAGGAATAACATCATATTATTTTAAAATATCAAGAGAGTTGCCGATAATGAAAAAAGAGTCGGATTCATGCTATGGCAAGCTTCTTTTAAAAAAGGTAGAATAGTGTTTATGGATACGATGCAGGAATCCAGAAACATAATAATAATGATATTGTAAAACAATAAGAAAGAGGTTCAGTAATGAAAGTAGCCATCATCGGTGCAATGGAAGAAGAAGTCACTTTACTACGAGACAATATTGAGGGGCAAACACAGGAAACAGTTGCAGGCTGTGAATTTACATTTGGAAAAATGCACGGTGCAGATGTCATCTTGCTGCGATCCGGGATTGGGAAGGTAAACGCGGCCATGTCTACGACCATCCTGCTTGAAAAATATAAGCCAGATTATATTATTAATACTGGTTCAGCAGGGGGCTTCAATCCTGCACTTAATGTTGGGGATGCTGTTATTTCAACGGAAGTCCGCCATCATGATGTAGATGTGACTGCCTTTGGCTATGAATATGGGCAGGTGCCACAGCTTCCGGCAGCATTTATCGCTGACGAAAGGTTAATGTCTGTCGCTGAAGCAGCAGCAAAGGAACTGGAAAATTTCCAAATCGTAACAGGCTTGATTGTGACAGGGGATTCTTTTATGGAAGACCCAGCTCGCGTCGATTTTGTTCGGTCGAAATTTGAGGATTTACAAGCGGTTGAAATGGAAGCGGCGGCGATTGCGCAAGTGGCTCACCGTTTTTCCGTTCCATTTGTGATTATCCGCTCACTTTCGGACATTGCCGGAAAAGAATCCGAAATTTCGTTTGATCAGTTTATTGATAAGGCGGCCACTAATTCTGCTACATTGGTCATGAAAATGGTGGCAGCTTTAAAGTAGGGGTGGAGAAATGCAGGTCTACAAAAATGTACATGAATTAATTGGGCACACACCAATCGTTGAAATTACACAATTTCCATTGCCTGAAGGTGTTCGCATTTTTGCGAAGCTGGAATTCATGAACCCTGGGGGGAGTGTTAAAGACCGGCTGGGAATTGAGCTGTTAAATGAGGCGTTTTCAAGTGGGAAACTCCGAGAGGGTGGAACGATCATTGAGCCGACTGCTGGTAATACTGGAATTGGTTTAGCACTTGCTGCGATAAATAAAGGCGTTCACGTCATTTTTTGTGTACCCGAAAAGTTCAGCATGGAAAAGCAGGATATCATGAAAGCACTTGGGGCAAAAATCGTGCATACACCAACGGAGAAAGGCATTAAGGGGGCGATTGCTAGGGCGGAGGAGCTTTTGAAAGAAATTCCCGGTTCCTATTGCCCGCAGCAATTTGCTAACCCTGCTAATCCTGCCACGTATTACAAAACTCTGGGACCGGAGCTTTGGGATCAACTTGATGGTGACATTGATATTTTTGTTGCAGGTGCAGGTTCAGGCGGTACATTCATGGGGTCCGCCCGTTATTTAAAAGAAAAAAAGAAGCAAATAAAAACGGTAATTGTCGAGCCAGAGGGGTCCATCTTAAATGGAGGCAAATCGGGCCCCCATAAAACGGAGGGCATTGGCATGGAATTCTTGCCTCCTTTTATGGAGCCTGCCTATTTTGACGCCATTCATACCGTTATAGATGTTGATGCCTTTCGTTTCGTTAAAGAGTTAGCCGCAAAAGAAGGGCTGCTTGTTGGCAGTTCTTCAGGGGCAGCCTTTTTTGCTGCACTGAAAGAGGCTAAAACTGCAACACCAGGTACAAACATCGTGGTTATTTTTCCTGATGGCAGTGAACGATATTTAAGCAAAAAAATCTTTGAGGGGGGTATTTAAGTGAGAAGAAAAACAAAATTGATTCATGGCGGCATAAGTGAAGATCCGGCAACAGGTGCTGTTTCATTCCCAATATATCAAGTTAGTACGTATAAACAGGAAGGTGTCGGCGGGCATAAAGGCTTCGAATATTCCCGTACTGGCAATCCAACTAGACATGCACTTGAAGAGCTGATTAAAGATATTGAAGGCGGAAAGGCAGGATTTGCGTTTGGCTCCGGGATGGCGGCAATTACCGCTGTCATTATGCTTTTTAACAGCGGTGACCACGTCATCTTAACTGACGATGTGTATGGAGGCACATTCCGTGTAATGACGAAGGTGTTGAATCGTTTCGGCATTGATTCAACATTTGTTGATACAAGTAATTTAGAGAATATTAAAAGTGAAATCAGACCTAATACGCGGGCTGTTTATTTAGAAACACCGACAAACCCGCTTTTAAAGGTTACGGATATCGAGGCTGCGGCAAAGCTTGCAAAAGAACATGGACTTTTGACGATTGTCGACAACACATTCTCGACCCCATATTGGCAAAACCCGATTGAGCTTGGTGCCGATATTGTTCTTCATAGTGCAACAAAATACATTGGCGGTCATAGCGATGTAGTGGCCGGCTTAGTGGTTGTTAATAGTGATAAGCTTGCAGAAGACCTGCACTTTGTCCAAAACTCGACTGGCGGTGTTCTAGGGCCTCAGGATTCATGGCTGTTAATCAGAGGGATCAAAACACTAGGTATCCGCATGGAAGAAACGGAAGCGAATACAAAGAGTATTGTTGAGTTTTTACAAGGTCACTCTAAGGTGAAGAAAGTATTTTACCCTGGTTTGGAATCACATTCCAATCATGACATTGCCAAGAAACAGGCAAGAGGGTTTGGCGGCATGGTTTCATTTGATGTAGGCAGTGCCGAAAATGCAGACCTATTACTCAGCAAGGTGAAATATTTTACATTGGCAGAAAGTCTAGGAGCAGTAGAAAGCCTAATCTCCGTTCCAGCAAGAATGACCCATGCCTCTATCCCTGCGGAGAGAAGAGCAGAACTTGGCATCACAGACGGCCTAGTCCGCATCTCGGTCGGACTCGAAGACATCGAGGATCTCATTGAGGATCTTACACAGGCATTGGAATAAGAAAGAGAGGTTTGATCCGTTGGTCAAACCTCTTTCCATGTGGTTTCGCAAACAAATTGCCTGATTTCGCAAACAAATTGCTTACTTTCGCAAATAAACCGCTTAGAACCGCAAATAAAATAGGTTTTTCTAAAATTTACATCCTCTTTTTCCAGATATTCTGTGGTAAAGTAGGTTAGTAGATTTTAAGAAAAGCAGGTGGTAAGTAGTGAAACATGAAATGAAGCATCTTTACGAAAAGGTGATGGATTTTAAACGGTTTGGGACTGTCTTATTGGCTTGCAGTATATTTTTCTATCTTGGTGTCATCATTCCTTCAGATTCGAAAAGCGAGATGGATGTAAATATTATGATTCTTTCCTCCATGTCCTTCCTTGCTGTATCCATTTTAATGTTTATTCAATCAAAGCAATGTCAAATAAAGCTGTCAGATATGGAAGACAGTGAAGATTATTTTACGAAAAAATAGGCGGATCCCTTCAAAAAGGGACGCTTATTTTTTTTGCCGGCTGCAGGGCTTTTTAATTATTTTTAAAAAAATTTATTCAAAAAGGTTTACAAAGTATGGATGCGTGGATATAATTACCGTAGTAAGTAAAAAATTCCAAAGGAGGTCGAAGAAAATGATGTTATTGGCAATTTCTAGAGGCGCTGTCGCTGGCATGAAAACTGTATATTTGAATATCACGCATTCGACCAGACTGGAATGGATTGCTTAACGCATTGTTACAATACATATCCATGCCGCAGGGAGAATGATGCCTTGCGGTATTTTTGTGTCTAAAAAAGCTGGCCGCAGGGGAGTGACTTCTTGCGGCCTTTTTGTGCCCTTTTTTCGCACCATTTGGATATGTTTTGGATAAAGTGAAGATGTTGCGGTACTTAAAAAACGAAAAGATCTTTTAAGGAGGTGGTATGTATGACCCTAAATATTTTATTTTTCTCGATTACGATTAAAAAAAGAAATATGAGCCCCGAACAAGCGGCCAACCAGGAAATGGTCGAAAAGCTTTATGAACAAAACAGAGACCGCCAAATTTCCATGCACCATTTTATGTAAAACAAATATAAAGAAAAGGATGAATTAACATGACCTTAAATATTTTATTTTTCAGTATTACGTTTAAAAAGCGAGAAGTGAGTCTTGAAGAAGCGGTTCAACAGGAGATGGTTGAAAAACTATATGACCAAACGAAAGATTGCCAAATTTCCATGCATCGCTTCATGTAATGATCCCTTAACAAAGGAAGTGAATCGACATGACGCTTAATATTTTCTTTTTAACGATTACTATTCATAAGCGGAAAATGAGCCTTAAAGAAGCTGTCCATCAAGAAATGGTTGAAAAGCTTTATGAAAAAAACAAGGATCGTCAAGCATCCATGTACCGGATGATGTAGCAAGTAAAAAAATTCAATGATAAGAAAGGTGGTTTTTAATATGTTGTTTTTTCTAATGCAAGGACGAGGGGCTAGTTTATGGGATTTGAAGGATACCACCTAGCCATATTTCACAATAGGAGGTAGCAAACATGCCGCTGCATATATTATTTTTGTCACTTATATTTAAACCAAAGAAAAAAGAATCCAACTGAAATCATAGACCTAAACCTAAAAAATTTTGTTAACAAAATGTTCATTTTTCCCTACGATTGTTACTGTGAAAATATGATAAATTCAAATTAGAGAATAGCAGAACTTTCTAAGGGGTGGAGAATATGTTCATGGTTGTCATGGCATTGATTATTACTGGGGCGATTGGCTGCGTAATCTCAGCAGAAGTAAGTGTTGAATAAAAAATAATAAAGCATCGGCCTCATTGAAATGGCCGATGCTTTTCTTTTTCATTATTTATTTTCTGTAAGCTCCAGGAACTCATCAATATCATCAAGACAGATGTGAACAGCTTTTTCCCAGAAATCTTTTTGTGTTAAATCTACCTGTAAATGTTTCTGCGCAAGGTCTTCTACCGTCATGGAGGCAGTATCTCTTAATAGGGCAATATACTTTTCTTCATAGCCTTTCCCTTCCTCAAGCGCTTCAGCGTAAATGCCAAGAGAGAACAAGTAGCCAAAGGTATACGGGAAGTTATAGAATGGCACACCGGTAATGAAGAAATGCAGTTTCGATGCCCAGAATAATGGATGATATTCCTCTAAGGCATCACAGTAAGCTTCCTTCTGAGCCTTGAGCATCAATTCATTCAATTTATCTACAGATACAGTTCCTTGTTTTCTTTCCTCATAAAAACTAGTTTCAAATAAGAAACGGGCATGGATATTCATTAAAAGGGCGACAGTTCTTTGAATTTTATCATCGAGAAGAACGAGCTTTTCTTCTTCACCTTTTGCCTTTTTCACTGATGCATCTGCAACAATCATTTCTGCAAAGGTCGAGGCCGTTTCAGCTACGTTCATCGCATAATTACAGTTAAGAAATGGGACATTTCTCATTGCATAAGAATGATACGCGTGACCAAGCTCATGTGCCAGTGTGGAAACATTTGACGGTGTCCCTGAGTAAGTCATGAAGATACGGGATTGTTCACTCTCAGGTAAACCGGTACAGAAACCTCCAGGAGCTTTTCCAGGGCGGTCCTCAGCTTCAATCCATTGATCTTCAAATGCATTCTTCGCAAAAGCGGCCATTTTGTCACCAAACAGTGCAAAATTTTGTTCAATGAATTCTGCACCTTCTTGATATGAAACCTTTGTTTCTGTTTTACCGTATGGTGCATCTAAATCAAACCAGCTCAACTTTTCAAGTCCTAAGAGCGTTGCTTTACGCTCTAAATATTGAACAAGCTTCTGTTTATTTTCTGAAATGACTGCCCACATTGTATCCAGGGTTTTCTTTTCCATCCGGTTAATGCTGAGCGGTTCCTTCAAAACATTTTCCCAGCCTCTTTTTTTATACACATTTAACCGGAATCCGGAGAGATGGTTTAACGTTTTCGCTAGTAAATCCGCCTGCTCCCCCCAAGCCATTTCCCAATTTTTAAAGACACTTGAGCGGACTTCTCGGTCAGGGCTGGAGAATTTATTGAAGGCTTGACCGACCGAAAGTGCTTTCTCCTCACCCTGCTCGGTAAATGACACTTTGATTTTACTAACAATTAAGTCATACAACTGTCCCCAGCTGTGATAGCCGTCCACTTCAAGGGCGCTGATTAAGGCTTCCTCTTCTTTTGACAGCTTCTCCTTCGCCTTTTCACGGCTTTCTGTTAACACAAAGGCGAGCTCCTTTAAAGGTTCAACACTTACTAGCTGCTGCCATACCACATCATCAATCGATGTCAGCATGTTGTCTAATGAACCGAGAGCTGTCTGGAAGGTAGCGTTTAAGCTTGTTATTTTCGCGTCAAGCGAATATGCTTTTTTATCCTCGGTATTTTGCGCAAGTAAACAGCCAACAAAGGCTCCAGCCTGAAACAGTTTTTTTGCGGCGCCTTCTAAACCCGAGAGTAATTCTTGCAAGTATTTGGCGTCCTCAAGTGCATTGAGTGGTGTCCAGTTATTTACTTTCGCTTCGAAATTTTTGATTTGTTCTTCGGTTTGGATTAAGTGTTCTTGAAATTCAGTGGAATCGCTTCCACCTTTAAAAAAGACATCAAGATTCCAAACTTCTGAATATGTAGTCGCTGTCATTCTAAGTACCCCCTTTATATATGTACCTATTTATTATATGTCTACTTTTCGAAAAATTCTATACTTTACGCTTTTCGAAATAAAAATGGCTCATGCATTTTAATCATTTGACAACCCTCTTTGAACTGGGGTATAAGTGGATGGATAAGGATTCGTAAACAAATGCCTTATAGTTTAATATGAAGTTTTTCAGGAGGAAAAGAATGAAGGTTCAATTAAAAATGATTCTTGCCATACTAATAGGAATGGTACTTGCAACTGGCTGCACAAACAAGAGCGAGGAGCCAAAAAAGACCGAGCAAAAAAATAAAGCTGAAATAAAAACGAATTTTGATATAGTTGAGGCTAAATCGTTTAAGTTGAAAAATATCCGCGGGATCGGCTACCCTGGTAATGACAATGCCCTGTATATAGCCGCAAATGATGGCTTAAAAATGTATAAGGATGCAAAATGGTATGAAACAACTGTCAATCAACATGACTATATTGGCTTTCAAGCAGTAGAATCGGGTTTTATCGCGAGCGGGCATCCACAAAAAGGGACAAGCTTGGAGGATCCTCTAGGTTTAGTAAAAAGTGCTGATAAAGGGAAAACACTGCAAAAATTAGCCTTCTATGGTAAAACGAATTTTCATTTCACTGCTGCTAGCTTTTCGGGGAATGGCCTTTATGTGATTGGTGAACAACAAAATGACGAATTACGTTTAGGTGTAAACTATTCTACTGATAACGGTGCTACTTGGAAAAAAAGCGCCTTCAAGGATTTTAACGCTGATTCGCTTGGGATGATGGCTGTTCATCCGAAGAATGGGGAAACCATCGCAATGGCAACAAGGTCAGGCATTTATTATTCAAATGATAACGGAAATACGATGAAGCTGATTACAGACCCATTTATGGTAACTGCGCTTACATTTAACGGAAATTCCATTTTATTTTCTAGTGTGGAAAACGATAAAATATTATTAAAAACGATAAATCCACTTTCCGGTGAACAAACGAATAGTACCTTTCCATTTCTGGATTATGATAATCCGATTACCTATATGGCTGTGAATCCAAAAGATCAAAATCAAATCGCCTTTACCACCTATAAAAATGATTTATATGAATCTATTGATGGCGGGAAAAAATGGACAGATCTTCTTAGAGACGGTAAAAAAGAGCTGGATTAATCTTAATCCAGCTCTTTTTCATGAAGGGTAAATGTTAATTTTTCCTCTTCCTCTCTTTCTCAGCACGATAAAATTCATGAAACATTTTCATTAACGCACGCTTTTCAATTCTTGAGACATAGCTTCTAGAGATGCCTAGTTCCTTCGCAATTTCCCGTTGTGTTTTTTCCTTTTGCAAATCTAGACCAAATCGGCCAATGATGACTTCCTTTTCCCGCTCATCGAGGACTTCGATATATTTTTTGATTTTCTCAAGCTCCATATTCAGCTGTATCGTATCAATTACGTCTTCAGATTCAGATTTCAACACATCGATTAATGAAATTTCGTTTCCCTCTTTGTCCTGGCCAATCGGGTCATGCAGGGAAACATCCTTTTTCGTCTTCTTGAGTGCCCGTAAATGCATCAGAATTTCATTTTCAATACAGCGAGCGGCATAGGTAGCAAGCTTTGTTCCTTTCCCTTCAGAGTAGCTCTCGATCGCTTTAATTAAACCAATCGTTCCAATTGAGATTAAATCTTCCGAATCTTCACCGGTATTTTCGAATTTTTTTACGATATGCGCGACAAGCCTTAAATTGTGTTCAATTAACATATTCCTTGCTTGCGGGTCCCCTTCTGCCATTAACCGTAGATACTTTCTTTCATCTGCAGCAGATAGGGGCTGCGGAAAGGCATTGTTTTTTACATATGAAACAAGAAATAAAAATTCCTTCATTAAATAACCGAGAGCTGTTAAGATTCCGGACATCCACATTCACCCCCGTGCATTTTTAGGCCATGGCCTATTATTAATTCCTATGAAAAATACGGGAAATTGTGTCTGTCCTAAATTTTTTTTCTGAAAAATAAAAATGACCTCCTCTAGCAAGTCGCTGAAGCAGGTCAAATTTGTTTTTATTACACTTTTTTCAGTTTAAATGAACTAACCATTAGGAATGATAGAATGATGATAATGAATAAGAACGTTTGGGATGGCAGGTAGGGAATAGCCAAAAAGCTCAGGGTTGCCAAGCATCCTGCCGCAGTAATTGGGAGCCCAGTAAAATAACCATTGCTTTCTGTAATGTTGAAACGTGCTAATCTGAATGCACCGCAGCCGATGTAGAATACAGTGAAAAATGAACCCGGCCCGCCAAATTCATTTAATATTCCTTGGTATAGTAATAGTGCAGGTGCCACTCCAAATGATATAATATCACTCATGGAATCTAATTGTTTTCCAAGCTCTGATTCAATATTAAATTTTCGGGCAATCATACCGTCAAACCGATCTGCTAAGGCTGCGATAAAAATGAGCAGCAGACTTAACCTTAAATTTCCATGCAGGCCGAACACAATCGCAAATCCACCTAATGAGAGATTCGTTAAGGTGATGACATTTGCTGTTTGGGATTTCAGCTTTTTTATTGTCTGATCCAAAAAATCCAATAAAAACATTCTCCACACCACTCCTAGCCAGAAGGGAATCAATTTCTATAGTCTATTCTATATTATTTAATTCTAAGCGTTTTATGTCTTTTCGTAAAGAGTATTTTTACACTATTTGGGGGTCGTTCCATGATTCAGGGGTTTTATCGTCTTATGATTGAGTTAACGAATGGGAGGTGGACATCAGGCATTTTAAGGCGGTTTGCTCGTTCTCGTGCCAGCCGATTTGTCGTCCCATCTTTCGCCAAAATTTATCATTTGAATCAGGAAGAAATGGAGAAGGGCTTGTCTGAATATCCCACCCTTCACGATTTATTTGTGAGGACACTGAAAAAAGAGGCAAGGAGAATTGATAAAAGTCACGATGTGGTTGTCAGTCCTGTTGACGCTGTTATTGAAGACGTTGGGCCGATAAAAGAGTCAAGTGACATCATCGTAAAAGGAAAGACCTATTCAATCCAAGAGATGTTGGGAGAGCGTGAGCTTTTAGCAAAATATTTAAATGGTACATACATGATCTTGTATTTAAGCCCAAGTCATTACCACCGCATTCATAGCCCCGTTGATGGAATTGTGACGAAGCAATGGACACTTGGAGGGAAATCATATCCGGTAAATAAATTAGGATTAAAGTATGGTGTTCGAACACTTGCTAAAAATTACAGGGTGATCACGGAAGTTAAAACGGAATTTGGGCATGTAGCGGTTGTGAAGGTTGGGGCCATGTTTGTGAATTCAATCGAAACCACACATAAAGGATCCGAGTTAGTGAAGGGTGGCGAGCTAGCCTATTTTAGTTTTGGGTCTACCGTAGTGCTGTTATTTGAAAGGAACACTTTTCAAATCGATTCTACCCTGAATACTCCAAAAGACATTAAAGTTGGGGAGAGATTAGGGATTTTAAGAAAGTAAGCTAAATCGGCGTTATTTTTGTAAAAAGAAAAGCCCTTCAAAGGGCGGAATACAAATTTTACGAAGATTTTTTAATTTTATTGTATAAGGAACGTCGGTGTATTTCGGACTCAATGAGACCAATAAATTCTGGG
The DNA here is from genome assembly GCF_044762155.1 of Neobacillus sp. NPDC097160. Taxonomy (NCBI): domain Bacteria; kingdom Bacillati; phylum Bacillota; class Bacilli; order Caryophanales; family Bacillaceae; genus Neobacillus; species Neobacillus sp. NPDC097160. The sequence goes on along the minus strand of NZ_JBIWDU010000008.1, from coordinate 27,686 downwards.
CTTAGATTTAATTCTCTTGCTTTATAATATGACTCGATTAATAATTCATCTGACAGTTTTCGCACGTCAGAATCCACCTCCGGAAAAAATTAATGTTCTATTTGCTGTAAAGTAAACATAAAATGGTATGTTCAATAGGTGTACCCTAAATCTACCAAATTTATTCTGATAGAACAATCGTTCTATTTATCCACAGGTAATAGTGGATAACTTGTGGTTAATTTGTTTATAAAACAGCGAAATGTAAATGATTCAATGGGTATAATGTTAATAAGGTTATCCACAGGCTTTGGAAAAGCGGATATTTGTCGAAAAATATTTTTTTATTTTCCTGAAACAGTCATATTTATTTAGTGAATTCATTTTATATGAAAAGGATTTGTGATTGAATATCATGTATTGTTAAGATTTGAAGAACAATAAGAACATGACATAACCTTTGAAACAAAGGTTAAAATTGGTTATGATGAGAAAAGCGAAAGCGCCCTGGACAGCGGCGTGCGCTGGAGCTGGACAATTCTCAAAGTCGAAGTTTATTTTTATTTAGAATTTAATGAGGTGTAAGCTTAGTGTTAAAACAATTTTTGCCGAATGAACATGTGAAAAGCATATTGAATATATCTCCTGCAGAGTTAAAATCACGAGGGATTAAAGGGATTATTACGGACCTAGATAATACGTTAGTGGAATGGGACCGTCCTACTGCCACTCCGCAATTGATTAAATGGTTTGATGAAATAAAAAAACACAATATCCTTGTCACAATTGTTTCTAATAATAATGAAGAAAGAGTAAAGGCATTTTCCGATCCGCTGCAGATTCCGTTTATTTTTCGGGCACGGAAACCAATGGTTCCGGCATTTTATCGAGCGATTTCGCAAATGGGAATTAAAAAAGAAGAAACTGTTGTAATTGGCGATCAATTATTAACGGATGTGCTTGGCGGGAACCGAAGTGGATTTCATACCATCCTTGTGGTTCCTGTTGCTCAAACGGACGGTTTTTGGACGAAATTTAATCGTTTTGCGGAACGTAGAATTTTAAATTGGTTCCGCAAAAAAGGAATGTTACAGTGGGAGGATTAATTAGTGAGTGAACAACAATATATTTGCATGGGCTGCGGCGTAAAAGTCCAAACAGAAAACCCGGAAACAATAGGTTATACACCAGCATCGGCATTAGCAAAGGAAATGATTATTTGCCAACGATGCTTTCGTCTTAAGCATTACAATGAGGTTCAAGATGTTAATTTAACGGACGATGACTTTTTAAAAATATTAAATGAAATGGGTAAGACAGATGCCCTGATTGTTATGATTGTCGACATTTTTGACTTTAACGGCAGCTGGCTTCCCGGCTTGCACCGGTTTGTTGGACATAACAAGGTTTTACTTGTTGGAAACAAGGTTGATTTGCTGCCAAAATCCGTGAAGCATAACAAATTGATTAACTGGATGAAGCACGAGGCAAAGGAACTTGGTTTAAGACCTGAAGAGGTGTTCCTTGTCAGTGCCGCTAAAGGGGTAAATGTGAAAGAAACAGCAGCGGCTATTGACGAATTGCGGAATGGGAAAGACGTTTATGTTGTCGGCTGTACCAATGTAGGTAAGTCTACTTTTATTAATAGAATTATTAAGGAAGTGACAGGGGAAGCAGATGTTATTACCACCTCTCATTTTCCGGGGACGACGCTTGATATTATCAAAATCCCGCTTGATGATGAGAAATCCTTGATTGATTCACCAGGGATTATTAACCATCATCAAATGGCTCATTTTGTTGATAAAAAGGATCTAAAAATTATTACACCGAAAAAGGAAATCAAACCAATGGTATTTCAATTAAATGAGGGACAAACATTGTTCTTTGGTGGATTAGCACGGTTTGATTATATAAGCGGCGGGAGAAGATCGTTTGTTTGTTATGTTTCTAATGAATTGAATATCCACCGGACAAAAACAGAAAATGCGTCTGAGCTCTATGAAAAACATGTTGGGGAAATGCTGACACCACCGGGTCCAGAGCAATTAACAACGTTTCCGGAATTAGTAAAACAGGAATTTATGATAAAAGAAGCAAAAACGGATATTGTTTTTTCAGGACTTGGCTGGATTACGGTCAACGAGCCAGGGGCAAAAGTGGCTGCCTATGTTCCCAAGGGTGTACAAACGTTAATCCGAAAATCTTTAATATAATATAGAGGTCGTAATATAGGTGGGGAGATGCAAGTGAAGAAGTTGTATGCTGTTTTGGGGGATCCGATTGGACATTCCATGTCACCTGTTATGATAAATGATTTATTTTCATTTTATCAGTTGGATGCCCATTATCTCCCATTTCAAGTAAAGGCAGAAAATTTGGGGGATGCAGTTAAGGGCTTAAAGGCAATTGGTGTCGGCGGGTTTAATGTAACGATCCCACATAAAAGTACGATCATTCCCTTTCTCGATGGGATAGATGAATTAGCCGCAAGCATAGGTGCAGTCAATACGGTGGTCAATGAAGGCGGCGGGCTGATTGGCTATAACACGGATGGACCCGGATTTTTAAGTGGATTAAATGCCTTTGTACAAAGCGTATCAGGAAAAAGGATATTGGTGATTGGTGCAGGGGGAGCAGCTCGAGCGATTTATTTTACCGTGGCCAAGGCTAATCCGTATGTAGTTGACATTGCGAACCGGACTGTAGAGACAGCCGCGAAACTCATTGAGGATTGTCCTTATGACAGTCCATCAAGGGCATTGTCATTAAATGAAGCGAGCAAAAATATTGGGGACTATGATTTAATTATTCAAACGACGATGATCGGTATGTCTCCGAAGATTGCTGAGCAGCCTTTTATTTTAGATAAGTTACGTAAACAGTCAATCGTTTGTGATATAATTTATAATCCATTGGAAACACAATTTTTACATGATGCCGCCTCTAAAGGGGCAAGTATTCAAAACGGAATCGATATGTTTGTCTATCAGGGGGCACTTGCATTTGAAAAATGGACAGGTATTTTTCCCGATATAGAAAGAATGAGAAACAATGTTTTAAAACAACTAGGAGGAAACTAATGTTAACAGGTAAACAAAAGAGATTTTTACGCGCAAAGGCACACCATTTGGATCCGATTTTTCAAGTAGGTAAGGGCGGCGTAAATGAAAATATGATTAAACAAATTGCAGATGCGCTAGAAGCGAGAGAGTTATTTAAAGTTAGTGTTTTGCAAAATTGTGAAGTAGATAAAACAGAAGTTGCCGAGCAATTGGCAAAAGGAACCGGTGCAGATATTGTACAAATCATTGGCAGTACAATTGTTCTTTATAAAGAGTCTGTTGAAAAGAAAACAATAAAGCTTCCATAATCAATTGAAGCAAAGGATGGCAAACGCATGAAGAAAGTGGGAATATTGGGCGGAACATTTGACCCGCCGCATTATGGACATCTTTTGATTGCCAATGAAGTCCATTCTGCACTTCAGCTTGATGAAATTTGGTTTATGCCTAACCATGAGCCGCCACACAAGAAAAAACCGGAATCGGTCAAAGATGAAGATCGACTAAAAATGCTTACGCTGGCCATTGCGGGGAATCCCGTTTTTGCGATTCAACCAATTGAGCTAGAACGCGGAGGGCCTTCCTATACAGTCGATACCATGAGAATGCTCAATACCGAATACTCTGACCATCAATTTTTCTTTATTATCGGAGCAGATATGATTGAATATTTACCAAAATGGCATAAAGTTGATGAACTCGTCAACCTTGTCCAATTTGTTGGTGTTGATAGGCCGTCATATAATCGTCAAACAGATTACCCGGTACTGTATGTCGATGTTCCGGCGATGGATGTGTCTTCCAGTATGATTAGAGATAGAATGAAAAGCGGAAAGACGGTTCAATATTTATTGCCCGATCAAGTAATCGAATATATTGAGGAGAAACATCTATATGGAACGTGAAAAGGCGTTAGAACTCGTCAAGAAACAATTAACAGAGCACCGTTATCAGCATACGCTAGGAGTCATGGAAACGGCTATTACCTTAGCCACCCACTATGGGGCAAATGTTAAGAAGGCAGAACTGGCCGCCATTTTTCATGATTACGCGAAATTTCGCCCAAAGGATGAAATGAGATCAATTATTGTCACCGAGGGATTACCACAGGATTTGCTGGCATTTAATGCAGAATTATGGCATGCCCCTGTTGGCGCCTACTTGGTAGAAAATGAAGCCGGCATTACGGACCGTGAAGTCTTGGATGCTATTCGTTACCACACTTCGGGCAGGGCTGACATGACTTTACTTGAAAAAGTAATCTACTTGGCTGACTATATCGAACCTGGAAGACATTTCCCGGGAGTGGATGAAGTACGAGAAATGGCGAAAGTAAATTTAGATCGAGCTTTAATTAAAGCGGTACAAAATACCATTCTATTTTTAATGAAAAAGAATCAAACTGTATACCCTGAGACGTTTTTTACTTACAATGACCTTATAAACAAACTGGAGGATTGATGAATGGATAATCAAGAACTTTTAAAAATTGCTGTAAAGGCAGCGGACGATAAGCGGGCAGAAGACATTCTTGCCCTTAATATGAAAGGTATTTCCTTAATTGCCGATTACTTTATCATTTGCCACGGTAATTCAGATAAACAGGTACAGGCAATTGCAAGAGAAATGAAAGAAAAAGCCCAGGAAAAGGGCTATGATGTGAAACGGATTGAGGGTTTTGATGAAGCAAGATGGGTGTTAATTGACTTAGGTGATGTTGTTGCCCATGTCTTCCATCGTGAAGAAAGAAGCTACTACAATTTGGAACGGTTATGGGGCGATGCACCGCTTGAAGATATCCGCAGTGAGCTGAATTCATGAGTTATGAACAGTTTGCCTATTTGTATGATGAGCTGATGAAAGACGCTCCATATGACGAGTGGGTACAGTTTGTCAAAGAAATACTGGTGAAATATGACGTTAAAGAGGCCCCGCTTCTCTTGGATTTAGCCTGTGGCACCGGTGAACTCTCCGTCCGTTTTGCGAAAGAGGGATATCATGTAACCGGCGTCGATTTGTCAGAAGATATGCTGGCTGTAGCACAAGCAAAGGCTGAGGAGGAAGGCGTCAAGATTCCCTTTTTTCAGCAAAATATGGCTGATTTAGAAGGTCAAGGACAATTTGATGTGATCGGTATTTTTTGTGATTCCTTAAATTACCTGAAAACCGAAGAAGAAGTAGTCACTACATTTAAAAATGTTATAGAACATTTGGACAATGACGGGATTTTCATTTTTGATGTTCATTCTATCTATAAAATTACCGAGGTTTTCATCAACCAAACTTTTGCTTTAAATGAGGAAGAGGTATCCTATATATGGAATAGCTTTCCCGGTGAACATACTAATAGTGTCGAACACGAGTTGTGTTTTTTCGTTTTGGATGAACGGACAGGAAAATATGACCGGTTTGATGAGCTTCATTTCCAGCGGACCTATCCTGTACAGCAATATGTAAACTGGCTGGAGGCTGTCGGCTTTGAAGTGCTGGAGGTCTCCGCGGATTTTAAGCATTCCAAACCCCAAACACATTCAGAACGAATCTTTTTTACTGCTAAGAGAAAATAAAAAAAGCCATCTTTTTTAAAAAAAAAGATGGCTTTTTTTTTAAAAGTTGAAGGAATTTGTAAAAGAAACTCGAATTATTGATTAGAGAATTGCATCTCTACCTTATCCAATTCCTCTTTGAACTTTGCATGCGTCGCTTGAAATAGGTGTTCAAATACATCCCCAAGCTCATGATCAAGTACTTTTATCCCTTCACCAGTTATGCCGCCTTTAACACAAACTTTTTCTTGTAATGACGGCAGGGTATAATGCCCTTGCTTTAATAATTCACCAAGACCGACAATCATTTCACTTGCAAAGATTGTTGCTGTCTCATGATCAATTTCTGTCTCCTTTACTGCTGCTTGTATGAAACTTTGAAGAAGAGAGCTGAAGAACGCAGGTCCGCAGCTAACGATGTCAGAGGCAACCCTCGTGATTTTTTCATCGATACAAACTGGCACAGAAATCTTCGAAATTAATTTCTCTACAGCTATCCTCCAATGGTCACTGCAGTTTTCTCCATAGGTAATCAATGACACCCCAGCCATGGCACGATTGGTGATGCTTGGGATCACCCGGACGATTGAACAAGATACCTTTTTTTCAATTTGGCTTGTACTGACAGGACTCGTAATCGAAATGAGACATTTTTCAGGACCTAAATGTGGATTGATTTTATCCAACATTTTATATATATCTAATGGTTTCACACAAAGAAATAACAAATCGGATTGAGCCGCTACTTCTTCTGCATTTGCCCCAACCCTAATTCCCATATATTTATCTTTAAGCAGTATGGCTTTTGAGTTTGTTCTGTTTGTAATCATCATTGAAGAAGGGGATACGGCTTTTCCGTCAATCAAAGCCTCAACCAACATTGTCCCCATATTTCCGGTACCGATGATACCTATATTCATTTTTCCGACCCTCCTTCGCATGCAATATTCTTTTATAACCATATGAAAACTGAATGTGAAATATACCTTTAGAAAGGATGGATTCTTTTGAAAGACTGGCTGATTGAGCATAAACTTACCGTTATTGCTGTTGTTTTTATTGTTTTTGGCGGCTCTTATTATTTTTATGTCAATGATCATGACGAGCCTGCACCAATGAATTCTATTATTGGTGAAAATAAGCTTCAAGCTGAGGGAATTGAAACAGAAAGTAAAAAACAAACCAATCCAACTGCTGCACTGCCGGAAAAAATCATGGTCGATGTGAAGGGGCAGGTAAAACTGCCTGGTGTATATCAATCAAATTCAGGTGAACGGGTTATTGATGTAATAGGCCGGGCGGGTGGTTTAACGGATCAAGCAGACCAAACCCAAGTGAATTTTGCCGAACATGTGCAGGATGAGATGGTGATATACATCCCTGCGAAAGGGGAGGAAGGTGTCGCTGCACCAGGCCCATCCGTGGGAAGCATGACGGTATCCGGCGGGTCTGGACAGAAACAAGGGAAAATAAATATTAATAAAGCGGATGAACAGGAGTTACAAAACCTTCCTGGTATTGGGCCTGCAAAGGCAGCGGCAATTATTGAATATCGGAATACAAGCGGACCTTTTAAAGTGATTGAGGATTTAAAAAGCATAAGGGGTATTGGAGACAAGACGTTTGAAAAATTAAAAGATTTGATAGTCGTGAACTGAATCTTTCATTGACCGAAAAGGACAAACACCAGTAAACTTAAAAGAAAAAGTATGTTAAAAGGGAGTGGGATTAAATGGAACGTATTTCCTGGGATCAATATTTTATGGCACAAAGCCATTTGCTCGCACTAAGAAGCACCTGTACACGTTTGACAGTGGGGGCGACCATTGTTAGAGATAAGCGTATCATTGCCGGAGGTTACAACGGCTCGATTGCCGGTGGCGACCATTGTATTGATAAGGGATGTTATGTGATTGATCATCATTGTGTAAGGACGATCCACGCCGAAATGAATGCACTGCTGCAATGTGCAAAATTTGGCGTACCAACATCCGAGTCTGAAATCTATGTCACTCATTTTCCTTGTCTTCAATGCTGTAAAGCGATTATTCAGGCAGGCATAAAAACAGTCTATTACGCGGAGGATTATAAAAATCATCCATATGCAATCGAACTTTTTGAGCAGGCAAATGTAAAAGTTGAAAAGGTTGAATTGACGGAATCAGTTATTGATTTTCGCAAAATTAACCAATAAATATTCCTCCAAAGAACGCCGGTGTTTAATCCGGCGTTCGCCTCAAATTCGAATAGCCCCTAATAAACTAATACTACACAATGGAGAATAAATAATGAATGGAAAATATCTTTATTTTGCTGTTGCCGCATTATTGGGCGCACTATGTTCCTTTGTATCGCTTCTTCCTTTTCTATTAGTAACTTCTATTTATCTAACTGTTTTAACTAAATATAAACGCTTCCGGAAGCCCGAGCTTTTTGTTGTTTTAGTTATATTTGCTGTCTTTTTTCTTGCAGGTGAACGATCTGAAACAAACAATAAATCAGCCATCCCCGAGGCACACGCAAACTTTATTCTCGAATATAGCCAAGATCCCAAAATTGACGGTGACTTATTACAGGTGCAAGCAGTCGATAAACAATTCAAAGAAAAACTCCTCATCCGGTACAAGCTTAAATCATTAGAGGAAAAAACGGCACTGCATAATAAAAGTTTTTATTCTTGTTTATGCAAGGTGTCAGGCACCATGAAAAAACCATCTATTGCCAAAAACCCAAATAGCTTTGATTATCGCAGGTATCTGGCCACGAAGGAAATTTATTGGATTGTTGAAATTCAGGAAAACCCGCTTCAACACTGTTACACATTGAACCCCTCCCCACTAGTGGCTATTAAACAACTTCGTTTCACTGGTATTCGCTTCCTTGAAAAAAATTTCCCGCCTGAAATGGCCTCACTTTCAGCTGCCTTAATTTTTGGTGACAGAAATATGCTTGATCCCGAATTACTTGGAGATTATCAAAAGACAGGGATCGTCCATTTATTAGCCATTTCCGGTCTGCATGTTTCCTTGTTAATTGGAATGGTTTTTTATATCGGAATTCGCTGCGGGCTTACGAGGCAGTTTATGACAAATTTTCTGCTGATCATGCTTCCAGTTTATGTCATTCTAACAGGCGGTTCACCATCCGTTATCCGGGCAGCACTAATGATTTTCCTTGTCTTACTTACGGTTAAGTGGAAAAGCCGTATTAAGCTTTTACCGATTGATGCCATTAGCTTGGGGTTCATCCTTTTTTTATTATTCACGCCATTGGTCATTTTTGATATTGGCTTTCAGCTTTCTTTTTCAGTCAGCTTTGCGATTATTCTATCTGCACCGCATATCCTAAAAAAATATCAGGAAAATGGGACCCGGATGTTGGTTACATCCACGGCAGCACAGCTGGCAGCCTTGCCATTATTGCTGTATCATTTCTTCGAAGTATCAATGGTCGGTATTCTTGCTAATTTGTTATATATTCCGCTTTTTTCGTTTGTCTATCTCCCAGGATTATATATATTGTTTTTCATTCAGCTTCTGTTCGGTAAAACCCCTCAAATACTAATTGACCTATTATTAAAAATCATTAATCTTTCCAATCAGCTGATCGATTTCCTAGCTAATTTTTCTTTTGGCCGTTTTATTCCCGGAAAACCAAACATGATTATGCTGATCATCTACCTGCTTCTCATTGTTGCTCTATTTCTCATTTGGGAGGCTGGGGCTTACTCGAAAAAAAGACTTCACCTGGTTGGATTGGCTGTCATGCTGCTTACATTTCAATCTTGTTGGAATTGGTTGAATCCTTACGGTGATGTAACAATGATTGATGTTGGCCAAGGGGATAGTATATTGATCCACCTTCCACACGGAAAAGGTAACTATCTCATCGATACGGGAGGAACGATTGGATTTGGTGAAGAAAAGTGGAGTCAGCGCACAAAACCGTTTGAGGTGGGGCGGGATGTGGTTGTTCCATACTTAAAGGGAAAAGGGATCACCCGGATTGATAAGCTCATTCTTACACATGGGGATATGGATCATATTGGCGGGGCTATATCGATTTTAACTGAACTTGAGGTGAAACAAATTCTACTGCCTTCCGTTACAGAACCATCGGAAACAGAACGAACTATCATTCAAATGGCAAAGAAACAAGGAATTCCCGTCGTACATGTGTCTGCGGGGGATCACTGGAAAAGGAATGAAAGTGAATTTTTCGTCCTCTCCCCTGAAGAGAATTTTTCCGGTGAACGAAACAGCGGTTCGATTGCTTTTATTGCCCATATAGGGGGAGTTAATTGGTTTTTTGGCGGGGATCTTGATCAGGATGGGGAGGCGAAAATAATAAAAGAATTCCCCAATTTGAAGGTTGACGTTTTAAAGGCAGGTCATCATGGCAGCAAAACATCAAGTGCTGAGGATTTTATTCAACAAATAAAACCTCAAGTAGCATTAATTTCGGCGGGAGAAAAAAATCGTTTTGGTCATCCGCATCAAGAAGTTCTTAATCGGTTAAATGACACAAAGACCATCATTTATCGAACTGATTTACAGGGGGCAATAACCTATCGTTTTTCTCATGGAAATGGAACCTTTTCAACCTATTTGCCATAAGATAAGGTATTCTTAAGTAAAAAAAGAACTGCACTTATCGCAGCTCTTAGTTTACAAATATGTAGCCATTCATTATGAACCGATAAGCTTAACGACTGTTGCGATAATAAACATTAAAGCGAAAAAGCCAAAGGAAACTCCAAATCCAACTCCGGAATCGATCGCATCGTTACGTGTATATTGCGGATTTTTTTCAAATTCGTTCACAGTCCACCCCTCCTATTTCAACATATAGTATAAGCCATTTATTTAAAAAAATCCAGCCTTCCTCGAATTGCTTTCTATACTGACAAGAGTTGTCAAAATAGTATGATTCGGCTAAGGCTACACTATGATTACAAAAGGAACTCCGCCAGGCAATAAAAGCTCCTAGGGCAATCATTTGCAGGCGTTCATTATAGATCGAGAATTGGCACTTAGTGGAGATAGGTGCCAATTCTCATTAAATACTTGTCAAATTGTCCAAGCTTCATTACGATAAGATGTGAGGAAATGAAGGGGAGCGCTGGACAAAATGGTTGTAGATATTTGGCGGAAAATTAAACAAAAGGAAATTGCTCCTATTTATTTATTATATGGAACAGAGGCATTTTTAATAAATGAAACGAAACAATTACTTCTTAACCATATTTTAGACGAAGAAGATAAGGATTTTAATTTTTCTGCGTATGATTTAGAAGAAACACCGATTGATGTGGCATTAGAAGATGCTGAAACTTTTCCTTTTTTAGGGGAGAAAAAAGTTGTTTTTTTACATAATCCTGCTTTTTTAACTGCAGAAAGATCAAAAGAGAAGGTTGACCACAATTTAGCAAAATTTGAAGCCTATTTGAAAGAGCCGGCACCGTATACGGTGATGGTTATTTCAGCTCCGTATGAAAAATTAGACGAACGGAAAAAGATAACAAAAGAATTAAAAAGAAATGCAGAATTAGTTGAGGCTAAAAAATTAAATGAACACGAATTAAAGAATTGGATAAGAGAACGGGCAAAAAGCAGTGGGATTGAATTCGAAGCAAATGCGATTGACCAATTGTTGGCACTTGTGGGCACAAATTTGTTCATGATTGCCAGTGAAGTGGATAAATTGGCATTATATGCTGCTGAGCAAAGGCGTATTGATGTTCACTTAGTTGAAATGCTGGTAGCCAGGTCGCTTGAACAAAATATTTTTACTCTGATTGAAAAAGTGGTCCAGCGCAAACTCGATGTGGCGTTGCGAATTTATTATGATTTATTAAAGCAAAACGAGGAACCCATTAAAATTTTGGCATTGATTTCAGGACAATTCCGCTTAATTTATCAGGTAAAAGAGCTATCGAGAAGGGGATATGGACAACAGCAAATTGCAGGGTACTTAAAAACACACCCGTTTCGGGTCAAACTTGCCCTTGGGCAGGCCAATAAATTTACCGATGAAGAATTATCCAACCTAATGGGTCTCCTTGCTGATGCAGACTATCAAATGAAAACCGGCGGAATGAATAAATCATTATTAATTGAGATGTTTTTGTTCCGGTTGAAAAAATAAAAAAACGATTCCTATAACGGAATCGTTTTTTTTAACGCTTCTATTGTCTAGCTGCAGCCCCTAGGGGCTCGGGGTCATAAGCCAATCCGTCAAGAAGGTTAAAGAGCAACCTTCTCGCCGGCTCGTCTTATGCCTGTCGCCCCTGGGCAAGGCGCTTTAGCTTTTCTTATAGAGCGTTTGATTTCTTCATTAGACGTGATTTTTTACGAGCAGCCGCATTTTTGTGGATAAGACCTTTTGCAGCAGCCTTGTCTAATTTACTAGCAGCAGTAACTAATGCTTCTTTTGCAGCAGCAGCGTCATTAACTGTAACAGCAGCTTCTACTTTCTTAACAGCTGTACGCATTGCAGATTTAGCAGTTGTATTTTGAGCATTTTTCGCTTCAGTTGTTTTAACACGTTTAATAGCAGATTTAATGTTAGGCATTACTTTCACCTCCTACAAAGAATCGAGACTATATGAACTCGACTTTACATTCATCCATAATAATTCAGAACAAGAAGTATTTTATCAAACGAGCGCCTATTTTGCAATACACAAATAAAAAGGATAAGAATATTAACCTGCATGTTTTGGAATGAAAAGGGCAAAAATAGGAAATAGTTTCTAATTACTAAGAGACTTCATGATGGGAGTGAATGTAATGGATGAGTCGATTGACTTAAGTCAGTACTCGGTTCGAACAGATTTGGCCATTGAAGCAAGAGAAATGGTGCTTGCCGGGAGGTCTGTCGGACAAGAGGAAAACCTTTCGCAAATTGAAGGTGTCATTATTAAGGAAAAAGATGTTGATGATATAAAAATTTCGTTGGTTGAAGTAACCAAACAAGGTGAAGAACAGCTTGGTAAAAAGGCTGGCCGCTATTTAACGATGGAGGTTCAAGGGATCAGACAGCAAAACACCGAGGTGCAGCAAAAGGTTGAAGAGATTTTTGCTAGGGAATTTGCCTATTTTTTAGAAGGCTCAGGCATTAAGAAAACAGATTCATGTCTTGTTGTCGGGCTGGGAAATTGGAATGTTACCCCAGATGCATTAGGTCCAATGGTTTGTGAAAATCTTTTGATTACCCGCCATCTCTTCCAGCTTCAGCCTGAAAATGTTGAAGATGGCTATCGTCCCGTTAGTGCTTTGTCACCGGGGGTAATGGGTCTGACAGGGATTGAGACAAGCGATATTATTTTCGGAGTTGTCGAAAAAACAAAACCTGATTTTGTCATCGCTATCGATGCATTGGCATCAAGATCAATTGAGAGGGTCAATTCTACTATTCAAATTTCCGATACAGGTATCCACCCTGGTTCAGGTGTAGGCAATAAAAGGAAGGAGCTTAGTAAGGAAACATTGGGCATCCCTGTTATTGCGATTGGAGTCCCAACGGTTGTAGACGCTGTTTCAATTACAAGTGATACGATTGATTTCATTCTTAAACATTTTGGAAAGGAATTGAGGGAGGGAAATCGCCCTTCAAGAGCACTCGCACCGGCAGGTATGACCTTTGGTGAAAAAAGAAAATTAACGGAAGAGGATCTTCCTGAAGAAAAGCACCGGAAGACATTTCTTGGCATGATTGGTACCTTGCCTGATGATGAAAAAAGAAAGTTAATTTATGAGGTGTTATCACCGATTGGTCATAATTTAATGGTTACGCCAAAGGAAGTGGATGTCTTTATTGAAGATATGGCAAACCTGATTGCGAATGGGTTAAATGCCTCGCTCCACAGTGCCGTTGACCAAGAGAATGCCGGATACTATACAAGATAAATTTATGAAAGGGGCCTGCTCTACGCAAAGGCTCCTCTTTGTTTCACCAAATAATTGGTTCTATCAATTCTAGTATTGTCATAAGATTTACTAGAATCGTTAATGCGAGGTGGAACCATGAAAAATACTAGAAAATCGGGTACCTTTTTGAGCGTTCAAGGGACTAGTTTACTGAAAATTACTGCGGCTCTATCATTATTTATGATCTTAGTCTTTTCTATTAGCGGGCTCTTAACCTCGTTGAAGCCACAATATCGAATTATGTCATCCTCCGTGAACCAAGCTGCTATGAATGTAAATGGAGAATTGCTGTATCAATTAATGGGCTGGGAGAATCATCATTTTTTAAAGGCCGAGCATAATTGGGCGACGGCTCCCAAGTTAACCAGCTTGGTTTTTAAACTATCAAGCAATATAAATTTAGATGATCCACGGAGTCTTCTTGGCAGAGAGTTACCCGGTTTCTTTCAATTCGATGGCAAAATTCTTGTAGCCGGTGAGGGTACGAATTATACGAATATGCCAATTGAGTCTTCGCCGCCGATAGATATCATGAAGGCAGAGCGTGAGGCAGCACTGCAGAATTTAGAGGGATTAGATAAACCGTCTGGAGATAATCCATCCCCAACTCCGGGACAAACAACAGGTGATCGTAAGGTTGTCTATGTTTATTTCACCCATAATCGAGAATCCTATTTACCATATTTGAAAGGTGTAACGAATCCGGATTTGGCCTATCATTCTCAAATTAACGTCACCAAGATTGGCGATCAACTTAAAACGAGCTTAGAAGATAGAGGAATCGGAACTTTTATTGATAAAACCGATGTTCAGGGGAACTTAAATAAAAAAGGGTTAAAGTATCCAAAGTCATACCAAGAATCCGGGCTGCTAGTTCAAGAAGCAATGACTTCAAACCGAGATTTACAATACTTTATTGATATTCATAGGGATGCTTTAAGGAAAGATAAAACAACGGTTGATATTAACGGAAAATCCTATGCAAGGCTTGATTTTATTATTGGTGGGAAAAATCCTAATCATGAAAAGAATGCTAAATTTGCTACCGAACTCCATGAACTTTTAGAAAAAAAATATAAGGGCTTGAGCAGGGGAGTTATGGTGAAAAATTACGCAAATTCAAATAGCATCTATAACCAAAACCTTTCGGAAAATGCCATTCTAATCGAATTTGGCGGTGTTGATAACACATTTGAGGAATTAAACCGCTCGGCGGACGCCCTTGCCGATGTGTTTAGCGAATATTACTGGCAGGCAGAAAAAGTGAATCAGGATGTGGATCAGTCAACAGATAAACAATAGCAGTAAGGGAGCACTTTTATGAAGATGTTTATGGTGAAAAGCCTATTTATTGCGGTACTTATGTTAATTTCTGTTTTAACGGGCATGCAGCTGGCGGGTAACGGGATTCATAAATTGAAGGGCTATGAAGATCCAAATTTTCAAAATGCTGTCCATATCCATGAAACGAACAATAATATAAGCGCATCCTTCCTTGGCAATGATATTTCCAGTCATGATATTGAGGCGAAAAGAAAAATGCTCGAGGAAATAAGTGCGTTTAATTTCTTCTCCTCGATGGGGAAGAAAATGTCTGAAGGAATTTCCGGGGCCTCTGAAAAATTGATTAAGGCGATCACAGACTAAAATGAAAAGCGGTACCAGAGTGGTACCGCTTGTTTAATGCTTAGTAAAATTTATTGAATCTTGATTTTCCTGCTGATATAATCAACAATAGTGTACATGTGCGAGAATAGTAGGAGTGAACTACCATGAATAGAGAAGACAGACTGAAACGCCAAGCAAAAATAAGAAATTTTTCGATTATTGCCCATATCGATCATGGGAAATCAACATTGGCTGACCGTATTTTAGAAAAAACGAATGCATTAACATCCCGTGAAATGAAAGATCAGCTGTTAGATTCAATGGATCTTGAAAGAGAACGCGGAATTACCATCAAGTTAAATGCCGTCCAGTTAAAATATAAAGCAAAAGATGGAGAAGACTATATTTTCCATTTAATCGATACACCGGGACATGTCGATTTTACGTATGAGGTATCAAGAAGCCTTGCTGCCTGCGAAGGGGCCATTTTGGTTGTAGACGCTGCGCAGGGAATTGAAGCACAGACACTAGCAAACGTATACCTTGCACTAGATAATGACCTTGAAATTTTACCGGTTATTAATAAAATTGACCTGCCAAGTGCTGAACCTGAAAGGGTTCGTAATGAAATAGAAGAGGTCATTGGCCTAGATGCCTCAGAAGCAGTGTTAGCATCTGCAAAAGCAGGAATTGGTATTGAAGATATCCTTGAACAAGTCGTAAAGACAGTGCCGGCACCAACAGGCGATCCGGACGCACCATTAAAAGCGCTTATTTTTGACTCCTTGTATGATGCCTATCGAGGCGTTGTTGCCTATATTCGCGTTGTTGACGGATCTGTTAAAGTCGGCGACAAAATCAAAATGATGGCAACAGGAAAAGAATTTGAGGTCAACGAGGTAGGCGTATTTTCACCTAAAGCAACAATGCTTGACGAATTAACCGTCGGCGACGTCGGCTTCTTGACAGCATCGATAAAAAACGTGGGTGATACGCGTGTCGGTGATACGATTACAAATGCAAAAAATGGGAGTACGGAGCCGCTTCCCGGGTATCGAAAGCTTAATCCAATGGTTTATTGCGGACTTTATCCAATTGATACAGCTAGATTCAATGACCTTCGTGAAGCCCTTGAAAAGCTTCAATTGAACGATTCAGCATTACAATTTGAACCTGAAACTTCCCAGGCACTTGGCTTTGGTTTTCGCTGTGGATTCTTAGGCCTGCTCCACATGGAAATTATTCAGGAACGGATAGAGCGGGAATTCAAGATTGATTTGATCACGACAGCACCAAGTGTAATCTATCATGTTCATATGACAGACGGCACAGAAATAAAAGTGGACAACCCGTCTAACCTGCCTGACCCACAAAAGATTGACCATGTCGAAGAACCATACGTAAAAGCGACGATGATGGCACCGAATGATTATGTCGGTGCAATTATGGAGCTTTGTCAGTTCAAGAGGGGAATATTCATTGATATGCAATACCAAGGTGAAAACCGCGTAAGCATTATTTATGAAATTCCATTGGCTGAAATTGTGTATGATTTCTTTGATCAGTTAAAATCAAGCACAAGGGGCTACGCATCCTTCGATTATGAGCTGATTGGCTATAAACCATCAAGCCTGGTTAAAATGGATATATTATTAAACACTGAGAAAGTCGATGCCTTAAGTTTTATTGTCCATAAGGACTTTGCCTATGATCGCGGAAAAGTCATTGTGGAGAAGCTGAAGGAGCTTATTCCTAGACAGCAGTTTGAGGTACCTATCCAGGCGGCAATCGGGCAAAAGATTGTCGCGCGTTCCACGATTAAAGCGATGCGGAAAAACGTATTAGCGAAATGTTATGGCGGAGATATCTCCCGTAAACGTAAATTGTTAGAAAAGCAAAAAGAAGGTAAAAAGCGGATGAAACAAGTCGGTTCCGTCGAAGTACCGCAAGAAGCGTTTATGGCAGTATTAAAAATGGATGATAGTAATTCAAAGAAATAAAAGCGTAAGCGCCCTGGTCAGCGGCGTAATGGCCTGGAGCGCTCCAACTGAGATAAAGGAAACACGAAGAGCCGGAGGCGATTCGATGTTGACTTATCGTAGGGCGGAGAGCGAAGGACACTAGCCGCTAGGGTGCTGGAGCTGGACAATTCTCAAAGACCTTGATATAAATTTCGGATATTAAAATAAAAATTAGCGGAGGTTTGGGGCTGCCTGATCATAGGTGGTTCCTGCCTCTTTTTTTAGGAAGTGAAAACGATGATTAAAGCAGCTTATCTGCATATCCCTTTTTGTGAGCATATATGCCATTATTGTGATTTTAATAAAGTGTTTCTAAAGGGGCAGCCGGTTGATGATTATTTACGAGCGTTGGACAATGAAATGAAGATGACCCTTACCGAGTATCCAACGGACCGGCTGGATACTATTTTTGTCGGTGGCGGCACGCCGACCTCATTAAATGAACAACAGCTTTATTGGTTTTGTGATAGTATTAATCGAAATTTACCTAAAGCTGATAAACTGGAATTTACCTTTGAAGCAAATCCCGGTGATTTAACAAAAGGGAAATTACAAATATTAAAGGATGCGGGCGTTAACAGAATTAGTCTCGGGGTACAAACGTTTAATGAGGAATTGCTAAAAAAAATCGGGCGTGTTCATAAGGCAAAAGATGTATATCAAACCATTGAAAACACCAAAACAGTAGGATTTGAAAATATCAGTATTGATCTTATTTTTAGTTTGCCAACACAAACGATTCAGGATCTTAAGGAGACATTAACAGATGCTTTTTCACTTGATATTACTCATTATTCTGCTTATTCGTTAATCATTGAACCAAAAACTGTTTTTTATAACTTATTGAAAAAAGGCAAGCTTCCTACTCCTGGAGAAGATATTGAAGCGAGTATGTATGAAGTTTTGATGGAAGAAATGGAAAAGCACGGATTCAATCAATATGAAATAAGCAATTTTTCTAGGCCGGGTTATGAGAGCCGGCACAACCTGACTTATTGGAATAATGAACATTATTATGGGTTTGGAGCGGGCGCACATAGCTATGTGAATGGAAACAGAAGATCAAATTCAGGCCCATTGAAAAAATATATCGATCAGATAGCCAGCGGCTACCTGCCAGTATTTGAAGACCATCACGTAACGAAAGCGGAACAAATGGAGGAAGAAATGTTCCTTGGATTACGGAAAACAGAGGGGGTTTCAATCTCTCATTTCAATGAGAAATTTAATATTGATCCGCTAAAGCTATTTGAAAAAGAGCTAAGGGAATTAATGACTAAACAATGGATAGAAGTGGGGAAAGATCATATATATTTAACTAAAAATGGCCGCTTTTTAGGAAATGAAGTTTTTCAATCCTTTTTAGGAGTTGTCTAGCTGCAGCGCCTAGGGGCTCGGGGTCATAAGCCATTCCGTCAAGAAGGTTAAAGAACAACCTTCTCGCCGGCTTGTCTTATGCCTGTCGCCCCTGGGCAAGGCGCTTTCGCATTTCTTAGTACGTAATGATTGACAGCATCCCCCTTTTTTTGATAATTTATTAGTATAATTAGCACTCGGTGATGATGAGTGCTAACAGAGGTGATGAATGTTGTTAACAGATCGTCAATTGGTAATTCTTCAAGTTATTGTTGATGACTTTATTCGATCTGCCCAACCAGTCGGCTCAAGAAGTTTGTCGAAAAAAGAGGAAATTTCCTTAAGCTCAGCCACTATTCGTAATGAAATGGCCGACCTTGAAGAGTTGGGGTTTATTGAGAAGACACATACCTCCTCAGGGCGTGTGCCGTCCGAAAAAGGTTATCGGTATTATGTGGATCATTTACTTTCACCTCAGGATTTAAACCAGCAAGATATTGCCATTATTCGTTCAATATTTGCTGAGAAGATTTATGAGTTTGAAAAGATTATTCAAAGATCTGCAAAGATTTTATCGGAGCTGACTAATTATACATCGATTGTGCTTGGGCCAGCCGTTAGTATTAATAAGCTGAAAAAAATCCAAATCATTCCGTTAAACAAAGAGACAGCGGTAGCCATTTTTGTGACTGATACCGGCCATGTCGAAAACCGTACCTTTTCATTACCGGCTTCTATGGATGCGAGTGACTTAGAAAAAACGGTTAATATTTTGAACGATCGGTTAGCAGGTGTTCCTTTAGATCATCTAAACGATAAGATTTATAAGGAAGTGGCAATGCTGTTAAGACAGCATATCCATAATTACGATTTAATGATGCATACGATTGCAGATTCTTTAAAAATGCCAATCCATGAAAAGCTCTTTTTTGGCGGCAAAACAAATATGTTAAGTCAGCCAGAATTTCATGATATATCAAAAATCCGTACACTCTTGATGATGATTGACCAAGAAGATTCGATTTATAATTTAATCCGGAAAGATTCAGCAGGGATTCATGTTAAAATTGGCACGGAAAATAATATTACTGCAATGGACAATTGTAGTTTAATTACAGCTTCCTATTCGGTAGGTGCTGAAAAACTTGGTACGATCGCCATCCTTGGTCCGACGAGAATGGAATACTCACGTGTGATTAGCTTACTCCAATTTTTAAGCGGGGATTTGACCAAGGTCTTAACGAAACTGTATCAAAATAATTAGCACTGGTAATATTGAGTAAGGGTGAAATGCCTTTAATGTTTCACTCCTTTTTCCATGAACACGACATGAATCTTTTAAAATAAACAAATCCTTTAAGGGAGGTGAGTAAGTTGACGAAAGAAAAAAACAATACAATTAGTGAAGAAGAAATAGAAATGAAAAGTACTGAAAATGTTGAACTTACCAATGAACAAACGGCTGAGCCTGTTTTTGCCGAGGGAGATACAACAGAACAAGCAAATGCTGATTCCATTGATGAACA
Source organism: Neobacillus sp. NPDC097160 (assembly GCF_044762155.1). Lineage (NCBI taxonomy): Bacteria > Bacillati > Bacillota > Bacilli > Caryophanales > Bacillaceae > Neobacillus > Neobacillus sp. NPDC097160. The sequence goes on along the minus strand of NZ_JBIWDU010000008.1, from coordinate 7,654 downwards.
GCAGCAGGAAAATCTGCAGTTGAAGGATAAATTAGTGGAAGCAGATAATCGTTATCTACGACTTCAAGCAGATTTTGATAATTTCCGCCGACGCACTAGATTAGATCTAGAGGCTAGCGAAAAATATAGAGCGCAAAAATTAATTACCGATCTACTTCCTGCTTTAGATAATTTTGAAAGAGCATTGCAGATTGAAGTAGACAATGAACAAGCCACATCAGTACTGCAAGGTATGGATATGGTGTACCGCAGTCTAATAGATGCCTTGAAAAAAGAAGGTGTTGAACAAATTGAATCTGTAGGGAAAGAGTTTGATCCACATCAGCATCATGCTGTGATGCAGGGTGAGGATGAGAATTACGGTTCCAATGTTGTTACGGATGAATTTCAAAAGGGTTATCTATTAAAGGACCGCGTGATTCGCCCAGCAATGGTAAAAGTAAATCAATAAGTCTACATATTTTTTAGGAGGAAAAGGCAATGAGTAAAATAATTGGTATTGACCTTGGTACTACAAACTCTTGTGTATCCGTACTTGAAGGCGGAGAACCGAAAGTAGTTCCAAACCCAGAAGGAAATCGCACAACTCCATCCGTTATTGCATTTAAAAATGGGGAACGTCAAGTTGGGGAAGTGGCAAAGCGCCAAGCAATTACAAATCCAAATACGATTATGTCGATTAAACGCCATATGGGTACAAGTCATAAAGAGAATATTGAAGGCAAAGATTATACTCCTCAAGAACTTTCTGCCATCATCCTTCAATATTTAAAATCTTATGCTGAGGATTATCTTGGCGAGCCTGTAACAAAGGCAGTTATTACAGTGCCAGCTTACTTTAATGACGCTGAACGTCAAGCAACAAAGGATGCCGGAAGAATTGCCGGTCTTGAAGTGGAACGTATCATTAATGAGCCGACTGCTGCTGCTCTAGCATACGGGTTAGATAAAACAGATCAAGATCAAACGATACTTGTTTACGATCTTGGCGGCGGTACATTTGACGTTTCCATTCTTGAACTAGGTGATGGCGTATTTGAAGTAAAATCTACTGCTGGTGATAATCGCCTAGGCGGCGATGATTTTGACCAAGTGATTATTGATTATTTGGTTGACCAATTTAAAAAAGAAAATGGCATTGACCTTTCTCAAGATAAAATGGCTTTACAGCGCTTAAAGGATGCTGCTGAAAAGGCGAAAAAAGATTTATCGGGTGTAACTTCAACACAAATTTCATTACCATTCATCACTGCAGGAGCTGCGGGTCCACTTCATCTTGAAGTTACGATGTCTAGAGCAAAGTTTGATGAACTATCAGCAAACCTTGTAGAACGGACAATGGGTCCAACTCGTCAAGCACTAAGTGATGCAGGGTTATCACCATCACAAATTGATAAAGTTATTCTTGTGGGCGGCTCAACACGTATTCCTGCCGTTCAAGAAGCAATTAAAAAAGCAACAGGTCAAGAGCCGCACCGCGGCGTTAATCCGGATGAGGTTGTTGCAATGGGTGCTGCAATTCAAGGCGGCGTTATCACTGGTGATGTTAAGGATGTTGTATTGCTTGACGTTACACCTCTTTCACTTGGAATTGAGACAATGGGCGGCGTATTTACAAAGTTGATTGACCGTAATACAACGATTCCAACATCTAAATCACAGGTGTTCTCAACTGCTGCAGACAGCCAAACTGCTGTTGATATCCATGTGCTTCAAGGTGAGCGTCCAATGGCAGCAAATAACAAAACGCTTGGCCGCTTCCAGTTATCAGATATCCCGCCTGCACCACGTGGAATTCCACAAATTGAGGTTACTTTTGATATTGATAAAAATGGAATTGTAAATGTTCGTGCAAAAGATCTTGGTACGAATAAAGAACAACAAATTACGATTAAGTCTTCAACAGGTCTTTCCGATGAAGAAATTCAAAAAATGGTTAGAGAAGCGGAAGAAAACGCTGAAACTGACAAGCAGCGCAAGGAAGAAGTGGAGCTTCGCAATGAAGCGGACCAACTTGTCTTTACAACAGAAAAAACGGTAAAAGACCTTGAAGGTAAGGTAGATGCAGCTGAGATCGCAAAAGCTAATGAAGCGAAGGATGCTTTAAAAGCAGCTATTGAGAAAAATGACCTAAACGAAATCCGTACTGCGAAGGATGCATTACAGGAAATCGTTCAAGCTTTGACTGTTAAGCTTTATGAACAAGCAGCCCAAGCACAGCAAGCTGCGCAAGGCGGTCAAGATGGAGGCAATACAACTGCTAAAGATGACAATGTCGTTGATGCGGAATTTGAAGAAGTTAAAGACGATAAATAATAGGCTGTGAAAAATAACGATAAAGCCAAAGTCAGTTTAACTGCTTTGGCTTTTTTATTGCAATAGAACTATTACTGGTGTTAAAATAATCTTTATGTGACAGATTCGGGAGTGGTAATCATGAGTAAACGGGATTACTATGAAGTGCTAGGTGTGAGTAAGAGCGCTTCAAAGGATGAAATAAAAAAAGCATATCGTAAACTTTCCAAACAATATCATCCAGATATTAATAAAGAGCCAGATGCGGCTGATAAATTTAAGGAAATTGCTGAAGCTTATGAAGTGTTAAGCGATGATCAAAAAAAGGCTCATTATGACCAATTCGGCCATACCGATCCGAACCAAGGATTTGGCGGAGGAGCTGATTTTGGGGGCGGATTTGGCGGCTTCGAAGATATCTTTAATACGTTCTTCGGCGGCGGTGGCGGTTCAAGAAGGCGTGATCCAAATGCGCCAAGACAAGGCGCCGACCTTCAGTATACAATGACTGTTTCATTTGAAGAAGCAGCGTTCGGAAAAGAAACAGATATTGAAATACCACGTGAAGAAACGTGCAATACATGCAGTGGTTCTGGTGCGAAGCCAGGAACAAAACCAGAGACGTGTCAGCACTGCCATGGAACAGGGCAGCTAAATGTCGAACAAAATACTCCATTTGGAAGAATTGTTAATCGCCGTACATGCCATCATTGTAATGGTACGGGGAAAGAAATTAAACAAAAGTGTTCAACATGCGGTGGTAAAGGGAAAGTGCAAAAGCGCAAGAAAATTCATGTTAAAATTCCTGCAGGTATTGATGATGGCCAACAGCTTCGCATGGCTGGTCAAGGGGAAGCAGGATTTAACGGCGGCCCGGCTGGGGATCTTTATGTTGTTTTCCAGGTGCGTCAGCATGAGTTTTTTGAACGAGATGGCGATGATATTTATTGTGAAATGCCAATCACCTTTGTCCAAGCATCATTAGGTGATGAGATCGAGGTACCTGCATTAAACGGAAAAGTTAAGCTAAAAATCCCGGCTGGTACACAAACGGGGAAAAAATTCCGTTTAAAAGGGAAAGGTATCCCGAATGTCCGCGGATATGGTGTAGGGGATCAATACATTATTGTCCGGATTATTACACCAACAAAGCTTTCAGACAAACAAAAGCAGCTTCTTAAAGAATTTGCCGAGCTTAGCGGCTCATCTCCCATTGGGGAACATGAGGAAAGTTTCTTCTCAAAGGTAAAACGTGCTTTTAAAAGCGAGTAAGGATTGGAGTTGGTAGAATGAAGTGGTCAGAAATTAGTATCCACACAACAAACGAGGCGATCGAACCTATTTCACATATATTGCATGAAGCCGGGGCGAGCGGTGTAGTCATTGAAGATCCATTTGAATTGACAAAGGAAAGGGAAGATCAATTCGGAGAAATCTACCAACTCAATCCAGACGATTATCCTGATGAAGGCGTCATTGTCAAAGCCTATTTACCGGTTAACAGTTTTTTGGGAGAAACCGTTGAGGCCATCAAGGATTCGATAAATAATTTAATCATATATGATATTGATTTAGGTAAAAACGATGTAACAATTAGTGAAGTGCACGAAGAAGAATGGGCAACCGCTTGGAAGAAATATTATAACCCAGTCAAAATTTCTGAAAAGTTCACGATTGTCCCTACTTGGGAGATTTACGAACCGGTCAGCAGTGATGAATTAATCATTGAATTAGATCCCGGTATGGCTTTTGGTACGGGAACACACCCTACAACGGTAATGTGTATTCAAGCACTTGAAAGAACAGTCCGTCCGGGGGACAGGGTAATTGACGTTGGGACTGGATCTGGAGTGTTAAGTATTGCTGCAGCCATGCTTGGTGCCGAGGATGTTAGGGCCTATGATCTTGATGAAGTGGCTGTAACATCAGCAAAGTTGAATATCAAGTTAAATAAGGTAAGTAATACGGTATCCATTTCTCAAAACAATCTTTTGGATGGTGTAGAGGAAAATTCAGCCGATGTGATTGTTGCCAATATTTTAGCGGAAGTAATCTTAAGATTTACGGAGGATGTTGCACGAAGTGTTAAGCTTGGTGGAACATTCATTGCATCCGGGATTATTCAGCAAAAGAAAGAACAGGTTAAAGAGGCTATTGTGGCAGCAGGCTTTGAAATTTCCGAAACAATGCTGATGGAAGATTGGGTTGCGATTATTGCCAAAAGGATATAATGGTGGACAAAAGGGGTTTAAGCGGGACCCCTTTTTATTTTTCTATCTTTCAATATTGCCATAACTTTTGTAAAATAAAGAGTAAAATGTTTTAGAGAGGGTGCAAACGTGTGCAACGCTACTTTGTTAAACAACGAGCAAATGAAAATCATTTTTTTATTGATGATGAAGACCGCCACCATATCGTAAAGGTTATGCGCATGCAAATAGGCGATCAAATCATTTGTGTCGATCCGGAAGGAAACCAAGCTGTTTGCAGGCTTGCAGAAATTACCGATTCAAGTGTCGTTGCAGACGTTGTACAATGGAAAGATGAGGTTTCAGAGCTTCCTATTTCAATTACAATTGCAAGCGGCTTGCCTAAAGGGGACAAGCTGGAATGGATTATTCAAAAGGGAACGGAACTGGGTGCACATCAGTTTCTGCCATTTTCGGCTGCACGTTCAGTCGTAAAATGGGATGAGAAAAAAGCAGCCAAAAAAATAGAGAGATGGCAAAAGATTGCCAAAGAAGCTGCTGAACAATCCCATCGTGCTTTTGTGCCTGAAATCGTTAGTCCGATGAGTTTTAAAGCAATGCTGGCCAAAAGTAAGGACTTTCATTATAAATTAGCTGCCTATGAGGAGGAAAGCAGAGACGGTGAAACTTCTGTTTTTTCAGCTACCCTCAAAAAAATAAAAAAAGGTGAAACCCTTCTTTTGGTTTTTGGCCCAGAAGGCGGGTTAGCGCAAGAAGAAGTACAGCTTTTAAAGGATCATGGGTTCGGCCTATGCGGGTTAGGCCCGAGAATTTTAAGAACGGAAACGGCCCCTTTATATTCTCTTGCGGCCATTTCCTATCATTTTGAATTATTGAGGTGAGTTTACAAATGGCAAGAGTCGCGTTTCATACACTTGGATGTAAGGTGAATCATTATGAAACAGAGGCCATCTGGCAGTTGTTTAAAGAAGAAGGATACGAACGGGTTGATTTTGAATCAATTTCCGATGTATATATTATCAATACATGTACGGTAACGAATACAGGAGATAAAAAAAGCAGACAGGTTATTCGCAGAGCGGTTAGAAAAAATCCTGATGCGGTTATTTGTGTAACGGGATGTTATGCGCAAACATCGCCGGCTGAAATTATGGCCATTCCTGGTGTTGACATTGTCGTGGGAACGCAAGATCGTATAAAAATGCTCGGATTTATTGAACAATATAAAACGGAACGCCAGCCGATAAATGGTGTTGGCAACATCATGAAGAACCGTGTTTACGAAGAGCTTGACGTTCCTTCCTTTACCGACAGAACACGTGCTTCTTTAAAAATCCAAGAGGGCTGTAACAATTTCTGTACTTTTTGTATCATTCCATGGGCACGCGGCCTAATGAGATCACGTGATCCAAAAGAAGTGATTCGTCAAGCACAGCAACTTGTTGATGCGGGATACAAGGAAATTGTGTTAACTGGTATTCATACAGGCGGTTATGGAGAAGACATGAAAGATTATAATCTTGCCGCGCTGCTCCGTGAATTGGAAGCAGAAGTAAAAGGGCTTGAACGTCTTCGTATTTCATCGATTGAGGCGAGTCAGATTACGGATGAAGTGATTGAGGTCATCAAACAATCTAATATCGTTGTTCGTCATTTGCATATACCAATACAATCAGGTTCAAATTCCGTTCTAAAGAGAATGCGCCGCAAATATACGATGGAATTCTTTGGTGAGAGATTAGAACGTCTGAAGGAAGTTTTACCAGGATTAGCAGTAACCTCCGATGTCATCGTTGGATTCCCTGGAGAATCAGAAGAAGAATTTATGGATACGTACAATTTCATTAAAAATCATAAATTCTCTGAGCTCCATGTCTTCCCGTATTCTAAGCGTACAGGTACACCAGCTGCACGGATGGAAGATCAGGTTGATGAAGAAGTGAAAAATGAACGTGTTCACCGTTTAATTTCCCTTTCTGATCAGCTGGCAAAAGAATACGCATCATTGTTTGAAGGTGACGTATTAGAAGTGATTCCTGAAGAGGAATACAAGGAAGAAACCAATTCTGGAAAATATGTTGGCTATACAGATAATTACTTAAAAGTAGTATTCCCGGCAACAGAAGATATGGTCGGCAAGATTGTAAAAGTGAAAATTACAAAAGCTGGTTACCCGTACAATAAAGGCCAATTTGTAAGGATTGTTGAAGATACTGCGATTGTTAAAGAAGAAGTTTTTAATCATGAAGAAGCTGCTATTTAAGGAAAAAGGACCTTTCACTGGTCCTTTTTATTTTGGGCATACTACTGTTAGCAGCAAATCTTTTTATGTAATTTAAAAAAGAAAGTGAGGGAGCATATTATGGCTACTACTAATGTTGCTGCAATGATTGATCACACCTTACTAAAGCCGGAAGCAACTAGGGAGCAAATTGAATCCTTGTGCCAAGAAGCTAAGGAGAATAAGTTCTTTTCCGTATGTGTGAATCCAGCTTGGGTTAGTACTTCCAAGGAGCTTTTGCAAGGGAGCAGTGTGAAGGTTTGTACGGTTATCGGTTTTCCCTTAGGGGCGACAACTTCAGAAACAAAGGTATTTGAAACAAAGAATGCAATTGACAATGGTGCAGATGAAGTGGATATGGTTATTAATATCGGTGCATTAAAGGATAAGAATGACAGGTTAGTGGAGGACGATATCCGTGCAGTTGTCGAAGCGGCAAAGGGCAGAGCATTAACGAAAGTAATTATTGAGACGAGTCTGTTAACGAAGGATGAGAAAATCCGTGCCTGTGAGCTTTCTGTAAAGGCTGGTGCAGATTATGTGAAAACCTCTACTGGATTTTCAACAGGTGGAGCAACTGTGGAGGATATCGCTCTCATGAGGCAAACTGTTGGGCCGGAAATTGGGGTTAAAGCCTCTGGCGGAGTTCGCGGTACTGCAGATGTTCAAAATCTGATTGAAGCTGGGGCGACGAGGATTGGAGCAAGTTCAAGTGTTTCTATTATAAAAGGGCTGCACGTAACCTCGGATTACTAAAGAAAAGACGGCGATTCTGGACTTACACCCGTCAAGTAGACAGCTCTAAAAAAGACTATGCAGCCATCGTGATCCGGTATTCAACTGGAGCACGATGGTTTAGTCGTTTTTG
>NZ_JBIWDU010000007.1:0-270527 GCF_044762155.1 Neobacillus sp. NPDC097160 | reverse complement strand
CTTCATTAGTTTCCTATTTTGTCAAAAAAATAAAAATTTATTGTTTCGCTTTTTGTTTAAATGTAATATACTATATACAAATAAGTATAGCACATTTAATATTAATACATAGAATATACCATATTTATTTTCAAATAAGGAGGTGTTAATAATTAAACTCACAAAACGCCAAGATGAGATTCTGCAGATTGTTAAACAAAATGGACCAATAACGGGAAAAGAAATTGCTGATAAGCTGTCGTTATCTCGGGCAGCTTTAAGACCGGATCTCGCCATCTTAACAATGTCTGGCAGTTTAGATGCAAGACCCCGGGTAGGTTACTTTTTTAATGAAAAAATTAAAGTCAAGCGACAAGCTGAAAGATTTCTGTATCAAAAAGTAAATGATTATAAAGCACTTCCGATCGTTGTTGGAAAATCAACATCTGTATATGATGCCATCGTTCAATTATTTTTAGAGGATGTCGGAACACTTTACGCTGTCGATACAGATGGGCATTTAGCAGGGGTTATTTCCAGAAAGGATTTGCTCAGAACATCACTAGGGAATCGTGATCTGAATGAATTGCCTGTTAGTGTCATCATGACAAGAATGCCTAATATTATTACCATAAATCCTGAAGAAACATTGCTCGAAGCGGCGAAAAAAATGATCCAAAATCACATTGATTCCTTGCCAGTTGTGAAGGAGATGGACGGGCAAAGGAATACATATTTGCTTGTGGGTCGAATTACGAAAACAACCATCACACGGGCATATTTGGAAATTATGGATGAAAAATCAGATTAAAGGAGTGGCGGGAATTTTGGTAAAAAAAGAAGTTGTCTATGTAGTATCTGACTCAGTAGGGGAAACGGCTGAGTTTGTTGTAAAAGCAGTGGCAACACAGTTTAATGGTGGCCATGTTGACATTCGCCGTAATTCATATGTGGATGACTTTGAAGATATTGAAGATGTGATCATATTAGCCAAAAAAGACCATTCAATTATCGCTTATACGATTGTTATTCCATCATTGAAAGAGTATTTAGACCAGCGTGCTCGAGAGGAAGGCATTATGGCAGTAGATTTACTAAGTCCGTTAATGAATGCATTTACCACAAAATTTAATAAGGAGCCACACCACCAGCCGGGATTGATGAGAAAGTTAGATGAAGAATACTTCCGGAAGATTGAAGCCATCGAATTTGCCGTCAAATATGACGACGGCCGAGACCCAAGAGGAATCCTTAAGGCGGACATCGTGTTAGTTGGTGTATCCCGAACCTCGAAGACACCATTGTCGATGTACTTGGCACACCAGCGCTTTAAGGTCGCGAATGTTCCGTTGGTTCCTGAGGTACAGCCGCCTGATGAATTGTTCCAAATCCCTCGCAAAAATTGCATTGGGTTAATTATTTCGCCAGATAAGTTAAATGAAATCCGTAAAGAGCGATTGAAGGCATTAGGATTAGCCTCACAGGCAAATTATGCAAGCTTTGAGAGGATTTTAGAAGAATTAGATCACGCTGAAAAAATCATGAAGCGCGTTGGTTGTCCGATCATTGATGTATCAAATAAGGCAGTGGAAGAAACAGCAGGCTTAATATTAGACGTATTGAAAAAAGAGAGGAGCTTTTAATCATGGACAAATTTGTGTACTTATTTAATGAAGGAAATGGCAATATGAGAGATTTGCTTGGGGGAAAAGGGGCTAATCTAGCAGAAATGACTAGAATTGGCTTATCTGTTCCATATGGTTTTACCATCACAACACAGGCCTGTAATGCTTACTATGAAGCTAGTAAAACCATTCCAACGTTGGTAGAAAAACAAACATTAGAAGCACTTTCACGCTTAGAAGAAAAAATGGGCAAAAAACTGGGCGACCCGCAAGATCCATTGCTTGTTTCCGTTCGCTCCGGTTCTGTTTTTTCCATGCCTGGGATGATGGACACGATTTTAAATCTTGGGATGAATGATGAAACGGTTGTCGGGATGGCAAAACTAACGAACAATGCTCGTTTTTCTTACGATTCCTACCGCCGCTTCATTCAAATGTTTAGTAATGTAGTACTTGAAATCGATACCTACTATTTTGAACAATTTTTAGAAGAAACCCGTGAACACAAAGGATATTCCTCTGACCCTGAAATGACGGCAGAAGATTGGCAGGAGGTTATTGTTGGGTATAAAGGAATTGTGAAAAAGCATACAAGAAAAGAGTTCCCGCAAGATCCGAAGGAACAGCTTTTCCTTGCCATTAACGCAGTGTTTAATTCTTGGAACAATCAGCGTGCGATTGTGTACCGCCGCTTAAATAAAATTCCGGATCACTTAGGTACAGCCGTTAACATTCAAAGCATGGTATTCGGAAATATGGGGAATGATTCCGGCACGGGCGTTGCCTTCACAAGGAATCCATCGACAGGTGAGCATGTCCTTTATGGGGAATATTTAATCAATGCCCAAGGAGAAGACGTAGTAGCGGGGATTCGGACGCCGCAGCCGATTGCAACATTAAAGGATGAAATGCCAGGAGTATACAAACAATTTTCGGATACTTGTAAACACCTTGAACAGCATTATCAAGAAATGCAAGACATTGAATTCACTGTTGAACGCGGTCAGCTATTCATCCTGCAGACGCGTAATGGGAAACGGACGGCTGCTGCTGCGATCCGGATCGCCGTTGAGATGGTGGAAGAAGGAATCATTGATAAAAAGACCGCCTTACTACGTGTTGACCCAGACCAATTAAATCAATTGCTGCACCGCCGCATTGATGACAAATTTGAAAAGAGAGTATTAGCAAAAGGTTTACCGGCTTCCCCTGGAGCAGCCACAGGGCAGGTAGTGTTTGATGCGGATGAGGCAGAGGCTCTAAGTAATGACGGTAAAAAGGTGATTTTAGTTCGACCTGAAACAACACCGGACGATATCCATGGGATTGTCGCTTCCCAAGCGATTTTGACAAGCCGCGGCGGTATGACTAGCCACGCAGCGGTTGTTGCACGAGGAATGGGAAAGGCTTGTATCTGCGGATGTGAAGCCCTTAAAATAGATTTGAAAGCGAAACAATTCAACGTTGGCGATACTCTTGTAAACTACGGAGATATTATTACCATCGATGGTTCTACTGGTGAAATTATGCTTGGCGAAATTCCGATGATTGATCCGGAACTATCTGATGAATTCCAGCTGCTGCTTGCATGGGCAGATCAAGAGCGGAAAATGGATGTTCGTGCCAATGCCGATAACCCGGAAGATGCACTGAAAGCCTTTGAATTCGGTGCAGGTGGAATTGGCTTGTGCCGGACCGAGCATATGTTTATGGATTTAAAACGGATCCCAACTGTGCAAAAGATGATTCTTGCGGAAAATTATGCGGAGAGAATGGAAGCATTGAACGATCTTTTACCAATGCAGCAAGGGGATTTTGAAGGGATTTTCGAAGCGATGCAAGGCTTCCCTGTTACCATTCGTTTACTGGACCCACCTTTGCATGAATTTTTACCAGATAAAGAAGAACTATTGGTTGCAGTGACAAAGCTGCAAATTACGGATCCAGGGTCACCGGAATTGAAGATAAAAGAGCAATTACTTAAAAAGGTACGCCAATTGGATGAGTTCAACCCAATGCTTGGCCATCGCGGATGCCGCCTTGGAATGATTTATCCGGAAATTTATGAAATGCAAGCGAAAGCGATTTTCTATGCGGCTGCTAAACTGGCGGAAAAAGGCATGGAAGTTCAGCCCGAAATCATGATTCCATTGGTCGGTCATGTGAATGAGTTAAAGCAAATGCGCCAGCTAGTTATTGATGCAGCCATTCTGGTACAGGAAGAAACGGGTAAGCAATTCGAGTACACGATTGGAACGATGATTGAAATACCAAGAGCAGCCTTAACGGCAGATCAAATTGCTGAGGAAGCTGACTTCTTCTCATTTGGAACGAATGATTTAACACAAACCACGTTTGGCTATAGCCGTGATGATGCGGAAGGGAAATTCCTGCAAGCTTATATTGAAAATAAAGTATTACCGGAAAATCCGTTTGCCGTGCTTGATCAAGATGGCGTTGGGAAGTTAGTAGAAACAGGCGTTAAGCTTGGCCGAGCGTCGAAGCCTACACTGAAAACAGGTATTTGCGGCGAACATGGCGGTGAAAAAAGCTCGATTGATTTCTGTTACAGAACGGGATTAGATTATGTCAGCTGCTCACCATACCGCGTTCCGCTCGCTCGTCTGGCTGCCGCACAGGCAACAATTCGCCATGAGTTGAATAAAGAAGAGGTATATACAACAGCATGATTTTTTGGGGGGACGGTGCCAAGGTGGTGCCGTCTTTTTTGGATTTTTTTGGTTTCGCAAATAAACGGGGCAGTTTCGCAAATAAATCCCTAGTTTCGCAAATAAAACTGTTTGTTTCGCAAATAAAACCCTAAGATTTCGTAAAATGCACCTTTCCATCATTGGATTAGCACCTCAAAATCTGCTTATACTATAAAAAACATAGAAAAGGGGTCTTAAAATGGGGGCAATTGAACGAAACGGGTACCGATTTGTACCGGAATATAGTGTCATGATGCAAAATGGGGCGGTTCATGTATACAACAAAGAACAATTTATCGAGGAAATCCAATTTCAGTTTTCAGGGAAGTTTCCGGAATTAGATCAAATCGAAGACTTGGTGGATGAATATTGTACCCAACATAACATATAAGGAACGCTTGTTCTGTGTTTTATTTGATGCTATAATGAAAATGCAATAGAATAGTTTCTCAAGGGTGGGCGGCACATCTCCTAATGGAAGGGGGTGATGCTGTTTGACAGTATTTCAAGCATTGATGTTAGCTATTTCATTTGCTAGTCTCATTGTCACGGTTCTGTCTTTCCACAAAAAAAAATAATCCACCCTTGAGCCGGCAAGCATGACGGTGGATTATTGCCCTTTACGCCGATCCCCTGTAAGGGAACCAGCTATTGCATGACCGAGTTGTTTATCGCCAGGCTCGGTCTTTTTTACTATATGATTTTCTATACTCACATTATACATAACTTTTTTGAAAAAAGAAAACAAAATTACAAAGGAGGGATTCGTGTGAGCAAGTTACAAACCATTTATCCTCAAGCGGTTGAACATACGAAAATGAAAGTGTTTGAAGATATTGACCGTTATCTGGAAATGCGAGAAATTCCGGCATCCTTTGAACAGTACCTTGCCGACCGCGGACATTATGTGGAGCAAATTTGGGTGAATGTTTGGCTGAATAAATCGACAAATGATGTTCCCAAAAATGAAAAAAAGCAATTTTTAAGTGAAAAAGGATTTGAACTCCAAGGCATTGACCGCAAACTGCTGAACAAACTATTTCGGGATGAAATGAGAATGTTTCAGCCTTTCAACGCGATGGAGTGGATAGAGGAAACATTCGCGGGAAAGGAAGAATTGTGGGTAGAGCGCTGCCAGGAGGCAAAGGTTAACTTTTTAAAGCTGGAAGAACAGAAGCAGCTTGATGAACAAAAGCAATTAATTCGTAGTGAAATAGAGGATTTCGCCGTAGGGATTTTGGAGGAACAATATGAAGTATTTTATTTATATGTCCGCCACTTTGTTGCGAAACAGTTAGCGGCAGATTTGAAAAATAATGTGAAGTTTCAATCTGTTGATCCTGTTGCACTTGAGGAAAAATTAGTTGATCAGGGTTCATTTGATTCAACTGCCTATACGACGGTAGCGTCATTTTTTGAGGAACTGACGGGTGATATTCATAAGACACTAAACTGGGGACGAAGCTTATTTGAATATCAAACCTATTTCTTTGTTTACGAAAGTTTAATATCGGATTATATATCTGAGCTCATTCCTGATAAGATTTTAGAGCAGCTAACGGATAAGCTTAAAGGAAGTTTTCATAATATTTTTCACGAGAAATTATCGGCTTCCTTCGTAAAAGGCAGTATTGCTCAGCTTTTATATGATCTTGAGGGTTATATTATTGAAGATATTCAAGATGAGTATGTTTCTGACTTAATAAAGTTAGCAGAAATCCCTTTTAACCGTAAAATACATAAGGAAATTTTTGAAAAAGACCTCAAGGAACGGGAAAAGAAACAAAAAGAAGAGCAGGAAGAACTACAGAGGAAAAAAGAAGCCGAAGAACGAATGATGAAAGACATATTTGGTGCAGAATACGACCCTTCATTACAACGGCATGTGCGCTATGTCCTGCACATTGGCGAGACGAATACTGGGAAAACCCATCACGCACTCGAACGAATGAAAACAGCCAATAGCGGCTTATATTTGGCACCTCTTCGGCTGTTAGCCCTCGAGGTTTTTGATAAATTGAATGCTGAAGGGATGCCGTGCTCCTTAAAAACTGGCGAGGAAGAAAAAGTGGTTGCAGGCGCACAGCATATCTCTTGTACCGTGGAAATGTTCCATGAAAAAGAGTATTACGAAGTGGTCGTAATTGATGAAGCGCAGATGATTACCGATAAGGACCGCGGATTTTCATGGTATAAGGCCATCACAAAAGCGAACGCAGAGGAAGTGCATATCATCGGGAGCAGAAATTCAAAAACGATGCTGCTTGAGCTTTTAGGAAATTCGGATATCGAAATAAATGAGTATAGCCGCGAGACGCCGCTTGAGGTGGAAAAGAAAGAATTTCATATTAAACATATTAAAAAAGGTGATGCTCTGATTTGCTTTTCACGAAGACGTGTTCTTGAAACCGCGTCACGACTACAAAATGACGGCCATTCTGCTAGCATGATTTATGGCAGCATGCCGCCGGAAACGCGGAAAAAGCAGATTGAGCAGTTTAATAAAGGAAAAACAAAGGTAATTGTCGCAACAGATGCAATTGGGATGGGATTAAACCTGCCGATTCGACGGATTGTTTTTCTAGAGAATGATAAATTCGACGGAACGAGGAGGAGGCTGCTTACTTCACAAGAAGTAAAACAAATTGCCGGCCGCGCAGGCCGTAAAGGGATTTATGATACTGGGAAGGTTGCTTTTACGAGTGATATCAAAAAAATGCAGAACCTCTTGCTGCAGGAGGATGAGCCTGTCCACACGTTTGCGATTGCTCCAACCAATTCTGTGTTTGAACGATTTCAACGTTATTATCACGATTTGGGGACATTTTTTGAGCTGTGGGGAAAATTTGAAAGCCCTAAGGGTACAAAGAAGGCCTCACTGTCAGAAGAGAAGGTGCTTTATCAACTGATTGCCGGGACAGAGATAGAAGCACGGCTATCCTTGATGGACTTGTATGGCTTTTTACACCTGCCTTTTTCAAAACATGAACCAGCATTGACGAGACAATGGGAGGATACGCTGTACGCCATCATCCAAGGCAGGGAGCTTCCGGAGCCAATTGTAAAGGAGGGAAGCTTGGAAGAGTTAGAATTAAGCTATAAAGCGGTTGGACTTCATCTATTATTTTTATATCGTCTTGGCGAGCGGACAGAAGCGATTTATTGGGAGCGACTGCGCGAAGAAGTTAGTGATCAGGTTCAGGAACGCTTAAAAACTGACATAAAGAAATTCGTGAAAAAATGTAAAAGCTGCGGCAAAAAATTGCCTTGGGATCATTCGTTTCCAACATGTGATGCCTGTCATGCAGCAAAGTATCGAAAGTATCGGTATGATGAATTTGAATTTTAAGG
The DNA here is from genome assembly GCF_044762155.1 of Neobacillus sp. NPDC097160. Taxonomy (NCBI): domain Bacteria; kingdom Bacillati; phylum Bacillota; class Bacilli; order Caryophanales; family Bacillaceae; genus Neobacillus; species Neobacillus sp. NPDC097160. The sequence goes on along the minus strand of NZ_JBIWDU010000007.1, from coordinate 262,861 downwards.
AAGGGATTCATTGGAGCGACACAACGAATGTGTACTCGGGGTTTTAGCGTAGAGGCGGCCAATCCGATTGACCCTCGTATATAGGCTAATGTTTTCGCTAGTCCTAACCGATTTGTGTCCTCATAGATGGCTTATGAGGACATTTTTCGTTTGACCTTTCCGATTACTGTCCTCATGGATGGCTAATGAGGACAGTTTTTGTTTGTCCTTTTTGATTTGTGTCCTCATGGATGACTCATGAGGACATTTTTCGTTTGTCTTATACGATTAGTGTCCTCATGGTTGGCTCATGAGGACAGTTTTCGCTTGTCTAGCCCATTTTCCGTCCTTATGACCACTGCATGAGGATATGTTCACACAGAATTCCATGATCATTTGGTGATTATTTGAGAATTTTACTTTTTTCGTTTCATTGATTAACAACCAAGTATAATCATATGACAAAACCATAAGATTATTATAGGGGGTGAGGGTTTAATGGCTATTCATGTAGTTATGCATGGGGATAATTTATGGGCAATTTCAAATAGGTACAATGTATCTATACAATCCATTATTGAACTGAATGGATTACCATCAGCAAGTACAATCGTTCCTGGTCTTGCACTTTATCTCCCGGACAATATGCCGCCACTCCGTTCTTATCAAATAAAAGCAGGCGATCATATTTGGCAGTTAGCCCAGCAATTTAATACGGACATATCGATGATTATAGCGGCAAATCCTGGTGTGGATCCAAACCATTTATTTATCGGGCAAATAATTAATATTCCTTCACCAATAAAATTAGAAATGTCCACACTTGGGTTTTTAGTGCCCTCTTCCGTAAGTGCTAACCTGGCAACCCTCAATGGACTTGCTGGACATCTAACGTATCTAGCAATTGTGGCATATTCCTTTACAAATGAAGGATTCGCTTTTAATACAATAGAGGATGCTTCGATTGTAATGCGTTGTAAAGAATTGAACATTACCCCGTTGCTGATGATTCGAAATTATTCCGGCAGTGATTTCAGTGCAGAATTGGCGGGTAGGGTGATGGAAAATCCAACTTTTCGTGCAAATTTGGTGGCAAGTATAGTGAATCTTACGGTCCAAAGGGGTTTTGGCGGTGTCAGCATAGACCTTGAATTTATTCCCCCAGCAAGGCGCAATGATTTTATTACATTTTTAACAGATTTAAAGGTTGCACTAGGCGAGTTAATCTTACATGTGAATGTTCACGCCAAAACAGCAGATATTCCCACAAATCGCATCATCGGTGCCTACGATTATGCACGGATTGGCCAGGTGGCTGACTTGGTTGCGGTGATGACGATTGATTATGGTTACCCAGGGGGCCCGCCCGATCCGATTGCCCCGATTACTTGGATGGAGCAAGTGATTCAATACTCAATAACTCAAATGAATCCCCGAAAATTGCAAATCGCCATGCCGCTTTATGGGTATGACAAGGTGGTCCATACCAATAAAACACATGCACAATCGGTTCTTGCTGCCCAAAATCAAGCGATTACTACCGGATCATCGATTGAATTCGACAACAGTGCTAAATCCCCATGGTATCGGTATTGGCATAGAGTAGAGGAGCATGTGGTTTGGTTTGAAGATATTCGCAGTTATATAGAAAAGTATCGTTTAATTGATGTTTACCAGCTAGCCGGTACGACCTTTTGGCAAATTAGTCTGCCCGCACCACAGAATTGGGCATATCTTGGGAGAAATATTGCTGTTGTGAAGAATATTATCTGAAAATAAGGCTGTTTTCGTAAAGAATGTTGTTATTAACCATGTTCAAACACTAAAATGTGAATAGTTAGGTGTAAAATTACACTGCATTAGTAAGTTAATCTAATATATCGGCGATTTTTGTAAGTTTATCGGCGAATCTACAATTATATCGGCGAATTTAACCAATTTATCGGCGAATTTTCAATTATATCGGCGAATCTAATAAGCACCATACTTTTTAGAAAAGAGCTCATAATAAATATGAATCTGGGGTTGGTGCAGGGGATTTTGGGATTTGTTCATTATTAATACAAAATTGTTCTTTTGGACAAACTCTTATGAAAAAGGGAAGGCTTGATCAGGATTGATGAAAAGAATTAAATTTTCCATTCTTATATTAATTATATTCTTTGCAGCAGTCCCATGTATCCATGTAAATGCAATGTATGGTCATGAGAATATGGTTCAGCAGCTTAATCAACTGATTCAAAACGAACCTGATTTACAGGGGGCAATTGCGGGAATAAGCATCCGTTCGGCAGCAAGCGGTGAAATCATTTATGACCATCAAGGTGATGTTCGTTTACGGCCCGCGTCAAATATGAAGCTATTGACTGCAGCAGCTGCCTTAAACGTCCTGGGTGAGAATTATCGTTTCAAGACAGAAGTGCTATCTGACGCACCGCTGAAAAAGCAGACACTAGAAGGTAATCTCTATCTAAAAGGAAATGGCGACCCGACACTACTAAAATCTGATTTTGACAAAATGGCTTTTGAGATAAAGAAGCTGGGCATTAAACGGGTAAAGGGAAATTTGGTCGGCGATGATTCGCACTTTGACAGTGTGCGTTACTCACTCGACCTGCCATGGAGTGACGAAACAACCTATTATGGTGCCCAGATTTCCGCGCTTACTGCCTCACCTACGGTAGATTATAATTCAGGTTCTGTTAGGGTAAAGGTCAAACCAGGAACAAAAAGTGGAGATAATGTTGAGGTGGAAATTACACCGAAAACCAATTACTTGAAAATTATCAATCAAGCTGTAACGGTTGAAGCAGATGGAAAAAAGGAAATCAAAGTCGAACGGGAACACGCAAAAAACACGATAACCATTGAAGGATCCATTCCAGAAAAAACGAAGGCCGTGACGGAATGGATTGGTGTCTGGGATCCGACACGATATGCAACAACTCTATTTAACCAATCACTTAGTAAACAAGGAATAACAGTATCCGGAAAAATTAAAGTGGGCTCGGTTCCTGACACCGCAAATGTTGTCACGAACCATCAATCGATGCCATTATCGGAATTGCTTGTTCCTTTTATGAAACTGAGCAATAACGGGCATGCTGAAGTGTTAATTAAAGAAATTGGAAAAGTGGTAAAAGGGGAAGGCAGCTGGGATAAAGGTTTAGCGGTTATGGAAACGGAAGTGGCTAAATTTGGGGTGAATACAAAAACGATGGTAATCCGCGATGGTTCAGGGATTTCACATGTAGATCTAATTCCGGCCAATCAAATCACGCAGCTGTTATTTGCTGTCCAGAAAGAAAAGTGGTTTTCTGCCTATTTACATTCATTACCAATGGCCGGCATACCTGACAAAATGGTAGGAGGTTCGCTAAGAAATCGCATGAAAAATCCCAGTACTCTCGGTAAAGTAAAAGCGAAAACAGGGTCCATCTCAACAGTTAGTTCATTATCTGGATATGTGACCACCAAAAGCGGACAAACATTAATATTTTCAATCCTGTTAAATAATTTAATTAATGATGAAAACGGAAAAAAGATTGAAGATCGGCTGGTTCAGCTGTTAGCCAACACATAATTAAATAAATTATTTTGGTAAAAATCATCATGGACATGACATTTATCATGCCCAGACTATGACACCTGCTACTAACAAGTCCAAATCCCTTCGTTTATACTTGGTTTAACGCCACAATTCAAGAAGGGAATTCAACTAAATGACCTTACAAAATACGAAAAACTTAAAAAAACAAATGACTCCTTTTGAAAAATCGACGACAAAAGAAAGTGTATGGCAGATCATCAACACAGTGGTGCCATTTATGATTCTTTGGTTTCTTGCCTTTCAAAGTCTTTCCGTCTCTTATTGGTTAGCATTAGTTCCATCCGTCCTTGCAGCCGGGTATTTAACACGGATTTTCATTATCTTTCATGATTGCACCCATCATTCTTTCTTTAAAAGCCGCCGGGCCAATCGAGCAGTTGGGACTTTTATGGGTGTATTAACCTTATTCCCATTTGATCAATGGGGGCATGAGCATTCGGTTCATCATGCGACAAGTGGGAACTTGGATAAAAGGGGTACTGGGGATATTTGGACGCTTACAGTCGATGAATATGTAGCAGCACCACTTAAACTTCGTTTAGCCTATCGTTTTTATCGTAATCCTTTGGTTATGTTTGGATTAGGACCGATTTATGTGTTCCTTCTTAAAAATAGATTTAACCGAAAAGGTGCAAGAACGAAGGAACGTAACAACACCTATTTAACGAATGTACTAATCGTTGCTTTGATTGCAATATTCTGCTGGGCAATTGGATGGCAGTCGTTTCTGTTAGTACAAGGCACGATTTTTATGATTTCAGGTGCAGCAGGTATTTGGCTGTTTTATGTACAGCATACCTTTGAGGATTCCTATTTTGAAGAAGATAAAGAGTGGGAATACGTGAAAGCAGCGGTAGAGGGAAGTTCTTTTTACAAACTTCCAAAAATCATGCAATTTCTAACGGGAAATATTGGATTCCACCATGTGCACCATCTAAGTCCAAGGGTGCCTAACTATAAACTCGAGGAGGCACACAAAAATACGCCTCCATTACAAAATGTACCAACCATCACGATTGCGACAAGCTTACAGTCCCTTCGTTTCCGCTTGTGGGATGAGAAAAGCAAGAATTTTGTGAGCTTTAAAGACATCAAATCAACTGTTAAAAAAAGGGTTTCTGTTCAAGCGAAACCGGAAGTATAAAGAGACCATCAATGATTGACTCCCCTCTCTATAGGGGAGTCTCTGCTTAATTACGATCACCAGATAAGGAGAGAACATTCATGATACGAATTGTCATTGCAGAAGACCAGGAAATGCTGTTAGAGGCAATGGGTTCACTCCTCAATTTGGAAGATGATATGGAAGTAGTAGGATTAGCGGGCAATGGCGAAGAGGCACTTACACTTATACATCAACTACAGCCTGATGTTTGCCTTATGGATATTGAGATGCCCAAAATGACCGGGCTTGAGGCAGCCGAAGCAATAAATTCATTACTATGCAAAGTTATCATTTTAACAACCTTTGCAAGGCCAGGTTATTTTGGGCGTGCTTTAAAAGCTGATGTAAGAGGTTATTTATTGAAAGACAGCCCGAGTGAGGAGTTAGCCTCCTCGATTCGCAGTATTATGGATGGAAAGCGGATTTACTGTCCAGAACTAATGGATGCTGACTCTAGCGCTGCTAAATTAGATGATGTAAATGAAGTCGTTAATCAAAAAGGTAAACCAATCGGAACCGTTAGAAGTTATTTTTCAACCATATTAGATAAAATAAAGTTGCCAACCGGATAGGATTTTTAAAAAAGTGGGCTGTATCCAATAGGATACAGTTTTTTTTGATAAAATAGTATGATAATTGCCAAGCAATAAGAAATAATTATTTCTTGAAAATTTCAAGTATTGATTTTACTATAAAGATAATGAATAAATTAGATTAAGTAGTGGTTTAATTGGGAGATTATGATGATGAATAAAAAACAAGGACAGCTATTATCAGAGCGCTTTGAAGTGGCTTTTAACCAAGTTCATGACGCGCTTCGAGACATTGTTCAAATCAATGATGAAAGATTCGTAGTTTTGGTGAAAATAGGAGCCAAAAAATATCAAATCATTGAAACCTTTAAGAAAGATTTGGAGCAATACGCACGGCTTCGAAATGCAATCGTCCATGAAAAAATGGAGGTTGGTTTCTATATTGCCGAGCCCAATGCTAAGGTTGTCAATCATATCGAAAAAATTGCTAATGTATTAAGCCGTCCTAATTATGCACTTTCTATCGCTTCCAAAAATGTGGTTTATTTTGATGTTCAAGACAGCATTTTAAAGGTTACTGATGCGATTAAAGAATACGGTTATTCTAAATTTCCAATTTATAAAAATAAAAAATGCATCGGCCTTTTGACAGCGGGGTCGATTGTGAAATGGATGGCAGAACACATGGAAAGTGGTCATGTGAATCTATCAGATATCCATGTTTCAGATATTATGGAATACGAAAAAGATCGTCCGATTGAGATTGTTGATAAAAGTATTAATATTTTTGAAGTAGAAAATATTTTTGAAAAAGCCCATAAAATGAAACGAAAATTAGAGGGTGTCATTATCACAGAAAATGGGAAAATAGATGAAGTGCCTCTAGGGATGATCACCGCTTGGGATTTGATTGAAATTGATTATACGGTGGATTAATTAAAGGGAGCTGCCAAATGGCTGCTCCCTATTAAATTAAGGCATGTCATCAAAATTAAACTCGCTTAGTTGATCCATGTGGCTGGCAATCATTGCGATAATCGTGGTCGCTTCTTCTTTGCTAAAAATGAAATGGGATTCGTCTGTAATCAACTCGTCCTCGGTCGTCCAAATCCTATTAACCCGTTTGAGAACACCGTCTCCTGTTGCCTGAACGACTCCAAACTGATATGTTACTTCCACCTCATCTTCGTGCTTGAAGGCTGTCACTTCAGGTGTAGACCAATCAACATCAATTTCCTCAAAGATATCATCGCTGTTTACTTGTTCTGCTTCAAACCATTCAACATCATCGCCAACGGCTTCACAATCTTCATCATCAAATCCCTCTTCTGAATGCAGATAGACACCATCATCAGTGTAGTGGTCATCGCCGTTGATGTACTCATGAAGACTTGCGTGCACTTCCTCAATTATCTCCTCAATGTCTGAAAGGATGATTTTCGCTGTGTGTCCGCTATCGACATCAAAGGAATCGATATAAAATTCTTCGTTTTGTGGGTCAAAGAACAGCGAGCAGAAATAATCACGGTCCAGTTCTTCGGTATCTACATCAGCGGTATCGACGAAAAACTCAATCCTTGGATGTTTGGCGGCCCTTTCAATTGTCAGTTGGCCAACCTGATCATATTCTTCACAAATAGATTCCAGGTGATCCTGCAATTCTGCACATACTCTGTCAAACCATTCTAACGACATCAAACATCCCATCCCTTCATAGTTTCACCATACCAAGGTTATTATTTCCAGGTAAAAAAATAATATGACCATTAATAAAAATATTAAAATTCTAACAAAACTAACCCCCTTTACAAATCGCGCGCTGATATAGGAAATGGGATAATGTTTTATTTTTCGTAATTTGGTCTAAATCAAAATATAAACCTATATTTTATATGGAGGATACAATGTTGGCATTATTTTGTACCTAATACCATATGAAATAGGTGATACCAAAATGTTTGCTGTTCATTTTTTCGAAAATAAAAACCTTTTATTAACTCAGCTGCTTAATCGAGTTCCTTCAGTTGGTGAGGATTTGAAAATTAAAGGTCGTAAAGGAAAAGTTTCAAGTGTTAATAGTATTGATGAAAAAAATATTCATGTGCAAATTATCTTAGAAACGGTCAAAAAAAATAACCTCATGGCAGATAAATCAAAACTGAAAAAAAGGAAGTAAATAGTTTGGGTAAATATATAAATACAAAAAGAACGCACATGTTTGATACGTCTAATATGTGCGTTCTTTACCGTTTTTAAAGGTAAAATCAACTAATTTCTAACCTGTAATTTAGATTACTTATCCCATTTCATGAGCACATTATATTGGGTTTCTTCCACCGTGTGTTACTATATTACCTAACCAAAGAAAAACGAGGTGTTGACATGAAAATTGAGGTTTGGTCTGATTATGTATGTCCGTTTTGTTATATTGGGAAACGCAGGTTAGAAGAGGCGTTAGATCAATTTCCACATAAAGATCAGGTAGAAGTTGAATTCAAAAGCTTTGAACTCGATCCGAATTCACCGGAATATAGCGGCCAAAATATACACGAGGTATTAGCAAAAAAATATGGCATGAGCATTGACCAGGCTAAACAAGCCAATCATGGTGTTGGTCAGCAAGCAGCAACTGTCGGATTGACGTTCAACTTTGATGAGATGAAACCGACCAACACGTTTGATGCCCATCGCTTAGCCAAGTTTGCGAAGACAAAAGGAAAAGAAGCTGTACTCTCTGAAAAGCTTCTCCAAGCCTATTTCACTGAATCGAAGCATATTGGAGATGCCGATACATTGGCCGAGATTGCTGAAGTTTCAGGCTTAGATCGGCAAGAGGTAGTAAAGGTTCTTCAAGATAAAACCGCTTATGCAAACGATGTGCGTGCAGACCAAGGGATTGCTCAGCAGTATCGTATTGGCGGTGTACCCTATTTTATTATTAATTCAAAATACGCAATCTCCGGAGCGCAGCCAATCGAAACGTTTAGAGGTGCATTGGAAAAAGTTTGGGAGGAAGAAAATCCGGCACCAGTGCTGCAGGATCTATCTACAAACGAAGGTGCGAGTTGTACGGATGGTAATTGTGTGATTCCTGAGAAAAAATAGTCAGAAAATAATAATGGGAAAGGAGGCATTGGCTTCCCTTCCCAATTTTTATTTAATAGTTCGCTTACCTTCGTGTTCGAATGCGAAGTTCCCACATGTTTCCGTCTTGCCAACAACTTTTCATTTGTTGATTACCACGAGAAGTGTTTCGCCATTCGGAGCAACACATTCTACGATTTCTTCTTGATGTACGGCGTCTAGATGTCATTCTTCTTGATGTACGCCGTCTTGACGTATTTCTTCTTGACGTATTTCTTCTTGATGTGTTACGATTTCTTGACGTTTTACGTCTTGAAGTGTTTCTCCGTGATGTCTGGCGTCGTGAAGTTCTTCTTCGGGATGTACCGCGATTTTGGCCCGGATCCCTGAACATAAAGTCTCCGAAACCACCGCGTCTTACCTCATCTGCTGCCATTTGAATATCCTCTTGTGTAAATTCACTCATAATTGCACCTCCTTTAAATCTAGAAAAGGGAGTACGAAAACGGATCGACATTTTTGTCCATAAAACTCACTCTTCTTTTACCAATTTACGTTTGAAAAGTTGTCCTTGAATGGGACAAACGCCTATGAAATGAAAAAATGCCATCCAGTCGTGACCTACACTCGTTTTCCTTCATAGGAATAAGGGAAGGAGGAAATAAAAAAATGGACGAGATGACAAGCATACCGCAGTATAGGCTTTTTATTAAACCAATTGACCTTAAGGAACTCAGAAGAGACATTTGGATTGATGAACCGGTTCCCGCTCAATTAACAATCGATGGGAGAAAACTTGAAATTGATTTAAGTTATCGCGGATCCCATATTCGTGATTTTGCGAAAAAGTCTTTTCAAATTGCTTTCTATAAGCCAAAAAAATTTAAAGGTTCTAACCAAATACATCTAAATGCTGAATATAAGGACCCATCCCTTATCCGGAACAAATTGTCCTTTGATTTCTTTTCAGAGATTGGCGTGTTATCCCCGCAAACAAGGCATGTCTTTTTAACACAAAATGGAAAGGCAGAAGGGGTTTATTTGGAAATTGAATCGGTGGATGAGAATTTTTTGAAAAGAAGAGACCTGCCAAATGGGAGTGTTTTTTATGCGGTCGATGGTGATGCAAACTTTTCCCTGATGAGTGATTTAGATAAAGAAACAAAAAAATCACTGGAGTTGGGTTATGAACGAAAGTACGGTAGGCCCGAAGATGATTATTACTTACAGGAATTTATCTTTAACATTAATACGATTCCACAGAGTGATTTTGAAAAAGAAATACTGAAATATGTCGACATTGAAAAATACCTTCGCTGGATTGCCGGGATTATTTTCACCTCAAATTATGATGGTTTTGTTCATAATTATGCCCTTTATTGGAATGGGGATAGCGGTTTATTCGAAGTCATTCCTTGGGATTATGATGCAACGTGGGGACGTGATGTAAATGGAAAGGTGATGGAAGCGAATTATGTCCCGATTGATGGGTTCAACACATTAACAGCGAGGCTATTAGATGTAGAGCAGTTTCGAAAACGCTATCTGAACCTGCTCGAAGAAATAATGAACCATCAATTTACAACAGAATTTATGATGCCTAAGGTTGAACAACTGTTACAACTGGTCCGGCCGCATGTGTTACAGGATCCCTATAAAAAACTAAATATAGAAGACTTTGATAAAGAGTACGAAGTAATCTCCAATTATATAGTGGAAAGAAGAATGTACTTACAAAGAAAATTAACAAAATTGGAATAGAAATAGAAGGAAACCAAAACTAAAAGATGCCTGATTGGCATCTTTTAGTTTTTAGATCGTTTTCCAAGAAAAAGAACTATCTTCTAATAGGTCTCCATAGGTTACCATCCAAAATATATCCTTCTACTTCAAAATTATCATTTGGTGTTGCGCTCCAGCCAAAGTTGTCTTGTCTGCTATTGTTCAACCGTGAACGATTACAGCATCTGGACCCGCTACGTCTTGATGTATTTTTTCTTGAAGTATTTTTTCTAGAAGTATTTCTTCTTGAAGTATTTCTTCTTGAAGTATTTTTTCTTGAAGTGTTTCTTCTGGAAGTATTCCTTCTTGAAGTATTTCTTCTGGAGGTATTGCGTCTAGAAGTAACCCTTACGGAAGTAGGGCGATTTCTAGAAGTATTGCGTCTAGAAGTAACCCTCACGGAAGTAGAGCGATTTCTAGAGGTATTGCGTCTAGAACTAACCCTCACGGAAGTAGGGCGATTTCTGGAAGTATTCCGTCTAGAAGTAACCACCACGGAAGTAGGGCGATTTCTAGAAGTATTCCGTCTAGAAGTAACCCCAACCCTCTCGGAAGTAGGGCGATTTCTGGAAGTATTCTGTCTAGAAGTAACCCTCACGGAAGTAGGGCGTTTTCTAGAAGTGTTTCTGCGACCGGTATTTTGGTGCGTTGATTTTGAAGAAATTCTCCGTGAAGTTTTTCGATGTTTAGGTGGTTTTGGTCCATGATGTCTTTTGTGATGTGTTCTCTTTTTTGATCCTGGGTCATTAAACATATGTTTTCCATGACGGGATCTTTTGACTTCCTCTGCAGCATTTCGAATATCCTCTGAAGAAAATTGTCTCATTTTTTCACCTCTTATTATTCTTGAAAAGGGAGGACGCCGACAATAACCAATATGTTTTAGCTCGTCTCCTATTCTCCTATTAATCTACGTAGGTGTAGTTCAATTTGTATAGGGGAATTGCTCAATATAAAAAAAGATTGTCCAAAAACAACGTAAAAATAGTGCCAGACTTAAAAAGGGTGTCAGGCACCATTGGGTTTTACAGATTGAATGAGTCTAACTCTTTCCAGGTAAGAAAATTTAATAATTTAAAGGATTTTGTCAAAACAGTGGTGAAATTATAAAGTGAATTTTCAAAAAAGTAAAAGGAGTTGATTATAATGTTTACACCCTTAACCCCACTTGATTGGAAGCGGAGAGCGATCAAATATTATCCTCAAAAAACGGCTGTGATCGATGGCGAGAAAGAATTTACATATCAAGAATTTGGACAGCGTGTTGATCAGCTTTCTGCTGCGTTACTTCATGCTGGAGTAGAAGAAGGGGACCATGTGGCAGTGATGCTGCCTAACACCCATTATATGTTGGAATGCTTCTATGGTATTTGCCAGCTTGGTGCGGTAATGGTTCCGTTAAATTACCGTCTTATTGCAGATGATTTGGAGTACATTATCCGTCACAGTGACTCGAAAATGCTAATTGTAGACGAGGAATTTACTGCTCCGATTGAGGAAATGGTTGATCGACTTTCCTTAGAACAAATCATTATTGTGTCTGTACCAGGACATCAAACGTCATTAAACGGTGTTGAGTATGAGGATTTTCTTCAGCATGCTCCCCAAAATGCCGATTTACCGAAGGTGGAAATCGATGAAAATCAGCTTCTAACATTAAATTATACAAGTGGAACCACTTCAAATCCAAAAGGTGTTATGTTAACCCATCGTGGGAATTATCTAAATGCTGCTAATTTCTTATATCATCTAAATGTAAAACCCGATGATGTGTATCTTCATACATTACCGATGTTCCATGCAAATGGCTGGGGCGGTGTCTGGGCGATTACGGCGGCCGGGGGCACCCATGTATGTTTGCGAAAGGTTGATCCGCCATTAATTCTCGAGTTATTTGAACAGAAAAATATTTCACTGTTATGTGGTGCCCCGACTGTTGTGAATATGCTAGTAAATGATCCAAAAGCGAAGGAAGTTGAAATTAAGACGAGCCCTCGCATGGCCACAGCTGGAGCTCCGCCGGCAGCGGCTCTAATTCAAAAGGCACAGGAAATTCTGGGCTTAAATATGATTCACGTATATGGTTTGACGGAAACCTCTCCATTCATCCTTTATTGCGAGTGGAAAAAAGAGTTTGATGCAAAATCGTCCAATGAACAAGCAGCTATTAAGGCAAGACAAGGAATTGAACTTGCCTTTAATGGGGAAACAAAGGTCGTTCATCAAGATGGTGAGGAAGTGGCATGGAATGGGAGAGAGCTTGGAGAAATCGTTACCCGCGGTAATGTTGTGATGGCGGGCTATTACAAGGATCCACAAACAACAGCGGCTGCCGTAAGGGATGGATGGTTCCACACCGGCGATTTGGCTGTCACACATCCTGATGGGTTCATCGAAATTCAAGACCGTGCCAAGGATTTGATCATATCTGGTGGAGAAAATATTTCTTCTACAGAAGTGGAAGGTGTTTTGTATAAACATCCGGCTGTTTTGGAGACTGCCGTCATCGCCATTCCTGATGAAAAGTGGGGCGAGGTTCCACAGGCGATCATCGTGTTGCAGCCCGGTGCAAACGTGACGGAAGAAGAAATTATTCAATTTTGCCGTGCGAACATGGCCCACTTTAAAGCACCAAAAGCTGTTGAGTTTGTGGAAGCTTTACCAAAAACAGCTACTGGAAAACTACAAAAATATCGTTTACGGGAAATGTATTGGAAAGGCCCGAAGAAGGTAAATTAACAGGAGAATTTTAATGAAAGGGCAGTGATGATAAACGTCACTGCCCTTTTTCAATTTTATCTTTCATTTCAGGCGTTCTTAAAGTTTTCACATTTAAAATCGTACTAATGATGTATATCACAAACAACCACTTTTTGAAGTGATAAGTTAGTAATGAGAAATTTATTCGAAAGTTTGTAGCAACAATGAAGGAGAATCCTTATATGAGTGAATTCATTAATAACCGTGAACAACTAACGACTAAAAATACTGATCGCATAACAATATTAAAGCAAATTTTTCAAGACCCTCATAACGGCAGAAATCTAGATGTGGTAAAGGCACATTTCGATGCCTTTATAGGAAAAATAACCGTTGATGAAATTTCCCAGCTCCAGCATGATTTTGGTGAAGGGATCTCTACTGCTGAACTACAGCGCTTGTACTCCCAGCACTCAGCCCTTTTTAATGGCTCAATCGAAAAAGAGAGCTACAAAACAATAAGGCCAGAAGATCAGCCGGGACATCCGATTCATACCTTTAAGCTTGAAAATCAAGAAATTGAAAAATTACTTAAAACGAAAATTCAAATTCACTTATGGCAAAAAGTTTTTTTAGATAGCTTATGAGATAACTCTATCTCTAAAAAAAATCTATCTTTTCACCTATCACCTTGTTATAATTGATAACAAGTGAAAATACTGGGTGAAGGCGCCTTACAAGTTAAGTCATTCTATTGGCTTATACGAGTAGGGCGCCTTTTTGTCGTTTACTGCATCCATTAATGCAAGCGCTTTCCAGTAAGTGAATTCAACACGATAGAAAGGATCTTCAATAATGAGGAGGGAAGAATCTATGTTTACATGTACGGTAAAAAATATAAGGTTCCAGTTTCATTCGATTCAGGAGGTCTTAGCAAAGGCAAGTGAAGAAAAATCAGGGGATAAAATGGCGGGAATTGCTGCTCAGTCTTATCTGGAGCGCATGGCAGCAAAAGTCGTTTTAAGTGAGCTCACACTGAAGGAGATTTATGAGAATCCTGTTATTCCGTATGAACAGGATGAGGTAACAAGAATTATTTATGATGATCTTAATCAATATATATATCAAGAATTAGCCAATTGGTCAATTGGAGAATTAAGAGAATTTATCTTATCACACAAAACAAATGCATCTGATTTATTCCGAATTAGCAAGGGATTAACAAGTGAGATGATTTCGGGTGTGGCAAAACTAATGTCAAGCATCGACTTAGTGATGGCCGCACAAAAAATCAGACCTACTGCTCATTGTAATACAACGATTGGTGAACAAGGCCGTTTGGCATTTCGCTGCCAGCCAAACCACCCGAGCGATAACCCTGAAGGAATTTTAGCATCAATGAAAGAAGGGTTATCATTTGGTTCCGGTGATGCAGTGATCGGTGTAAACCCGAATAATGATAGCGTTGAGTCCGTTTCACGGATATTACATATGACACATGATTTTATCCGAAAATGGGAAATTCCGACGCAAAACTGTGTCCTAGCTCATATTACAACACAAATGCAAGCCTTGAGAAAAGGGGCGCCTATTGGCCTTATGTTCCAAAGCCTTGCTGGGACACAAGCTGCTAATAATGATTTCGGTGTTTCAAGGGCCATTTTGGATGAGGCATATGAACTTATGGCCAAATATGGTACCTCTGCGGGACCGAATCAGCTTTATTTTGAAACAGGGCAAGGATCGGAAGTGTCACTTAATGCCCATCATGGGATTGATATGCAGACACTTGAAGCTAGAACCTATGGCTATGCACGTCACTGGAAACCGTTTATGGTTAATAATGTTTCAGGCTTCATAGGACCGGAAACAATTTATGATGGTAAACAAGTAATTCGCGCGGATCTAGAGGATCTTTTTATGGGAAAATTACATGGACTTCCAATGGGGATTGCCCCAACCTATACGAACCATATGCAAGCTGACCAAAATGATCAGGAAATTGCCGGTATGCTGACTGCTCTTGCCGGTGCAAACTTCTATATGGGTGTACCAGGCGGGGATGATGTCATGCTTAGCTATCAAGATACAAGCTATCATGATGATGCAAGCTTAAGAGAGATGCTTGGTCTTCGTCCATTAAGGGAGTTTGAACAGTGGTTGGAGAAAATGGGCATTATGGAAAATGGCCGCCTTACCGAGCGAGCTGGAGATTTATCCATTTTTAAATAAGGAAGGAGGAATTCAATAATGGATATACAAGCTATTGTTAAACAAGTGCTGGAGGAATTAGGGAAAACAGAACTAAAAAATGTAAGGCCGTCAACAACACCGATTTACCAGGAAAAGGTAGAAAAAATGATTCGGAGTATAGTATACGAAAAAGAAAAGGTCGTAAGAGTAAACAGTCCAATGGATGGTGAAATAATTGAAAAGGTACAATCAATAACACCTGCAAGAATTGGAATTGGACGGACAGGAACTCGCATGAAGACAAGGGAATACCTTGATTTCCGCATCGATCATGCTGCAGCGCAAGACGCTGTTTTTCGAGGGGTTTCTAAGGAGTTTTTATCAGAATTAAACCTTCCAGTCCTCCAGTCAAAATCGGAATCGATGGATGAATATTTAATGAATTTAGATAGTGGCCGGAAGCTTGATGATGCATCAAGAAAATGGGCTGAAAAGAATCTTTCAAAAGGCAAACAAGTACAAATTATTGTTTCGGATGGACTTAGTTCTACTGGAGTCGAAGCGAATATCCGGGATTTACTGCCGGCACTGGTTCAAGGATTACAGGTGAAAAATATTTCCCTTGGTGAACCTGTTTTTATTAAAAGAAGCCGTGTATGGATCCAGGATGAATTGGCGTCCATCACTAATTGTGATGTTGTCATTTCTCTAATTGGTGAACGCCCGGGCTTAGCTACTGCAAAAAGTATTAGTGCCTATCTTATTTATCGTCCAAGTCAAGACACTGTCGAAGCGGATAGAACGGTCATTTCTAACATACATGATGGCGGGATACCGCCTGTTGAAGCAGGAGCCTATCTAGCCGATTTAATAGGGGATGTTTTAAAGAACAAAGCCAGTGGGGTTAAATTGACTCAATTAAAATTGAGTAGTGATTGATGAATCTGGTGAAATCCTGGATTTAATCATATTTCGCATTTTAAACGCTTACCTTCATAAGTTTCTAAAACATCACATTATTGACAAAATTCGCAAATGCCTACTATAATGTTTCATATATTCTATCTTTCTACACTTTTAGGAGAGATACAACAAATGAAATATAATAGGGTAGAAGAATTATGCAACATTCACACGAATCTATCGGTAGCAGACGTTCAAAAAATTAATGAGATAGTGGTTACATTGCCATTAATTGCAGACTTAAATAAAGCAAATGTTTTCGTTGATTGTCCTACAAAAGATGGTAAGCATGCACTTGTCGTGGCGGAAGCTGTACCTAAAACCGCGAAGTCAGTCTATAAAAAAACCGTTGTAGGAAAATTAGTCTATGAGGCTTTTGAACCTTCTGTTCTCTTTACTTTACGAACGGGTAAGCCGATGTTTCTTAATCGGGCATTGACTCAAGAAGGAAAGACGGTCGATCAAAGCGTGGTCCCAATAATAGCCGACAACAATCGTATTATTGGTACACTGATTATGGAAAAAGATATCAGTGAACAGGTTCGATATCAGCAAAAAATGGAAGCGTTGTCAGAGGCGACGGAAACATTGAGTGGTATTTTGATTGGTATGACCGAGAACAGACCGATCATTCCTGAGGTCATTGAAGAATCATTATTCTTTATTGACCAGGAAGGAAAAATTCTATATTCCAATCCTGCAGCTTCAAATTTAATCCAAGAAATAGGAGAGGACAATTTTACGCCGGGGGATTTGCTCATTGACTATTTCCCAATTATTAAAGGAATTCTCAATGACTCAGAAGAACTTTTAGTCCAAGAAGTAAATATTTTGAATAAAGTTTTTCAAATAAAAAAGATTACTTTAGGGCAGCATGTGAAATCAAATGGAACCTTTGTGATTTTTAAAAACATTACTGAATTGAGGGAAAAGGAAAGAGAATTAATTGTTAAATCAGTAGCGATTCGAGAAATTCACCATCGAGTAAAAAACAATCTGCAAACTGTGGCAAGCTTGTTACGCCTTCAAATACGTAGGGGCCTCCCTGAGGAAAGTAAAGTCCACTTTGTGGAGAGCTTGAATCGAATTGCCAGTATTGCATCAGTACATGAAATTATTCTAGCCAACTCAAGTGTAGATGATGTTGATATTTACAGTTTAATAGAGAAAATTGGCAATATGCTCGTTGTTGAGGCTGAACATGAAAATCAAAAGGTAAGCATCTCCTATTCAGGGCCGCCGCACCTTTTAATTAAATCTAATAAGGCTGTTTCTGTAGCATTAGTGATTAATGAATTAATTCAAAATTGTGTAAAACATGCCTTTAATTCCATAAATGAAGGAAAGATTTCGGTCCAATTTGCTCAATATGGTAATGAAATCCATGTCCTGGTACTTGACAACGGTACAGGGTATACACCTAAATCGAAAAATTCATTAGGATTGGAAATAGTAGGTATGATTGTTGAGCATGATTTATCCGGTGATTTTTCGATAGGTCCTGCTGAAACCGGGACCATTGCCTTAGTCAGATTCCCTATTGATCGGGAGGTGGTTGAGGAGTGAAAAGGCGTATCATGGTTGTGGAGGACGAGTCCATTGTCCGCTTAGATGTGGCAATGATGCTTGAGGATGCTGGGTATGAAGTGGTCGCCCAGGCAGGAGATGGTGAAAAAGCCATAGAGCAGGCATTTTTATTTGAACCTGATTTGATCATTATGGATATTAAAATTCCCAAATTGAATGGTTTAAAAGCAAGTGAAATCATTTCAAAAAGATTGAATACACCGATTCTACTTTTAACTGCATACAGCCAGCGCGAGTATGTGGATAAAGCGAAACAAGCAAATATTATGGGCTACTTAGTGAAGCCAATTAATGAAGCTAATTTAATACCGGCAGTCGAAATCGCACTAAGGCAAGCTGAAAATGCCAATGCTTATCGAGAACAAGTAGAACTCATGAACAAACAACTTGACGAAAGAAAGATGATTGAAAAAGCAAAAGGAATTCTCATGCAGAAACTTAATTTAGCTGAAGAGGATGCCTTCAGGAAAATGAGAAAAATCAGCATGAATAAGCAGGTTACAATGGAAAATGTCGCGAAGAAAATTATTGTAAAGTACAACGGTTAAACCTCTTATAAAAGTGAATAATCTGAGCAAAGGTGCTCTGTGGTTTTTATTCATGAAACCACACGGCATCTTTTTGTCTTTTTTCAAGAAGGGTAAAATCAGTTTCTAAAATCATGGGATTGCCTGAAATAGAAAGGATTATCACTTGAAGGCGTTTACATTTTCCGTTTAATATAAAATAACGAATACGTATCAAGGGGGCGGATAAAATGGAAATGGTAGGAAAGATTGTAATCTACATAATCATGGCATGTGCCGTGATGGGTGCATTTGCGGCCATTCGAAACAGTGATGATGGATTAGGAAAACAATTTATGGAAGGTTTGCATGCTGTCGGTCATATTTTTGTGCCTGCAGCAGGGATCATGGCTTCCATCCCGTATCTATCATGGTTTATTGACAAAGTGTGTGGACCGTTTTTTGCGGCAATTGGTGCTGATCCAGCGATTGCGGCTACGGCTATTTTAGCAACAGACATGGGTGGATATCAATTAGCCGAAGTGTTAAAACAAACGCAAGAAGGCTGGATTATGGCCATGATCGTCGGTTTTATGGCAGGTGCGACGATCGTATTTTCGATTCCAATGGGACTTGCCATGCTAGATAAGCGTGATCATAAATATATGGCACTTGGTGTCATGTCGGGGGTATTGACGATTCCAATTGGTGCACTTATTTCCAGTACGATTATTACTCTATCAAGCTCGAAATTTCGTGATTTCATTTCCACCAACGGGGAAGCAAAATACCAATTTGCTTTAGGATATGGAAAGATCCTTTTAAACCTAAGTCCGCTTCTTTTATTCGTCGTGGTTATTGCGGTTGGGTTATATTTCCTGCCGGATTTCATGATCAAGGCCTTTATGTGGTTTGGGAGAATAATGGATGCTGCGATTAAGCTTGTCCTTGTATTCTCAATTGTTGAAATATTCACTGGGCTGTTCACCAATATATTTGGAACTTGGGGCTTCCACCCAATCATGGCTGATAAAGCAGACCAATTCCGTGCATTAGAAACGGCCGGCTATATCGGGATTATGTTAGCGGGTGCATTCCCAATGGTTTATTTACTACAGAAATATGCCGGTGGTCCGCTTGAAGCAATGGGGCGTAAAGTGGGGCTGAGTAAAGAGGGAAGCGCGGGGATTGTTGCTACAATCGCCAATATCCTTGCGATGTTTAAGTTGGTAAAAACAATGCCGCCAAAAGATAAAGTTATCAATATTTCATTTGCCGTTTGCTCCGCTTTTCTATTAGGGGATCATTTATCCTTTACAGCGAACTTCCAGCCGACCTTGATTTTTCCGATTATTGTTGGAAAAATTTCTGCAGGTATCATCGGAATTGGGTTAGCCTATTGGTTATCAGTACCAAAGGCGCTAGAATTAGAGAAGAAGGACAGGGAGGCAGGAATAATTGGTAAGGATGAATATTTACCAAAGCAAGAAAATGCGAAAAAAGTAGGGTAATAGAGGTTGTCACAAAGGAGGTCCGTAATGATGAGTGAAGAGAAAAAACGATTTATCCAGGAATTTGTGCCGGGAAAGCAAGTAACATTAAGTCATATCATCGCAAATCCTGATCCTGATATGTTTGATAAATTAGGGATACAGCAAGCAGGCGCCATGGGAATTTTAACGTTGACACCAAGTGAAACAGTGATCATCGCAGCTGATTTAGCGACAAAAGCGGCTGATGTTCAAATTGGATTTTTAGACCGCTTTACTGGCAGTCTAGTCATTATTGGCAGTGTTTCTTCCGTGCAAATGGCAATGGAGGAAATTAACCGGTTCCTGTCCGAAATATTAAAGTACACTCCTGCACAAATTACAAAATCGTAGTGGAGGACCCCGGAGATGACGAATAAAAACAGGGCAATGCTTGTGGGCTCGATTGGTGCCGGAAAATCAACGTTAACCAATGCTCTTCTTGGACGAAAGGAGGAAGCGGTTAAAACGCAAGCGCTCATTTTTAATAAATGGATTGTTGATACACCTGGTGAGTACACGGAAAATCCTTTTTTCTATAAAAATATTATGGCCACGGCACTAGAGGTGACGCACGTTTTATATTTACAGGATGCAACGAAGCAAAAGACAATCTTTCCCCCGGGTTTTAGTACTGGCATCAATAAGCTGCCGATTGGAGTAGTCACGAAATGTGACTCCGAAAAAGCGGATATTGATGCAGCCATTAAACAATTGAAAAGGGTTATTCCAAAAGGACCCATCGTCCTCACCTCTTCTGTTACTGGAAAAGGATTACAGGAAATTCGTCATCTAGTAAAATGTAACACGATGCAAGAGATGCAAAAATATGCTGAGTCCATTTCTGAAGAGGTTGTAATTTTTTTATGAAACCCTTTACAAAAATGAAAATAAGGGCTATATTTTTAGTATACAAATGAATTTAGTAGGCAAAGGCGCCTTGTATGATCTGTCATGAAAGTGATAGCTCGTATGAGATGCCTTTTTTATTTTCACAAAATTGTGCAGCGCTTTTGCTTGTAGGAATTGAGGTGATTGTCATCAAAAGGTTCGAACCTCAAAAAGAGGATATTCTAAGTGCGGGTATAGACATCGGGACAAGTACGACCAAGATTGTCATTAGCAAATTCTCCCTTATGAATATGGCGGGCGGCATGCATATGCCCAGGATTGAGATTATTAATAAGGAAATCTTATATCGCAGCCCCATTTATCGAACGCCTTTACTCTCAACCACTACGATTGATAGTAAAGCGGTAGAAACCTTGGTAATGAAAGAATATGAACTGGCTGGAATAGAACCTAATGATATCCAAACCGGAGCAGTCATTATAACTGGTGAAACGGCTACGAAACAGAATGCTCAAGAAATGGTTCATTATTTATCAGACCACGCCGGAGAATTTTTGGTCGCAACCGCCGGGCCCGATTTAGAAGGAATAATTGCGGCGAAGGGTTCTGGGGCCTATGAATATTCGAAAAAAACAGGGAAAGTGATTGCTAATATCGATATTGGCGGAGGAACTGCCAATGTCGCTGTATACAAATCAGGGAAACTTTGCGGGACCTGCACATTACATATCGGTGGCAGATTAATAGAGTTTGAAGGGAATCAGATTAAAAGCATATCATCTCCGATAAAAAAATTGATTCAGCAGTGGGGCAGTGCAGCAGCAATTAAAGAAGGTGACCGTCGCGACTTATCAGTGATTCAAAAACTAATCGATTTTATGGCCGCTGTGATAGCAAGAATGCTGAACCGGAATCTATTGGAATCGGACCAGCCCTTACTTTTAGGACATGAACCGAATTGGCAGGAGGACATTGACGCTATCATGTTTTCCGGTGGTATTAGCGAATGCATCTACAAATATGAGAGCGTAATAACTGGGACAGCTCAATATGATGATATCGGTGAAATGCTGGCTGCTTCTCTGAGGGAAAGTCAAGAGCTATCTTCATGGCAATGGTTGAAGCCGGTTGAAACGGTTCGTGCAACGGTTCTTGGAGCAGGGACACAGACGACGGAAATAAGTGGCGCAACCATTCATGCCGAAAGTCATGATCTTCCACTTCGGAATCTTCCAGTTTATCAAATTCGACTGGGATATGACCTGGAAGACGGTATAAAGAGAATGCCTGAAGCTGTTCAAAATGCAATGGACATTTATGACCCACAGAGGGAGGGGCAAAACTTTGCCTTGTATGTAACGGAAATTCCTTATCTTGGATTTCGTGATGTTCAAGCATTGGCTACAGCGATTCTTCATGCAATGCAAATTAAACCAAACAAAAAACAACCCTTAGTCATTGTTTTGGAAAGCGATCATGCGAAGGTTTTGGGACAAACGATAAAAGTCCAGAATCCTGCCCAAAGTCAAAGTATTATCTGTATTGATCAAATTCAGGTTGAACATGGCGATTATATTGATATTGGACACTTGCTGCAAACAAGTGTTGTACCAGTGGTAATTAAAACATTGACGTTTCATCATTAAGATAGGAGTTTTTTCAATGAGGCTGCAAACAAATTATTTAGGAACAATCTATCAATTCACTTCCTTAAAAGACTTATTTGCCAAAGCGAATGAAGAAAAATCCGGAGATCGTTTGGCAGGATTAGCTGCGGAAACCGTTCAAGAACGAATTGCCGCGAAAGAAGTGCTTAGTCAGTTAACCCTATCGGTCATACGTGAAAACCCCCTGCTATCACCAGAAGAGGATGAGGTGTCACGCATTATTGAAGATCAGCTAAATGGACCTGTCTATCAATCGATTAAAAATTGGTCTGTAGCAGAGTTTCGAGAGTATATTTTGAGCGACACGACTACAGGTGAAGATTTAAAAAGGCTTAGCCGTGGATTGAATAGTGAAATGATTGCTGCAGTGGCGAAAATCATGTCCAATCTTGACCTCGTGCATGCGGCAAATAAAATTGAAATTTTAACAAAATGTAATATCACAATTGGCTATAAAGGGACACTTGCTTCAAGGCTGCAGCCAAACCATCCTACAGATAATGTAGAAGGAATGATTGCCTCTCTTAAGGAAGGCTTGGCTTACGGTATGGGGGATGCGGTCATCGGCATTAATCCGGTAGATGATTCAGTAGAAAGTGTGAAGCGCCTGCTCCATGCGACCCATAGCTTTATAAAAGAATGGGAAATACCGACGCAAAACTGTGTATTGGCACATGTGACGGCACAAATGAAAGCGATTGAGCAAGGGGCGCCGGCAGATATGATTTTCCAAAGTATTGCTGGTACCGAAATGGCAAACCGTTCGTTTGGAATTACTGCTTCACTGCTCGAGGAAGCGAACGATTTGGCTAAAACGTTAGGGACTGGAACCGGCCCGCAGCGTTTATATTTTGAAACAGGGCAAGGCTCGGAGTTGTCAGCTGAAGCACATTTCGGAATCGACCAAATGACACTTGAATCAAGAAATTACGGCTTTGCTCGTTATTATGATCCATATATCGTTAATACAGTGGTTGGGTTCATCGGGCCAGAGTATTTGTATAACAATAAACAAGTTATTCGTGCCGGACTTGAGGATCATTTCATGGGAAAAATGCATGGCATTCCGATGGGTGTTGATATCTGCTATACGAACCATATTAAAGCAGATCAAAATGATATTGAGGATCTTGGGGTCCTGCTTACGGCAGCCGGAGTAAATTTTGTGATCGCTGCACCAATGGGTGATGACTGTATGTTAAATTATCAATCACTAAGCTACCATGATGTTGCGACATTAAGGCAGACGATGAACAAACAACCATCCCCACTATTTGCTGAATGGCTTGAAAAGATGGGGATCTTTGAAAATGGAAAGCTAAGTAAAATTGCTGGGGATCCAACCATTTTTTCGAGATAGGAGTTGATTAAATTGAATCCTGAGCTAATTGAAAAAGTCACCAAACTAATCGTTGAAAAATTACAATCTCAAAATAGTTTAGAAGGAAACACGAAAGTAAACCGTGCTTCGCATGATTCAGCAGTAACATTTTGGGATCATACAACAAGCTCTAAACAGGAAAGTACCTTTCGTCCTGCTCCAAATGTGCCTAGCGTGAAAACAGAAGAAGGACAGGGGCTTATAGAATTCCAGAGATATGCTGAACCCAGACCGCTTGAAAAAATCGAGTCAGCTGGTAAAAAAGAAGAACAGCGTATGGAGGCAATTTATCCTTCATCAGGGGTTGAAAATCCATTCAATCCGGAAGAACTAACAGAACTAATCAGTAAAACGCCAGCTCGAATTGGGGTAGGTAGAGCGGGGTTACGACCGAAAACGGATACTTGGTTAAAATTCCGCTTTGATCATGCTGCGGCTGTAGATGCTGTTTATGGAAATGTAAATGAGGAGCTTTTAAAACGTCTTGATCTTTTTAAGGTTAGCACAATGGTTAATGATAAAGAGGTTTACATCAGGCGCCCTGATTTAGGGAGAAAGCTTTCGGATGAAGCGAAGAAAACGATCAGCGAAAAATGCCGAAAAGCACCAACCGTTCAAATTATTGTTTCAGACGGACTAAGTTCGAGTGCGGTGGAAGAAAATTGTGAGGATGTATACCTATCCTTACAGCAATCACTTATAAGCTTGGGACTTGATACGGGTACGCCTTTTTATATCGAAAAGGGACGGGTTGCCGTGATGGATGATGTTGGTGAATTGCTTCAGCCGAAGGTAGTCGTGTTATTAATTGGCGAGCGCCCAGGTCTTGTTAGTGCAGAATCTTTAAGTGCCTATTTATGCTTTAAGCCAAGAAAAGGGACAATCGAAGCAGACCGCATGGTGATTTCGAATATCCACAAAGGCGGTATCCCGCCTGTCGAGGCTGGTGCCTATTTAGGAACGGTTATTCAGAAAATATTAAAATATGAAGCTAGCGGAGTCTCGCTTGTTCAAAAGGAAACCTAGGGGGGTGGGAGTTTGGCTTTAGAACGTATTTACGCTGACATATTAGGAGTTCGAGTAATTCCAAATGTTGACCCTGATTTGGCGGAGCAATTTAACCTTGAACCGCACCAAAGAAGCTTGGCGATATTTACCTCAACCGTTGATGATATTGGGTATACGGCCCTTGATGAAGCAACAAAAAGAGCAGATGTCGAAGTGGTTTATGCCCGCTCCTTTTACGCAGGTTCCGGCCATGCCTCAGGACCCTTGTCGGGGGAGATGATTGGTATGATTGCAGGACCGTCCCCTGATGAAGTGAAAAGTGGTATGGAAGCAGTGCTCCAAACGGCAAAATCCGATGCCTTTTTCGAAGCGATTAATCACGAAAAAACGCATGCACTATATGCTCATGTTGTTTCAAGAACAGGTTCCTACCTTTCGAAGGAGGCAGGAATCACGCCGGGCGAGCCTTTAGCCTATCTTATAGCCCCGCCGTTAGAGGCGGTCTATGGCCTGGATGCTGCTTTGAAAGCAGCAGATGTTAAGCTTGTTAAATTTTTTGGTCCGCCGTCTGAAACCAACTTTGGCGGAGGATTACTGACAGGCACCCAATCGGCCTGTCAGGCAGCGGCAGATGCTTTCCGGGATGCGATTTTGGATATCGCCGTAAATCCGATTAAGTATTAAGAAGAGTTACAAAGGAGTGTGTAATGGTGCATTTTGATCAGGATCTCCAATCAATACAAGAAATGCGGGATGCCGTCAAACGTGCGAAAGAAGCTCAATTAACATACATGTCCTATTCACAGGAACAAGTAGATGAAATTGTTAGGCGTGTGGCACAAGCCGCATATGCTAAATCATATGAGCTTGCACAAATGGCGGTTGAAGAAACTGGCATGGGTATTGTGGAACATAAAAAGATTAAAAATGAAGTTGGTTCAATGGCTGTCTATGAATCGATAAAGGATGAAAAGACAGTTGGAATCATCCGGGAAGACCGTGTGAATAAAATAACGGAAGTAGCTTATCCATATGGTGTTGTTGCTGGGATTATCCCAACGACTAATCCAACTTCAACAGCAATTTTTAAAGCATTAATTTCATTGAAAACGAGAAATGCCATTGTCGTTAGCCCACATCCACGAGCGGTTAACTGTACGGTCGAAGCATTGAAGATTTGTCAAGAAGCTGCTGAACAAGCAGGCGCACCTGCTGGATTGATTGGCTGGATTTCCAAGCCGTCAATGGCTGCCTCGAATGAGTTAATGAAGCATCGTGATGTAAATGTCATTTTAGCAACGGGCGGAGGTGCGTTAGTCAGGGCTGCTTATAGCTCCGGAAAACCTGCCTATGGTGTAGGCCCTGGCAATGTTCCTTGTTATATTGAGAAAAGCGCAAATGTTGCTAAATCGGCAGCAATGATTATGGATAGTAAATCATTTGACAATGGTACGATTTGTGCAACGGAGCAAGCGCTGGTTGTCGATCGGAATATCCAGCAAATGGTGATTCGCGAGCTTAAGAAAAATGGTGCATATATGCTGAATGCAGAGGAGAAGGCATTAGTAGAAAAAGTCATTACGCTCACACCTGGACATTTAAATCCAGCGATTGTTGGCCAATCCGCGATAAAGATTGCTGAAATGGCAGGGGTTCATGTTCCGGCCGATACAAGAGTTTTAATTGCTGAAGAGACACGAATTGGAAAAGGTGTGCCGTTTTCCATTGAAAAACTGTCGCCGATTTTTGCCCTTTATACAGCTGAGAGCTATGAAGAAGCGAAAGAATATTGCTTAGAGCTTTTGAATCTTGGAGGTAGAGGGCACAGCTTGTCCCTTCATACGAATGATGATGCTGTAGCAAAGGAATTCGCGCTAATCATGCCTGTATCAAGATTAATGGTCAATACCCTTTCATCCATTGGCGCAGTTGGAGCCACAACCGGCTTAATGCCATCCTTAACACTTGGCTGTGGTTCATATGGTGGAAATATTACATCTGATAATGTGTCAGCGCGTCATCTTATTAATATTAAGAGAATGGCTTATGGAACTAAGGAAGTTTCCATTCCAAAACCAGCCGCATCAACAACTAAAAAAGAAGCGGCCGGTTTTCAGGAAATGGAGCAGATAGTTGACCAAGTCCTTAGACAAGTTGCACCAAAAGGTGAGGTCGATGCAAAGTTTATTGCTGAAATGGTCAATCAAGTAATCCAAAAAATATCAAACTAACAAATTAGGAGGAATGTAAAATGGCAAGAGAATTAACAGCACTAGGAATGATTGAAACAAAGGGTTTAGTAGCATCAGTGGAAGCAGCAGACGCAATGGTAAAGGCAGCTAATGTTCATTTAATCGGTAAGGTTCATGTAGGCGGTGGCATTGTGACTGTCCTTGTACGTGGTGATGTTGGTGCGGTTAAAGCAGCTACTGAAGCTGGTGCAGCTGCAGCTGAACGTGTAGGAGAGCTAAAGAGTGTTCATGTCATTCCACGCCCACACAACGAATTAGAAAGCATTTTACCAAAATTAGAGCTCGAACAATAATTTGCAGATTAATAGGTTAGGAGCATGAAACATGGATCAACAGGCCATTCAATCGATTGTGGAGGAAGTTGTTTCACGGTTAACGGGAGTATTCAAGAGAAATCACACCGTACCAATGGCTGTTTCTGCCCGGCATTGTCATTTAAGTAAAAGCGATCTCGAGACCCTTTTTGGTGAAGGCTATGAGTTGACGAAAAAGGCGGATTTATCACAACCGGGTCAATTCGCCGCAAATGAATCTATTACGATTGTAGGACCAAGAGGGAGCATTGAAAAAGTGCGCATTCTTGGTCCTGCACGTAATATGACCCAAGTGGAGGTCAGTCAAACAGATTCGGTCAAGCTGGGTGTAAAACCTCCTCTAAGGGAATCCGGTGATATATTGGGGTCCGCACCCGTCACGCTTGTTGGACCCAAAGGCAGCCTCTATCTAAAGGAAGGACTAATCATTGCGCAGGCCCATATCCACATGACGCCAGATGATGCGCTTCTTTTTGGAGTCGAGAATGGGGAGTATGTCAATGTAGAGGTGGATGGGGAGCGTCCTGTAACACTTGGGAAGGTTTTGATTCGTGTTTCCCCTAGGTACAAGCTTGAAATGCATGTCGATACAGATGAGGCCAATGCCGGCTTTATTACGGGTAAAACAACGGGTAAACTGGTCAAATATGAGGAAAGTAAATGTGATCCGAAAGCCAATTCTTCCGAGACTTTTTCCGTCAATCAGAATGTATCAGTTTCAACAGTCGCAACCACGGTTTCAAGTGTAAAAAAGAAAAAGCTATTAACGCAGAGAGATGTACAAACTTGCGGAGACGTTGAAATCGTGGTTGATCAATCGACTATTATTACCCCTTTAGCGCGTGATACAGCACGGGAAATGGGGAAAATCATCAAGGTAATTGAATCAAAAGATGCAAAAAGATAAATGCAAATGGGTCCAGTCATTAGTATCGTCTGGGCGACAAGGAAAGAGGTGAACGAACGTGGGTAGAGCATTAGGTATGATTGAAACAAGAGGACTAATTGGGTCCATTGTAGCGGCTGATGAAATGTTGAAAGCGGCAGATGTAACATTAGTAAGACAAGAAAAGGTAGATGCAGCACTTGTAACGGTTTTGGTCCAAGGGGATGTCAGCGCCGTCCAGGCGGCAGTTGAAGTGGGAAAAATGGCGGCGTCAAGAGTCGGTGAGCTCGTTTCCGCCCATGTCATTCCACATCCGGATGAATCCATCAAGGATGTTTTATTAAAGAAGGATGAAAAAGTGATTGGGTCTAGTAGTAAAAAGGAACCGCTTAAAGGAAATAAAGGGACTAATAAAAAGAAAACAGAGTTGCCTAAAGCAGCGGATGAAGGATCCCAAGTCAACAACGAGGAAATAAAATAATCTCTAGAGCTTACAACGAAATGTGTTGCAGACCATAAAATTGGAAGGAGGAGAAAAATTGGCTTTTACACGTAGAAAAATAGCTGTAATCGGAGCAGGATTTACAGGTGCAACGGCTGCTCTTATGCTGGCGCAAAAAGAACTCGGAGATGTTATTTTAGTTGACATCCCTTCGCAATCCAAACCAACAAAAGGGAAGGCACTTGATATGCTTGAGGCAAGTCCAGTTCAAGGCTTTAATGCGAAAATTACTGGAACGTCCAACTATGAAGACATTCAGGATGCTGACTTAGTATTAATCACCGCCGGCCTCCCGAGAAAGCCGGGGATGAGCCGGGACGACTTAGTAGCGACAAATGAAAAGATTATAAAAGAAGTTTCTGAGAAAGTAAAAAAGCATGCTCCTAACAGTTATATAATCGTTTTAAGTAATCCGGTTGATGCTATGACATATGTATGTTATAAAACGACTGGTTTTCCGAAAAACCGTGTCATCGGTCAATCAGGGGTATTGGATACAGCACGGTTCAATACCTTTGTTGCACAGGAACTAAATGTATCGATTGAAGATATTTCTGGATTTGTCCTAGGCGGCCACGGAGATGACATGGTCCCATTAGTACGCTATTCTTATGCAGGTGGAATTCCGCTTGAAAAAATCCTTTCACCAGAAAGAATTGAAGCCATTGTAGAAAGAACGCGTAAAGGCGGCGGGGAAATCGTTAACTTGCTTGGTCAAGGAAGCGCATATTACGCTCCGGCGGCCTCTATGGTTCAAATGGCAGAGGCAATACTTAAGGATAAGAAACGTATATTGCCTTCCATCGCTTACCTTGAAGGAGAATACGGCTATAGCGATATTTACCTTGGGGTACCAACAATTTTGGGCGGTAACGGCATCGAGAGTGTAATCGAAATTCCATTAACAAATGAAGAAAAATCTGCACTAGATCAATCTGTTCATTCTGTACAACAGGTAATGGCTATTCTAGCAACAGCTAAAGCATAGAAACGCGTATATAGGTAAAGAATTTTACGATAAAGCAATGGTGTCAGGCACCCTCCGATAATAGGATGGTCCCTGACACCATTTTTTTGATTCATTGCGACATTTATAGTCAAATCTAGCGTTTACCTACTATTTATGTCGATAAAAAAGCGGGACAAATTCACAAAGCTGTAACAGGTTAAAGGGAAAAATGGAAAAAATCGGTGATAATAAGAGTAGAAGAAGAGCTACTTTTATAGGCGGCAAAATGCGTTTCAAAACTAATTTTTAAGGAGGAGGACGATGAAAAAGGGAAATTTGATTGCATTGCTGTTAGCCGGTGGGAAGGGGACGAGATTACAACAGCTTACAAAAACGCTTGTAAAACCGGCCGTGCCCTTTGGCGGGAAATACCGCATTATTGATTTTGCCTTAAGTAATTGTAAAAATTCCGGGATTGAGACTGTGGGAATATTAACGCAATACAAGCCATATGTGCTCCATGCCCATCTTGGTCATTGCAGTTATTGGAACTTGTTTAGTCACAATGGTGGATTAACAATCCTTCCGCCCTATCAGCGCGGGGACTCTGGGGTGGAGTGGTATGAGGGAACCTCACATGCGGTGATTCAAAATATGGATTTTATTGAGCAATATAACCCCGAATATGTTGCGATTCTTTCTGCTGACCAAATTTATAAAATGGATTATTCATTGATGTTAGAGCAGCATATTGAAACAAGAGCGGATTGTACAATCGCGGTCGTGGAAGTTCCATGGGAAGAAGCATGCCGATTTGGTCTCATCAAAATTGATAAGAGAACCTATAAAATTGTCGATTTTGAGGAAAAACCGGAAAGTCCGACATCGAATCTCGCTTCAATGGGAATTTATATTTTTTCATGGCCGGTATTAAAGGAGTATTTATTGCAAGAGGAACAAAAGGAATTTACCCATCGAGACTTCGGCAAGGATATTATTCCTTCAATGTTGTGCGATGGATTGCAGCTTTATGCCTATTACTTTGACAAGTATTGGCGGGATGTCGGCACCGTCCATAGTTACTGGGAGGCGAACCTGGATCTATTAAGAGGTGAGAATAATATATTTCTGCAAAATCCTGAATGGCCAATCCATACCGTTGAAAATAATGAGCCGCCATTATTTTTAGCAGAAAGTGCAAAACTCCAGCAAAGTTTGGTTTCAGAAGGCTGTGAAATTTACGGCACAATCGAAAAGTCAGTTGTGTTTAACGGCGTAAAAGTAGGAAGGGGAGCAAGGATTAAAAACGCTGTGATACTGCCACATACGACGATTGAAGAGAATGTGTGGATTGAAAATGCGGTTGTTGGAAGTCAATCACTAATCAAGAATGGTGTCATCATTGTATCTAAGAATCCCGAGGTGCAGTTAATGGTTGTTGGAAATAACGAAATAGTTGATCCAACGATAAAGGATTTTGTTTCCAAAAATAATGTGATTTCGGTAATGTCGTAGCTTATAGAGGAAAGTAAATAATTTTATCATTGTGAAAAGTGTGTGAAGCTGCCATTTCATACACTTTTTTTGCCGGATTTCACTCCTAGTAATATTTCTAAAATTCATAAAATAATTTGTTTTCAATAAGTAAAATGGTAAACTAGTAAAAATATATTTTTCGAAGAGGAGACGGACAAAATGTTTAAAGCGATATTTTTTGATTTAGACGATACACTGCTTTGGGATCAAAAGAGTGTAAAGGAAGCGTTTGTGGCTACCTGTAAAGCAGCGGAAGACCGGTACGGAATTGATTCAGATCAACTGGAGGAGGCGGTACGGGAGGCTGCGAGAAATCTCTATGCTTCCTATGAATTTTACCCCTTTACGCAAATGATTGGAATCAACCCATTCGAAGGTTTATGGGGCAATTTTTTAGATGAAAATCATGATCATTTTAAAAAAATGAAAGAAACTGTTCCGGCCTATCGAAAGGAAGCCTGGACATTAGCGCTAAAGACAATGGGTGTTGATGACCCTGACTTTGGATTGGAGTTAGCGGAATGTTTTCCACAGGAACGCAGAAAAGTACCGTTTGTTTACGAAGAAACCTTTAAAACACTTGATGCATTAAAAGAACAGTATCAGCTCCTACTTTTGACAAATGGATCACCCGATTTACAAAAAACGAAACTAGAGATTACGCCGGAACTTGTTCCTTATTTTGACCAAATTGTGATTTCCGGTGATTTCGGCAAAGGGAAGCCCGATCCATCCATTTTTGAGCACGCCTTGTCGCTGATTTCGTTAAAGAAAGAGGAAGTCATCATGGTGGGGGATAACCTGATGACAGATATTCTTGGCGCAAATCGCGCCGGTATCACAACCGTTTGGATCAACCGCCACAACAAGGAGCGAAATGAAGTCATCCCTACATACGAAATTAATCATTTGGAAGAGCTCTTTCCTATCCTAGAGAAACTGGGGGATAATTTATAATAGTAGAAATTTGTCAAAAGGGGGTCTTATTTGAAACAAATTAAAAAGCATATAGTGTGCCTATAGAGAAAATTTTCAGTCAGTTCCTCATTAGTGCGGAGGCTGACTTTTTTATTTTTCTAAAATAACTTATGGTGATAGCTAAATTTCCTTTGATTTTTATGATAATCTTTGTTTTTATTTGAATAACAGTAAACTTTTGTCATTTCGAAATTGTCTAAATAATCCCCAAAATAGGTTGAATTTCTTTTGAGAGAATAGTATTATTAGTCACGGAATAGTTCGATTAAGGATGGTACAATACTACTATCAATCATTTTACATCAGGGTGGGACAATTTATATGCAAAATAAATTACCTTTTTCAAGGTATTTCATAATAGGAGTTATGTTGTTTGCCTTATTTTTCGGCGCTGGGAATCTAATTTTTCCAGCAGGTCTTGGGCAAATGGCAGGAACGAACATTTGGCTGGCAATTGGAGGATTTTTAATAACCGGAATCGGTTTGCCATTCCTTGGGATTTTGGCAATGGGCGTTTCCGGCAGTAAGAATTTGCAAGAGCTTGCAGGCCGGGTTCATCCTGTATATGGAATCATCTTTACATCACTGCTTTATTTAACGATTGGGCCATTTTTTGCCGCACCCAGAACAGGAGCCGTTGCCTACGATATCGGGATTGCACCGTTTGTTGGTGAAGGATTTGGGCAAGGTGGCTTAATTGTTTTCACATGTGTGTTCTTTATTGTTACACTTTGGTTTTCATTAAACCCCGCTAAGATCGTGGACAATGTTGGAAAAATTTTATCTCCAAGTATTATAATACTAATTTTTGTTTTACTAGTCATGGTGATTGTAAAACCAATCGGCTCAATTGGAGTGCCACAAGCGTCTTATGCAAACGGTGCATTCATGAAAGGCATAATGGAAGGCTATAACACGATGGACGCGCTCGCTTCACTGGTATTCGGGATAATTGTCATCAATGCGATTCGTTCAATGGGTGTAAGTTCTACTCGGGGAATCCTTTTAGCTTCGGCTAAGTCCGGGATTGTTGCTGTCGTTTTTCTCGGAATCATTTATGTTGGTATTGCCTATCTAGGGGCTACAAGCACGGAAGCATTCGGATTGTTTGATACAGGCGGCCCTGTTCTTGGCATGGCAGCATCCTATTATTTTGGAACATTAGGAACATTCATGTTATCCATTATTATTATCCTTGCCTGTTTGACGACGAGTATCGGCTTGATGACGGCATGCGGGGAATACTTCCATACACTGTTTCCTAAGGTGAGTTATAAAATGTGGGTTGCCTTCTTTTCACTGGTATCTTTTGTAGTGGCGAACTTTGGATTATCCAACATCATTCATTTCTCGATTCCTGTTTTAATGTTGTTATATCCATTGGCAGTCGCGCTTATGCTGCTAACATTTTTGTCTAAGCTATTCAACCATTCGCGATTTGTATACGTAGCAGCGATCACAGTTACATTTATGATCAGTCTGATTGACGGCTTAAAAACTTTCTGCCAGCTCCTTGAAATCGAATATTTTGGCTGGCTTAAATTGTTTGTTACATTTTATGAAAAGTCATTGCCATTATATCATGATGGACTTGGCTGGCTGCTTCCCGTTTTGATTGCCATTGTTATTTCCGGTTCAATCGTTCGTGTCAAGAATTTCTCCGCCATTCGATTTAAGAACAAAACAGAAGGTGCCCATTAACATCTCCACATGGTGGAGATGTTTTTTCTAGTAGGAAACATAGTACATTTGCAGGAAACAATAGCCAGATGACAGGTATATAGGTATAATAAATTTACTGAGTATTTACTGTTTTTAAAAAATGATGAAGAGGAATTCCAAATGAATGGTATAAAAAAAACTAGTTCCATATTTTTGCAGTGTATCATCGGTGTAGAAGTGCTCATTCTAATCACTGCCTTTCCTGTCTTATTTGCGAATCTAACCATTGATATAAAAGCATATTGTCATGCCATATATGAATTAAATATAAAGGTGTTTACTTTAGGAGATTTTTTAACAGCAGATGGTACCAATTCGTTATTTCCGTTTATTTTCGATCGCTATTTTGAGTCTATGAAAATACTTGGTTTAGGAATCGTGGCAGCATGTTTGATTGCTTTTCTCATTACATATCTAGCACTGATCTTGTTCCGAAAAAGAATAAAGGCTATTAAATATGTACTTGAGTTAGCAGAATCAATCCCCGATTTAATGTTTATTCTTTTATTACAAATGGCAGTCATTCTGATTTATCAAAAAACTGGAATCAAACTGGCTCAAGTTGTTTCGGTTAGAGAAAAGACCGTTTTGCTGCCGGTGATTAGCATAAGTATTCCAATAAGTTTTTACATAACAAAAGTCCTGATCCTACACATTGAGGAAGAACTGGAGAAACAATATATTACTTTAGCTAAAGCAAAAGGTTTGTCATTTCCTTACATATTGAATTTTCATATCCTCAGAAATATCGCTGATGGATTGTTTGGAAACTCAAAAACCATTTTCTGGTCGATGCTTTCAACCCTATTGGTGGTTGATTACTTGTTTAATATGAATGGCTTGCTCCGCGTGATGTTAACCGGAATTGATCCATTTATTATCGGCTGTATTTTAATCTTTGTCCCATTTTTTATTCTCTATCGAATCTATGAATGGATCAGCTTTGACAACAGAAAGGATATAGGGTAAATGGCTATTTTTTTACTAAAAAGAAAAAGATTTGTTGTTAGTGTACTATTTCTAGTTACGCTATTTTCTTGGAGTATCATAAATAAGGGGGAAATCCAGCAAATAAGGTTTCATACGGATAAAAATGGAAATCTCCTGGATGCCCCGCCATATCCACCATTAACCGTTTTTCTATTTGGGTCTGATAAACTAGGTTATGATCTTGGGCAAATGATGATCGCGGGGGCAAAATACACAATCGGAATCACCCTGGTTGTGACCATTTTAAGGATGTTTTTATCAATCATTGTCAGTGCCTTCATTTATCCATTAAAGCCTAGGATATACTCCGTTTTGAAAAGCACCTTTGAACCATTTTCAGTGGTTCCGCAAACCATTATTGCCTTTTTTATCCTTGTTAGTGTGTTATGGATGCCAATTGAAGGGTTTCAAACTCCTTTTTGGCAGCGGGCGTTATTTGAAACGATTATTCTAGTGATCATTGCCATCCCGAACCTCACGATTCAGCTTTCGGATGAAATGAGGCAGGTGGAAAAAGAACCATTTATAGAAGCTGCAAAAATACTTGGGGCACGTAGAATAAGCATCTTTTTTAAGCATATCGTCCCACATGTGTATGAAAAGTGGATTTTATTATTTGGGCAACAATTTATCCAAGCCCTGCAGCTGTTGGCCCACCTTGGCTTTATGAAACTTTTCTTTGGCGGCTCATACATTGCCTACGGTGATAGCAACGATCCACCACGCTCGATTTCGTATGAATGGTCAGGAGTTATTGGTGACAGCATTAGCTACATTTTTTCATATCAATGGATTATTTTAGTGCCTATTATGTTTTTTGTTTTAACAGCCATTAGTGTGGCCCTCATCAACGATTCTGTAAAAGCATTTTTTCAAAATAAGGAAGTAAATCAAGCTAAAAGGTGAACGCAGTGAATAGATAAGCTAACTCAATGTTTACATCTGATAAAAAACCAATTGGGGAGGAGAAATGATGCTGCGGAGAGTAATTGCCGTAACTGACGATGAGAATAGTGTGAAAAATGCGATAAAGGAAGTGTTACGATCAAAACATAAAGGCTATGAAGTTGCCCTTGATTTAACGAGAATCAAAGATAAAGATCGAAAAAAAGAAATCATGAAGCTATTAACAAAATATTAGCAAAAGGCAACGAGCCACTCCAAGTTTTTGGAGAGGCTCGTTTTTCAGTGAATAATCAAGTTAAATCATCAAACTTGAGTGTTAGTTAACGGTTATAACCTTTTCACTTTTTAGTAATGGTAATAGATGACGAACAGCATAGGCAAAACCATCTTCATCGTTGGTCTTGGTGATGATATCAGCTTGTTGCTGAACATGGAATGGGGCATTTCCCATTGCAACCGATGTATTGGCTACCTCAAATTGGGCAAGGTCGTTGCCGCCGTCACCAAAAGCAATAATTTCATCAAAGGATAGACCCATCATGTCCTGATAACGTAATAATGCCTTTCCTTTATGGGCCTCGCCTGATGTGATTTCCATATTATTGGGGAAGGAAGACGCCATCGTAATCGGAAATTTACCAGCTAGTTCGGCTTTTACTTCTGCAATTTTTTCGAGCTGGTCATTGTGAACCAAAGCAATAAGTTTGTAGATTTTGAGATTGTCTTTTTCAAGAATTTCATCATAATTGAACTCTTGAAAAAGGACATCAAGCTCATGTCTTAGTTTATCATGTAGCGGTGGCAATGTGGAAGGGAAGCCTCCATGATTTGTGTAAACAAGAATTCCAACACCTAATCTTTTTAATATCGAGAATATTTCTCTATAAATAGAAATTGATAGAGTCGCTTCAAACAACAACTCTCTAGTTTTGGAGTATAAGACAGAACCGTTGACACAAAAAATAGGAACCTCCAAATTTTGGATCGCCTTTAATTTAATCACATCTGCAAAGGCCCGGCCAGTGTTCATAATAAGACAATGGCCTTGTTCCTGTAATTCATTTAGGGCTTTCACATTCTCTGGGGAAATTTCATGCTTTGAGTTTAATAACGTACCGTCTAAATCTATTGATATGCATTTCATTGTTTGTTAAATTTCCTTTCCAAAGTATCATTTCTTTTATCTTGCATTGTTAACGTAAAAGGCAAGCCCGTTTATGCAGGCTTGCCTTTATTTATATGATGATCTATGAAAAACGCAGAAGGTTATCCGCGTCTTCCGCCTCGGCCGCCCCGTTTTGATTCAGTGTTGCGTTTGAGGCTAGATAAACTCTCTTCACTTGATTTCAAAAACTTAGACATTTTATCTTCAAAACTTTCCTTCGGTTTGAAATTACCTTTTGAACGAAAGTCTTTAGAACGGCTATCCACTCTTCCCTGACGTGGTGGGCGTTGTGAATAAGAAGAGGTTTGTCCTTCTGGTTTATCTATCGCTTTTTTGATGGATAAGGCAGTTTTTCCGTCTTTTTCACTAATTACTTTTACTTCGATTAGGTCGCCTATTTTAAGATGATCATTAACATCTTTTACATAGCTATCCGCAACCTCACTTATATGAACAAGACCTGTTGAGCCTCCCGGTAATTCCACGAATGCTCCAAAATTAGTGATACCTGTTACTTTACCTTGTACTTTACTACCTACTTCGACTGACATTGAAATATAGTTCCCCCTCAATAATGTTTAAGACACCTTATTATAACAAATATTTGCTGAAAAGAATATCACCTTTATTTTCGAAGCGGATTGAAAAAATGAATTAATGAATCCCAGTGGTGGTTAATAATTCCGCTCAATGACAAAATGCGTTAAATCACCGCGGTAGATGGTTCTTGAATATTCAATTATGGAACCGTCACTTAGATATGCTAAGGTTTCAAGGAGAAAACAGGGATCACCTTTATTGATTTTCAGTTTTTCGGCTGACTCATCGTCAGCCATCATTAATTCAAGGCTTTCGACTGTTTTGCTTATTTTTAAGCCGAATTGGCTCTCCAATTGATTATATAATGATTTTTCACAGCCTTTTCTTTTTAAAGCAGGTGTTTTATACCAGGGGAGGTAGGCCATTTCGAATTGAATGGGTTCATCGTTTACAAAACGGATTCTCTCAAGCAGATTAACAGGCTCGCCTTCCTTTATCTTTAATTGCTCGCTTAGAAATTCGTCTGCTGGCAGTACATCAAGATTTATCACTTTAATGAGCGGTTTTTTTCCTTGCATCGTGATTTGTTTGGAAAAATGGTCAACGGTAGTAGTTAAGGTTTGTCTTACCTTGTTTCCCGACACAAACGTTCCGCTTCCCCTTTTTCGAAAAATAAAGCCATCTATCGTTAATTGCTGGAGCGCTGTTCTCACTGTTGTCCTGCTTACGCCAAACTTTTCGCAAAAGTCAGCCTCAGTCGGCAGCTGTGAATTCGGCTTATATTCTCCATTATTGATTAATTGTATGATTGCGTCCTTAACCTGAAGATGGAGGGCGCTTCCGTCTTTTATATCTTCCATCAACTTATAATCCTCCCTTACTACTATATAGATAATCACAAATTAGAAATGTCATGACTAAAAAATACTTTTTTTAAAATTGTCATCACAAATTTTTAAAAAGGATGATAAATAGTCAGAGTAGTTAATACAATGATAAGGCTAAAACAATCTTACGACTTGGCTTATATTTGCACCTTTAAGGGGGAGGAAGCCGACGCTCAAAAGGATCATTTGCAATCATTGTTGTATTGTTACATTTGGTCTGCCATTATTTTATGTTTTGTAAACGCTATCATTAAAATGAAGGGGGTCATTATGAACATTCTTTTATGCTGCTCTGCCGGTATGTCTACAAGTTTATTAGTTTCCAAGATGGAAGCTAGTGCAAAATCTCAAGGAATTGATTGCAAAATATGGGCAGTTGGATCAACAGAAGTAAACGAAAAAATAGGGGAAGCTGACGTACTTCTCTTAGGGCCACAGGTTCGTTACCTGCTTACCCAGCTAAAAAGGGCAGGTGAACAGAAAGGAATTCCTGTTGCAGCGATAGATCCAAGACATTATGGACTTTGCAATGGTGCCGAAGTGTTAAAGCAAGCCATTAACCTACTAAATGGGGAGTGAAGAATACGATGAGCTTCGTTGACAAATATATCATGCCTTTTGCCAATAAACTCGGCAACAACAGGCATCTTCTTGCAATTCGTGACGCATTGGTCGGGATGATTGCGATTACGATGATCGGTTCTTTATCCGTATTATTAACGAACCTTGGTCAAGTACCAGGTATCGGAAAATATTATCAAAATTTAATGGTTTCCCTTTTCGGTGAAAGGTGGAATACCCTTGGTTCAGATATTTGGTGGGGTACGCTTGCCTTTATGACGATCTTTGCTGTTTTTGGTATTGCCCATAAATTGGCAAAGTCCTATGGTGATGATGGTTTTGAAGCCATGCTGGTAGCAGCTGCATCCTTTTTTGTATTGATTCCTCAAGTTGCCAATGTATCGATTACTCCTGAGGGAGGGGAAGCTGTTTCCGGTGGGATGTGGGGAGTAATCAGCTGGAATTACTTCAATGCTACGGCCCTATTTACCGGCATTATTGTGGCGATTGTCGCAACGGAAATATTTGTTCGCTTGGCAAAAGTAAAGTATTTGGTGATTAAGCTGCCGGAAGGTGTTCCGCCTGCTGTCTCCCGATCTTTTGCAAAGCTTATTCCGGGAATGACGACCATTTTTGTAATCGGGTTGTTTGGCCTGCTTTTACGTAAATTTATCAGTGATGGAGCATACTTGAACGACTGGATCAATAAGGTATTGGTTACACCGCTTACTGGTGCGGTTGATACGATGCCATTTGCCATCCTCGTCGTTCTCCTTGTGCATGGATTCTGGATTCTTGGTTTACACGGGCCGAATATCCTTGGCGGCATTACTACACCATTAATGACCAAGCTTGGACAAGAAAATGTAAATATGTATGCCCAAGGTGTGAAAGATTTGGGTGAATATAATGTCCTTGCAGGTTCCTTTTTAGATGCCTTTGTCTACCTAGGCGGTTCAGGTGCGACATTAGGTCTCATTATTGCGATGTTTATTGCCGGCAGGAAGAGGAATAAACAAATCCTTGCTTTAGGGACACCGCCGGGAATCTTCCAAATTAACGAACCAATTTTATTTGGTTTGCCGATTGTCTTGAACCCGATTTGGTTTATTCCATTCATTCTCGGCCCAATCATTATGACGGTAGTTGCCTATTTATCAATAAGTTTAGGCTTAGTTCATCCGGTTGTGGCGGATATTCCTTGGGTAACCCCGGCCATTGTAGGGGGACTGCTGGCAACGGGTGGTCATATTTCCGGTGCTGTGCTAGCGGCGGTAAATTTATTAATCTCTGTCTTGATCTATCTGCCGTTTGTGATTGCAGTGGGGAGAATTGAAGCAAGAAAAGCAAAGGAAAATACGTCAACCGAGCCGACTGTGAACTAAATTTCTCAAAATAATTCAGTGGGGCCCTGAGTGAAACACGTTCATTCTCCTTCAGGGCTCTTTTTAGATTATGTCGTTTACATATTTTTCAAGGGTCACAACATGAGGAGTGATTGGATGAAAAAGGGATTAAAAGTAGTAACAATTGGTGGAGGGTCCAGTTATACGCCAGAACTTATCGAGGGTTTCATAAACTTTCATAAGGAGCTTCCTATCCATGAACTATGGCTGGTAGATATTGAAGATGGGAAGGAAAAGCTTGAAATTGTCGGGAATTTGGCAAAAAGAATGGTGGAGAAGGCAGGTATTCCGATTGAAATTTATTTGAGTTTAGATCGTAAAGAAGCATTAAGGTCTGCTGATTTTGTTACCACACAATTCCGTGTCGGGCAGCTGGCTGCACGTGAATTAGATGAGCGAATTCCGTTGAGTCATGGTGTTCTTGGTCAAGAAACCAATGGCCCTGGGGGCTTATTTAAAGCACTTAGAACGATTCCTGTTATCCTCGATATTTGCCGGGAGATGGAGGAGGTTTGTCCGAATGCCTGGCTGATCAATTTTACCAATCCTGCCGGTATGGTGACGGAAGCAGTATTCCGTTATAGCAATATTCAAAAAGTCGTCGGGTTGTGTAATGTGCCGATTGGAATGGAAATGGGTGTGGCTAAACTTTTAGACATTGATCATGATCGTGTAAGAATCGATTTTGCCGGATTGAATCATATGGTGTTTGGATTAAATGTTTATGTTGATGGGGTTACAGTTAAGGATCAAGTCATAGATTTACTAACGGATCCGGAAAAAAGCATTACAATGAAAAATATTCATGCGATGGGCTGGGAGCCCGATTTCCTAAAGGCATTGGATGTTCTCCCATGCCCCTATCATAATTACTATTATAAATCAGGAGAAATGCTGGGAAAAGAATTGAAAAATTTCAAGGAAGGTGGGACACGTGCAGAGGTAGTCAAGAAACTGGAAAAGGAATTGTTTGCATTATATAAAGATCCTAATCTTTCTATTAAGCCGCCGCATTTAGAGAAACGCGGTGGTGCCTATTATAGCGAGTCGGCTGTACGACTTATACACTCGATTTATACTGACAGGAGGGATATCCAGGCTGTAAATACAATGAATAAAGGGGCAATTACGGGTATTCCCTATGATTCGGCGGTTGAGGTCAGTTGTATGATTTCTAAAGACGGTCCAAAACCTCTGACAATGGGGGAGCTGCCAATCGCAGTGAATGGATTGGTCCAGCAAATTAAATCATTTGAACGGACAGCGATTGAAGCTGCTATCAGTGGTGATTATGGCAAGGCATTATTGGCAATGACAATAAACCCGCTTGTACCAAGTGATCGTGTGGCGAAGATGATCTTAAACGAAATGCTTGAAGCACACAAGAGGTATTTACCGCAGTTTTTTAGCTAGTGAGGAGTGGAAAAATGGAAAGTTTAGAAGCAATCATCTTTCAAATTATTCTCCATGGCGGTAATGGGAGAAGTGCAGCCATGGAGGCCATCCAAGCAGCAAAACAAGGGGATTTTATACAAGCAAAAGAAAAACTGCAGGAGGCGGCGGTTGCCTTGAATGAGGCACATCATGTCCAAACCTCACTCATTCAAGGCGAAATTAGAGGCGAAAAAACGGAGATTTCATTGTTAATGGTTCATGCCCAGGACCATTTAATGAATGCAATGACCGTTAAGGACATGGCCTCAGAAATAGTTGAATTATATGAGAAATTCCGATGATCTGTCAAGAATCAAAGAAAAGATCATCCCCAAATACTAAACAGGTGATGTTAAATGATCAAATTGATTGTAAATGCTGACGACTTCGGTCTAAGTCCTGGCGTAAACCATGGAATCATCGACGGATATAAATATGGAATTGTTAATTCCACCTCAATGATGATGAACATGGATTGGATAGAACATGCGGTTCAACTAGCCAAAGATCATCAAAACCTACGAGTAGGAATTCACCTTGTCCTTACCTGCGGATGGCCTTTAACCAAAAACGCTTCAACATTGGTAAATGAACATGGCTCTTTCAAATCTTTGTCTGAATTAGGCAGTAAGGCGAAGGTTTCATTAACGGAAATCGAACACGAATGGTCGGCGCAAATTGAGCGATTTTTGGAAACTGGTTTGAAGCCGTCGCACCTTGATAGCCATCACCATATCCATACATTAAAAGAACTGCAGCCAGTTGTTAAGCAACTATCCAAAAAATTCACGCTGCCGGTAAGACGAAATGGTAAAATCCCGATTGAGGGAGTAGAATCTACCGCGGATATTTCCCTGTTTGATTTTTACAGTGATGGCGTAAAGGAAGATTATTTCTATAACCTTTCCTCACGTTTAGAGGATGGAATAACAGCTGAAATCATGTGCCATCCGGCATACTTAGATAATACCCTATTAAGCATGTCTTCTTATACCTTTAAAAGATTAACAGAACTTGAGATTCTAACATCAACCAAATTGCAGGAAAACATTATCTTATTATAAAAATATTAATAAAAAGGTACC
The DNA here is from genome assembly GCF_044762155.1 of Neobacillus sp. NPDC097160. Taxonomy (NCBI): domain Bacteria; kingdom Bacillati; phylum Bacillota; class Bacilli; order Caryophanales; family Bacillaceae; genus Neobacillus; species Neobacillus sp. NPDC097160. The sequence continues at coordinate 220,209 of NZ_JBIWDU010000007.1, read as the reverse complement.
TTCAAATAGAAGGGGCCTTTTTTGTTTCTGCAAATTCACACTAAACTTTCTTATGATAGTAAATCTTCATTCAAAAAGCTAATGATTTGCATCAGATTTCTTTACGGAAAAGGGGATTATGAACATTCAGTGACACATTCGGTTTTTCGGTGTCTTTTCCAAAGAATTGATATTAAGATATAGCTAAAGAGTGTGATTTATATCACAACGTATATCAAATTGGTATGCATTGTTTTTCTAGAATAATGGAAAGGGGAATATCCAAAAATGAAATGGGCTTTATTGACGTTGTTTTTTACTATAGCCACTGTGCTAACGGGTTGTGAACCATTAATGGTCTTGGATCCGAAAGGGCCACAGGCTGCAACACAAGCCAAGGACATTATATTATCAATCGGGATCATGTCGGTTATTGTTCTCACTGTTTTTGGCATCCTGATATTTATGCTGATAAAATATCGTGCATCTAAACAAAGGAAAGATTATGAACCACCCCATATTGAAGGGAGTGTGCTGGTTGAGACGATTTGTGTTGGGATTCCAGTATTAATTGTCATTTTCCTCTCAATTGTGTCTGTTCAAAGCAACTATAAAGTGGAGGCCACTCCGACAGGGTATGGTGATAAAGAACCATTAATTATTTATGCTTCCTCCTCGAATTGGAAATGGCATTTTAGTTATCCTGAAGAAAACATTGAAACAGTTAATTATTTGTATATTCCAACTGATAGGCCAATTGAATTTAAACTTTATTCCTATGGACCCATCACCAGTTTCTGGATTCCACAACTCGGAGGTCAAAAATACGCGATGTCTGACATGGTCAACACGCTTCATTTAGCCGCTGACGAACCAGGAGAATACATGGGACGAAATGCAAACTTTAGCGGGAAGGGATTCGCTGAAAATACGTTCAATGTTAAGGCCATGTCAGAAGATGAATTTGCTAAGTGGGTAAAAGAAGTTAAGAAAACAGCAAAACCACTGACTGAAGAAAAATTTGATAAACTCTTGGAACCGGGTCACTTAGGGCAATCCACTTACACTGGAACGCATTTAGGATTTTTGCCGCCGCCGGAAGGGGAAAATGGCGGACATCATCATGGGTCAACCCCTTCTGAGAATGCGGATAAACATGAACATGCAAGTGAAAGCAATTCAGAATCTGAACAGCATCACCATGCAAGTGAAAGCAATTCAGAATCTGGACAACATCACCATTAATAGTTTTAAAGTTTAATAACTTTGAAAAAAATACTCTCGAAAGGAGTCATATCAGTATGGATTTCTTTGATCGCTTTGCCATCCCACATCCAAGTCCAGTGATTTACGCATCAATGGTAGCCATTGGTCTAACAGTTATCGCGATAATCGCCGGTTTATCTTATTTTAAAAAATGGGGTTATCTATGGCGTGAATGGTTAACCACAGTTGACCATAAACGGATTGGGATTATGTATTTAATATCTGCTCTTTTAATGTTATTCCGCGGCGGGGTAGACGCGATTATGATGCGTGCGCAGCTGGCTGTACCTGAAAACAAGCTGCTCGATGCCCAGCATTATAATGAAATTTTCACAACACACGGAGTCGTTATGATCATCTTTATGGCGATGCCATTCATTATGGCATTAATGAACTTTGTTGTGCCGTTACAGATTGGGGCGCGCGATGTAGCGTTCCCGCGCTTAAATGCCTTAAGTTTTTGGCTATTCTTCATGGGTGCGATGCTCTTCAACATTTCTTTTGTCATTGGAGGCTCACCTGACGCCGGATGGACTTCGTATTTCCCACTGGCAGGTACCGATTTTAGTGAATCAGTTGGTACGAATTATTATATGATTGCGATACAGATTGCCGGTATTGGGACATTAATGACGGGGATCAATTTTATCACCACCATTCTTAAAATGAGAGCACCAGGTATGAAGTTGATGAAAATGCCAATGTTCACATGGGCTTCCTTAGTTACGAACGCAATCATCGTTTTTGCGTTCCCCGTATTAACTGTATTACTGGCAATGGGAACCATGGATCGGTTATTTGGAACGCATTTCTTTACCACCACGAATGGCGGTATGGATATGCTTTGGGCGAACTTTTTCTGGGTTTGGGGACATCCTGAGGTATATATCCTAATTTTACCGGCATTTGGGATTTATAGTGAGGTCATTTCAACGTTTGCTCGTCGGAATCTATATGGTTATAAATCAATGGTCGGCTCAATGGTGATTATCTCACTATTATCATTCTTAGTCTGGACGCACCATTTCTTTACCATGGGTCAAGGGGCACTAACAAACAGTATCTTCTCAATAACCACCATGGCGATTGCTGTTCCGACAGGTGTAAAAATATTTAACTGGCTGTTTACACTTTGGAAAGGAAAAATTGAGATCACGACGCCAATGCTTTATTCTTTACTGTTTATTCCGACATTCACAATTGGCGGGGTAACAGGGGTTATGCTTGGTATGTCTGCTGCTGATTACCAATACCATAACACGATGTTCTTAGTTGCTCATTTCCACATGGTCATTATTCCTGGTGTTGTTTTTGCCATGCTTGCAGGCCTTACTTACTACTGGCCAAAAATGTTTGGCTTTATGTTGAATGAGAAAATCGGGAAATTGGCGGCATGGATTATCTCTATAAGCACACTCATGGCATTTGTCCCAATGTTTTTCTCTGGCTTGGATGGGCAGGCACGCCGGATGTACACATATTCCGCATCAACCGGCTTCGGACCATGGAATATGGTTTCGTTTATTGGCGCAGCCGGACTTGCTGTAGGGTTTGCGTTAATCGTATACAACATCTACTACAGTACTCGCTACGCTTCAAGGGATATTGCAGCAGATCCATGGGATGCACGTTCATTAGAATGGGCAACACACACGCCAGTACCTTCATATAATTTCGCCATTGTGCCGCATGTGAAATCATCTGAAGCATTATGGGATGCGAAGAAACACGGTCACGAGTTATTCCCAGGTGAATATGAAAAAATTCATATGCCAAATAACAGCGGTGTACCGTTTATCATGAGCTGTATCTTCTTCGTTTGGGGATTTTCCTTTGTATTCAGTTTATGGATTCCGCTGATTTTAACAACAATTGGAATATTCGTATGCATGGGACTTCGTTCTTTTGAAAAAGATCATGGTCATTACATTTCGGTTGCAGAAATCGAAGAGACAGAAAATAATTTGCGAGGTGCTTAACAAATGAAAATAGATAACTCGCTGCCACTTGAATATAGTACGGAAGAAAATAGTAATAAAATTTTGGGTTTTTGGATTTTCCTTGGAGCAGAAATTATGCTTTTTGCTACCTTGTTCTCAGCCTATTTCACGCTAGTGGACCGTACGGGAAACGGTCCGTCGGGTGGAGAAATCTTTGAAATTACGCCTGTCCTAATTGAAACTATCGTGCTGTTAACGAGTAGTTTTACGATAGGCCTTGGGATTCATGCAATGCGTCTAGGCTATAAGAAAGCGATGATGGCTTTCTTTTCCGTCACGCTGCTCCTTGGTCTTGGGTTCTTATGTGTGGAAATATTTGAGTTTGTTCATTATGTCCACATTGGTGCGGGGCTGCAAACAAGTGCCTTCACTGCCATTCTTTTAACAACATTAGGAACACATGGAGCGCACGTAACATTCGGTTTAGTCTGGGGATTATTTATCGTTCTACAGGTGAAAAAGCGCGGCTTGACCCCTGAAACAGCAAATAAATCATTTATCTTTTCACTATACTGGCATTTCTTAGATGTCGTTTGGATCTTTATTTTCAGCTTCGTCTATCTGAAAGGAATGATGTAAACATGAAAGAATTATTCCCGATGAAGCAGGTAATGGGGTTTGTCTTTTCCTTACTCCTTACTACCATCGCATTGGCAGTTTATTTCTTAGACATGTCGCTGACAACCGGGATGACACTACTCCTTGTTACAGCCTTCATTCAAGCTGCTGTACAGCTGGTTGTATTCATGCACGCGGGTGAAACGAAAGATAAGGGAGCTATCTATACAAACGTCTATTACGGACTTATTATTGCTTTGGTGACCGTTTTCGGTACATTATTGTGCATGATTTGGGGTTATATATAATAGAAGAAATGAAAAGGAGCGTCCATTGTGGCGCTCCTAATTTTTTTTAGTTGGTTCTAAAAGAATTCCTTTATCTGCTGTTTTCAGCATTTCCTCTGTCGCCACGAAAAACACACCCATGAGAAAGATGAAAACGGCACCCATGATGATCCCAATGGAAATACCAGTTAAATTGCCGTAACCGTTTACAAAGGAACTATAGAAAAAAGTTAAAATTCCAATTGTTAGTAAAATACTGCCAGAAAGCTTTACAGTATTCAAGATTTTTGCATTTGATTCCATTTTTCTCATCCCCCTTTTTATATATTATTCACTTTGTTCACAGAATTGTCAAAATTAATTTATATAAATGGTTGAAAAAGTTTTGAGGGTGGATTTTTTAATAGTGCCAGTTAATCCCCATAAAATTGGATAGTGACTGAACTTTTTTTATTGCCGAAATGCTTATTCTTTTACTCAGTGATAACTTCTGTTATCTTAATTGAAAGAACTAATTTCCTGTGAAAGGTGATGAAATCGAGCAAAAAAGATGAAACGAGGGGTGAGAGAATGATCCGCTTTGAAAAGGTAACAAAGCGATACAAAGACGGTACCACTGCTATCAAGTCGATTAATTTGGAAATTAAAGAGGGAGAGTTTTTTGTCATCATTGGTCCAAGCGGCTGTGGGAAAACCACGCTGCTCAAAATGATGAATCGATTAATTGAATTAACTGACGGTACCATTTTTGTCTATGATAAAAAGATTAGTGACTACAACATTCACGAGCTACGTTGGAACATGGGATATGTCCTCCAGCAAATTGCATTATTTCCTCATATGACGATTGAGGAAAATATAGCGATTGTCCCTGAATTGAAGAAATGGAACAATGAAAAAATTCGCCATCGAACAGATGAATTGTTGGAAATGGTCGGTTTACCGCCGGAAAAATATCGGGGCCGGAAACCGAAAGAACTTTCTGGAGGAGAGCAGCAGAGAGTTGGAGTGATCCGTGCACTGGCATCGGATCCCGGAATTGTGCTAATGGACGAACCGTTCAGTGCGCTTGACCCGATTAGCAGGGAAAAATTACAGGATGACGTTCTTGAACTACAGCGGAAAATTCATAAAACCATTGTTTTCGTTACCCATGATATGCAAGAGGCAATCAAGCTTGGAGACCGAATCTGTCTCATGAAGGATGGAGAAATTGTTCAAGTGGGGACACCTAAAGAGTTGATCGAGAGTCCAGCTAATGAATTTGTCCGGGAGTTTGTGGGGGTGCAATCAGTTAGAGGAAAGGAGAATATCCGGTTAGAAAACATTATTGATCAACTCATGACCAGCCAAAGCCCGTCATCTACTTCCGTAACAATTCCGGCATCGTCCTCATTAAGAGAGGCACTTATCTTATTAACTGAGCATGAACAATTGTTAGTGGAAAAAGAAGGTCAAATAATCGGTTCCATAACAAGGCAAACAGCTTTACAATTTATGGCGGATGGTTTGCAGGAAAGAGGTGATGGCAATGGATAAATTTGCAGATGTTTTCAAAGAAAGACAATCGCAATTATGGAGTGCTTTGCTCGAGCATATTGAACTTTCCCTTATTGCCTTGTTTTTTGCCATCCTTGTTGCGATTCCCCTCGGTATTTATTTGACAAAAAAGCAAAAGATTGCTGAAGGGATTATCGGCATTACCGCCATCCTGCAAACGATTCCATCATTAGCCCTATTAGGTCTCTTAATTCCCTTGTTAGGCATCGGTAAAGTACCCGCAGTTATTGCCTTAGTGATTTATGCATTGCTGCCGATCCTTAGGAATACATACACAGGAATCAAAGAGGTAGATCCATCGCTTATTGAGGCAGCAAGAGCGATGGGGATGAACAGAAGACAAAGATTAGTAAAGGTAGAACTCCCCCTTGCCACTCCCGTGATAATGGCCGGAATACGAACGGCTATGGTATTAATTGTAGGAACAGCAACGTTAGCGGCACTTATTGGCGCTGGGGGATTGGGAGACATAATTCTTCTTGGAATTGACAGAAATAATTCATCGCTTATTATTCTTGGTGCTATTCCAGCCGCAGTTCTTGCCATTCTTATTGACGTATTCTTACGGAAATTTGAACGAGTATCTTTCAAAAAGTCCTTGATTACCTTTGGGGTGATGGGAGCGGCAGCACTTCTGATCATCGCAATTCCCTCTATTACCAACCATGATCAGAAAAAAATTGTCATTGGTGGAAAACTTGGTTCAGAGCCGGAAATTTTGATCAATATGTATAAACTGCTAATCGAGGAGGATACAAACTTAAATGTTGAACTTAAACCCGGTCTGGGGAAAACTTCGTTTGTTTTCAACGCTTTAAAGTCAGGCAGTATTGATCTATACCCTGAATTTACCGGAACGGCCATTTCGGAATTTTTAAAAGAGACGGCAGTAAGTACGGATAGAAAACAAGTGTATGACCAAGCCCGGACAGGGATGTTAAAAAAGTTTGATATGGAAATGTTGAAACCTATGAGTTACAACAACACGTATGCGTTGGCAGTTCCAAAGTCGTTAGCGGAAAAGGAAACTTTAACGACCATTTCTGATTTGCAGAAAATGAGGGGCAGCATAAAGGCCGGTTTTACCTTGGAGTTTGCCGATCGTGAGGATGGATATCGCGGGATTCAAAAACTTTATGGAATCACCTTTGATAACGTTAAAACAATGGAACCGAAACTCCGTTACAGCGCGATTAAAACAGGGGATATTGACTTGGTTGATGCGTATTCAACCGATAGTGAATTAAGGCAGTATAATCTATTTGTTTTAGAGGATGATCAGCATCTTTTTCCTCCTTATCAAGGTGCACCATTATTAAGGAAGGAAACTGTCCAAAAATATCCGGAAATCACCTCCGCATTAAATAAGCTTGCTGGAAAAATAACAGACGATCAAATGCGAGAGATGAATTATCAGGTAAATGTAAACGGTAAAAGCGCAAAAGAAGTGGCAAAACAATTTTTACAAAAAGAAGGATTAATAAAATAAATAAATAGACAAGACTCGGGGACAAAAGGATTATCATTGTTTAGAATAACATTGAAAGTAAAAACTGTCCTCATGAGGTGTTCATGAGGACGGAAATCAGATTAATTGTATTCTTTCACAAATTCCTTTGAACTTCTTATAGTATCAATCGGGCGCACAAATTTTTCGATTTGGCTTCGTTTCGGCTCTAAAAATGGAGGTAATGATAACTTTTCTCCAAGTGTTTCATATGGTTCATCCCCCATAAATCCAGGGCCGTCTGTGGCAAATTCAAATAAGATTTGCGGGGCAACTCTTACATACAATGACCCAAAAAAGAAGCGGTCGACAAAACCGGAGGTACCGAATCCAAAGCCTTCTATTCGTTTCATCCAATCTTCTAAAACGGTACGATCTTCAACACGAAATGCCGCGTGGTGAACGGTACCAAAACCTTGTTGTGCTTGTGGCAGAATGGCATTGTATTCGACAACTACTTGGGCACCATTGCCACCTTCGCCAACTTCAAATAAATGGAATGAGCCTTCTTGGCCGATTTCATTAAATAAGAGTACTTTTTCCATCATTTCTTTAAAGTAATCAAAGTTCGCCACGCGGACAAAGAGTGGTCCCAAACCAGTTATTGCATATTCTAATGGGATTGGTCCTTTTTGCCATGGTGTACCGCTCGCTACACCTTTATTGTTTTCATCCGAAATTAATTGGTATTGCTGATCATCAAAATCCACAAACGAAAGAGTCTTTTTGCCAAATAATTCTTTGATACCAGTATGCTTTATATTTAATCGATCAAAACGTTTTACCCAATACTCAATGGCAGCATCACTTGGTACGCGGAAGGACGTTTTAGAAATCTCATTCGTTCCATGTACCCCTTTAGGGATGCCGGGGAAATCGAAGAACGTCATATCAGTCCCAGGACTGCCCGCATCATCAGCAAAAAATAAATGATATGTTTGGATGTCATCTTGATTTACTGTTTTCTTTACTAAACGCATTCCTAACACATAGGTAAAAAACTCATAATTTTTTTCCGCGCTGCTCGTGATTGCAGTAACATGGTGAATTCCTTTTAAACTGTTCATTTAATACCCTCCAATGTACCTTATTTTGTCCATTTTTTATTATTTCACTTTAAGTTTGTTCACTACTCAAGAAATAGGGCATCCCTTTAGTAGACTTTATAAATGGAAATTCGATAAGGTGATTATTTTTAATTAAAATATCTTTAATTCGAGATAAATTGTATCATGCACCATTTTTCCTGTCAATGGATATGTGAGTGTTGCTAAATAAAAAGGTGAGCAAGTACTAATGTACCTTGCTCACCCAACGAAAATTAATAAATCTTATCACCATTAAAAATGGAATTTTTCACAACGACATAATCTACATTGCGGATTGCCTCTAACTTGTCTCCACCTGAATAAGAAATTGAAGACTGAAGATCTTGTTCCATTTCTTTCAACGTGTCGATTAAAGAACCTCTGTATTCAACATACATTTTTTTACCTTCAACGTTTTTCTTTTCGCCTTTTTGAAATTCAGAAGCAGAACCAAAGTATTCCTTATAAAGCTTGCCATCTTTCTCAATGGTTTCGCCTGGAGATTCTTCATGACCAGCAAATAATGAACCAATCATGACCATTCTGGCCCCAAATCTGACAGATTTAGCGATATCACCATGTGTCCTAATTCCTCCATCAGCAATAACAGGCTTGCTTGCTGCCTTCGCACACCAGCGCAGTGCCGCTAATTGCCAGCCGCCAGTCCCAAAGCCAGTTTTAATCTTTGTAATACATACTTTTCCTGGTCCAATACCTACTTTTGTGGCATCCGCACCAGCATGTTCCAACTCTCTCACAGCTTCTGGAGTTCCAACATTTCCTGCAATTACAAAGCTTTCAGGTAAATGATTCTTAATATGTTTAATCATCTCGATCACTGCATTGGAATGGCCATGTGCGATATCAATCGTAATGTAATCCGGTGTGAGCTGTTCGTCAGCTAATTGCTGGATGAATTGATATTCTTCTTCTTTGACGCCTACACTAATAGAGGAGAACAAGCCTCGTGTTTTCATATCTTTAATAAAAGAAACTCGCTTCTCTGGTTCAAACCGATGCATGACATAGAAGTAGCCATTTTCCGCTAAGTAAATGGAAAGCTTCTCGTCGATAATCGTTTGCATATTTGCAGGTACTACAGGCAATTTAAAGGTATGACCGCCTAAGGTTACCGAGGTATCACATTCACTTCTGCTATTTACAATACATTTCGCTGGAATCAATTGAATATCTTCGTAATCAAACACATTTTCCATGGATTGCACCCCTAAACACGAATATTAAAGTTTAATAATATATAATTGTTCGTACATTTGTTAATTTACATCATTTTTATTAGTATGTCAAAGGTTTAACTATTAATTTTCATCATAAAAACTAAAATGGCTGCTTGCATGTATAATTATTTCGCTTCATAAGATAGATTATCTGAAGCGGGGTGATATATTGAAAAGATGGTTAAAAGCCATTATATTGACATATCTTTGTCTATTATTTTTTGGAAGTTTTTTAGCAGTAGGGTTGCTGTGGACGGGAGTCTTTGAAAAAGCACTGCCATTTATTTCTCAAATCAAAATCTTTCTTTACTATTTTTTCGCTGGAGCGATCGGCGGCTCATTAAGGCACCTTTACATGTTTTGTTCTCACTATATGGAAGGGGAATTACTAGATTATCGAAAGTGGATTATGTATATTTTTTATCCTATTTTTGCAACAGGAACAGCTGTAGTTGCTGTCACCTTAATCCAAAGCGGTCTATTTTTAATTGAGTTCACCGAGTATAAAGACACCCCTTATGCACCAATAAGTATTGCTTTCTTTGTTGGATTTGGCTTTAACCGATTTGTCAATCAACTAAATGTTATCTCCAAAAATTTATTTCAAGCAAACAACAAAAAAATGAACAGTTCGGAAATAAACAAGTAACCATTGCTTTTTTTTGGACAACATAAAAATTAAAAAAGTTATCAATACTAAAAAAGCTAAGATTTTCAACAAACCTTATTATTTGGAGGCCGACCAATGGCAAATAGAAATCCGATTGAGTTTACCGGAAGAGTTTTGGATCAAAGAAATACCCTGACTGGACCAGATGATGCAGGAAAGGGATCGTATCCAGAACGACCCAAACATGTACCTATTCAAGAGTCAAAAAATAATAAAGTAAAATAGACTTTTGATTTGTAAGAGGAGGAATTTTTCTCCTCTTTTTGGTTGAAAAAAACGCTGCAAAAATGAGGAATTTCCATCATAGGCATATAAATGTAATTCCTGTATTCCAATTGGTATGATTGGAGTGTAACTCTTAAAGAAAGGATAAATTGATTATGGCAACTATTCAAATACCTGTATCTGTCTTAAATTTAGCCCCAATTCGTGAGGGTCAGGGCCCAAAGCAAGCGGTTGATGCCATGGTGGTTCTTGCACAAGCAGTCGAAAAAATGGGCTATCAACGCTATTGGATTGCAGAGCATCATAATACGCCGACACTTGTTAGCTCCGCTACGTCAATTTTAATCAAACATACATTAGAACATACCAATCACATTCGGGTTGGATCGGGTGGTATCATGCTCCCTAACCATTCTCCATTAGTGGTGGCCGAACAATTCGGAACGATGGCCACAATTTATCCAAATCGTGTCGACCTTGGACTCGGCCGTGCTCCCGGTACTGATATGATGACAGCCAATGCCTTAAGACGTTCGAAAAATGATGCGGTTTATACATTTCCGGAGGATGTTCAGGCCTTGCTCACTTATTTTGGCCCGGAAGAACAGCAAAGTTATGTAAGAGCCTATCCAGGTGTTAGCACGAATATACCAATTTATATCCTTGGTTCGTCTACCGATTCAGCGTACTTAGCGGCTAGTTTAGGTCTGCCATACGTATTTGCTTCCCACTTTGCACCAAGGTACATGGAAGAAGCAATTTCGATTTATCGTGACCGTTTCCAGCCTTCTGAGTACTTAGACAAGCCATATATGATGGTTTGCTTAAATGTGATTGCAGCGGAAAGTGATCAAGAGGCTAAATGGTTATCGACATCAATGCAGCAATTTTTCCTAAATGTAGTACGTGGTTCACGAATGCCTTTAAAGCCACCTGTTGAAAGCATGGATGAGCTTTGGACTCCAATGGAAAAAGAAATGGCTACATCAATGTCAAGCGTGACACTGATAGGAAGCAAAGAGACCGTTAGACAACAGCTGACTAGTTTTCAGGAAAAATATAACGTAGATGAACTCATGGCGGTGTCATATATTTATGATCCTGAAAAACAAAAACGTTCGTATGAAATATTGAAGGAAGTAGTGGACGGGAAATAGGATCAAATCTACATTTTTGCTATTACAAAAGGCATGTATCATGGTGTACATGCCTTTTTTGTTTTAGTTATTAATTTTCGGTTGTCGAAGCAGCCTGCCTATTTTCTAATTGATTAATCCGCTCAACTATTCTCCGTTTCCGATATAGCATCATTCCTGTTTCGGCTACATCCCCAATTGATGATCTATTTATGAATGCACCAAAAATCATTCCGGCAATCGGGACCATTTGAAAAAGTTTTTTCCAGCCAAAACTATCCCGATAAGTAGTAACAACTTCACGCCAACCTTGCAATTGGGAAATCATGCGGGAGTTCTGCTTGTCATGGTTGAATGCGGAAAGATCCTCTAAAATGGCCTTTTTCCCAACAATATCTGAAGAGGTAAATTGCAGACATTTTACTATGAATATCCTTTCCGACTTATTCTTAGGGTCATAGCCATAACATATGGAAATCTCTTGTAAAACCTTTAGTGATAATCCTAGGAGGATTGGGATATCGATTGCAAGAGTAAACAATCCGCCGATCCCTGTTGTTGCCCCTTGGATGGTTGCCATGTTTGTTCTTGAGTTTTTTATTTCATTTGCAACCTCATCCATCTTGCCGAGCGGCACCTGCTCCAATTGATCGATGCTAATGATATCTTGTTCCATTGAGGAATCCTTGGCGGTAAACTTCTTTAAAATACTTTTCTCACTGATTAAATATTGCCCACCGGTCTGGATAAAGCTGCCTAATTCATCAATCATTAAACCAATTTTATTTTGAATAAATTTTGGGGTTAGTTTATCGAGCAACACAAATGGCAACCGTCCAATTTTCTCCCAAAACCACAAACCCTTTTGGTCCTTTTCCCATTTTTTTATCTTTTTTAATTCACCCTTTAAAAAATCAGCTGATTCAACTGTTGTCAAAATGTATCAACTCCGCATTCGTCATTTAAAATATATATACGGACAAGTATAAAACTAGTTTCAACTTGTAAGGTTGAATTATTCTTTTTTAAAAATGTCTACAACTCTATAAGTAAAGAGGAGGCAATTCTATTAAAAGAATGCCTCCGTTTTTGATAAATAGCGATTTAGTTTTAGCTATTATCCTTTTGGAATTGAATCATAAACTCACTGAATGCTTTGCATGCGTCAAAAGGAACGGCATTGTAGGCTGATATGCGGCATCCGCCAATGGAGCGATGGCCGTTTACTCCTACAAAACCTTCTTGTTTTGCTTGTTCTAAGAAATTCTTTTCTAATTCTTTTGAGTTTAAGTTAAAAGTGATGTTCATGAGTGAGCGACTGTCAGGCTCGGAATGGCCAATATAAAAACCATTACTAGTGTCAATTCCGTCATAGATTAGTTTAGCTTTCTTTTCATTCTGTTCAGCGATTGCCGTTAATCCACCTATTTCACGTACCCAGTTAAGGACTTCTCCCAGCATGTAAATGCCAAAGGTTGGCGGTGTATTATATAAGGAGTTGTTCTTCGCATGTGTGCTGTACTTTAACATTGTTGGGATATTGGTGTTTGCTTGTTCAAGCAAATCCTTGCGAATGATGACAACAGTCACGCCTGATGGGCCAAGATTTTTCTGAGCACCGGCATAAATAAGGGCAAACTTACTGACGTCAATCGGTTTAGATAGAATATCACTCGACATATCTGCAATTAACGGAACATCCCCAGTGTCAGGGAAATCAGTCCACTGTGTACCATAAATGGTATTGTTGGAAGTAAGATGTAAATAAGCATCGTCAGGATTAAACTCTATTTCATCAACTTTTGGAATACTACGGTAGCTGCTTTCTTTTGTGGAAGCAGCATGATAAACATCCCCAAACAGTTTCGCCTCGGAGAATGCTTTTTCAGACCAAGATCCGGTCATCACATATCCAGCCTTTTTCCCAGAGCGTAAAAAATTCATTGGAATCATGGAAAACTGAAGACTTGCTCCGCCTTGGAGAAATAGTACTTCATAATTATCCGGAATGGACAGAAGTTCCTTTAAGGAGTTAATCGCCTGATTATGTACGGTCTCATAGGCGCTGCTTCGGTGGCTTAGCTCCATAACTGACATTCCAGTACCCCGAAAATCAATCAGTTCTGCCTGAGCTTTCTCTAGAACGGATATAGGTAAAGCTGAAGGACCTGCATTAAAATTGTATGTGCGGTGTGTTTGCAATTTCATTTTATCCTCACCCCATTTTTTATTTACTTGAATATATCATATATTTTAAAAATTTGGGAAATTAAAGCGGTTACATTATGAAATAAATATTTTAGGCATTTTAGCAAGCAATGGTTTAGGTTTCAGATGCCATATAATCACAAATATACTATATAATAGAAGTGGTAAAGGTTGACTTAGAAAAAGTCTGCAGACAGAAAATAAATTCAGGGGGTGTGAGGAATGCAAGAAATTAAATGGGGAAGTCCGATAAGTTTGGCATGTTTAGGTGTATTTCTTGGGGGCCTTGGCATATTCTTTTATGCCATTTGGTCTACCTTTCTTAATTAATAGAAGTTTAGAAAAAAGTTAAGATATATAGTTACCTATTAGATGTCCTTTTAAAAAAGAGGACCTCTTTTTTTATTTCCTAAAAAAAGGATAATTTCTTTAGAAAGGAATTATTCAGCATGATTAAAAATTTATTCCATGTTACATAAACAAATCCAGTGTATATAAAATTGTACAGCTGTTGTTTTTTTCAAACATTTGTACAAATGAAAGCATCATAGCTAAACTGTCAAAGAGTGTGTAACCAAGACTATATTTATCAGTAGGAAAGGCTGGCACAATTCTTGCAAACTTAAGGTAGAACCATATTCTGGACGTTTCACTCTGATTGTTAACCTACATTTTTATTTGTAAGGAGGAACCACTCTTATGTACGAATGGAAATCAATTATTTCAGACTTACAAGAGCTTATAAAAATTAAAACGGAGCCAATTGGAATGAAGTTATTCCAAACCCAAGAAGAAATGGAAGCGATTCCAAAAGTTAGGCGTCCACAGCAGATCCATACAACCGATCAAATCGTGGCACAGGCTGCTAGACTTGGCTGGACAGTGGGGATTACAAATGAGGATTTAGCAGGTGCTCAATGTGGTGCCGTGATTGGACTTCATCCGCAAGATGAGAAGTGGCTTTCAGGAAAAGAGTATGCGGGTGTTTGGTATGAAACAGGTCAAGATGCAAACGTACATCAACAGGCAATGGAAGTTGTTCCATATGGAAGCTACGAGGCGATGGCTGTTTCACCACTTGTATCGGGACGTCTTAATCCGCCAGATATTTGTTTGATTTATGCAACTCCGGGGCAAATGATTTTATTCATAAATGGTTTGCAGTGGCGAAATTATCAGAAGTTTGATTGGAGCATTGTCGGTGAATCTTCCTGTGCGGACTCCTGGGGACGGGCATTGAAAACGGGCAAACCAAGTTTGTCTATTCCTTGCTATGCAGAAAGGAGGTATGGGGGAGTTTTAGATGTTGAGCTCTTAATGGCCCTATCACCAGATGATTTACTGAAAGCAATTGAAGGGATGAAGCAGTTGAGCCGAAATGGATTTAGGTATCCGATTCCGCAATACGGGATCCAGCAGGATGTAAGAAATGGTCTTGCGGTGAGCTATGGTAAATAAAGTACAAATGTTGTCTCAATAATAAAAATGAGGAGTGAGCGTGTATTGAGTGAAATAACTTCATTAAATCGTGTGGCTATAGGTGATATAGTTCGCAGGACATCAGCAAAATATCCAAAGAAAACCGCGATTATTTCCGGCGATAATAGGATTAGCTATAAAGATTTTAACGAGGATTGCAACCGCTTTGCCCACTACTTATTGGATCTTGGGCTAGAAAAGGGGGACGCGGTAGCAACTATTTGCGGTAATTCGTGGCAATTTCTTGTTGCCATTATCGGAATTGCTAAAGCAGGTCTAGTCTGGGTTCCGCTTAATCCGGGAGTTTCTTTTAATGAAAAGGCCTATATACTTTCGGAAGTACAAGCAAAAGTGCTTATATGTGACGAGTTATTTTTACAGGGAAAAAAAGAAGAATTTTCAAGTATGTGTCCGGAATTACTCGTAATTGGCAATGGCGCTCTTGAAACAGATAAATTTGAAAATGCACTTCAAACTATTAAAATAGATGAACCGGAAGTAGATATTGGTGATCGGGATATTGCCCAGATTATGTTTACAAGTGGGACAACCGGAACACCGAAGGGCGTGCTCATTAATCATCAAGCGGTATTCATTGCCAGTCTGGCGAATATTATCGAGGCCGGCATGAATAGAGAGGACATTGCGACACTGTTGATGCCCGTATTCCATTGCGCTCAACATGCACTTGCGGCTTCCTTTTTCCATCTGGGTGCAACCGTTGTCATCATTCAAGGATTTGAGCCGGAATCATTTATGAAAACAATTGAAAAAGAACAGATTACCTGGATGTTTGGTCTGCCTATGATGTACAGAGCATTCCTTTATCATCCTTCCTTTAATAAATATGATTTATCAAGTCTGCGCTATTGTTTATACGCGATGGCACCGATGGATCGAAATACGCTTGAAAAAGGGATCAATGAACTTGGATGCGAATTTGCTCTTGGTTCGGGGCAAACCGAAATGTATCCGGCCACCTGTGTGTTTAAACCAGAGGATCAACTTAGTAAATCTGGTCCATATTGGGGCGTGCCATCATTAATTACTGATATAGCAATTATGGATGAAAGTGGGAAATTCCTTGGCAAAAAAGAAGTCGGGGAAATCGTTCACCGCGGTCCGAATGTAATGGCAGGCTACCTCAATAATCCAGAGGAAACAAAACGAGCACAACAATTTGGTTGGCATCATACAGGAGATTTAGGTTACTTTGATGAGGAGGGACTGCTCGTCTTTGTCGACCGAAAGAAAGATATGATTAAGACAGGCGGGGAAAATGTGGCATCCATTCAAGTTGAACAGGTGCTGTTATCCTACCCGAAAGTCTTAAATGCTGTCGCTGTGGGGTTACCACATGAGCACTGGATCGAAGCCGTAACGGCTTTCGTCGTCTTAAAACCAGGAGAGGAAGCGACGAAGAACGACATCCTAAATCACTGCAAAGAACAGCTGGGATCTTTCCAAATACCTAAAGAAGTGTTAATTGTGCCTGAACTCCCACAGACAATCACTGGAAAAATTCAAAAGCACGTTTTAAGGGAAAAATATAGCAATCTATATTCTAATTATCCGGTTTAACCACCTGTTTTTCATTAAAATGTGGAGGTGTCGGTTTTGCAAGATTGGATCGTGCATAAAGTATTGGCAAATGCCGCAGCTAAGTATCCGAATAAGCCATTTTTGATCTGCAATGGACAAAGCATCACATTTAGGGAACTAGAAGATAGGACGGATGTGTTAGCTTCGGCATTGCTGCAGGAGGGTTTTAAAAAAGGGGAAACGATTGCAGTACTGGCGTTAAATCAATTTGAATGGCTGTACACATATTTCGCAGCCGCAAAAATAGGACTAGGTGTGGTAGCATTAAATGTTCGCTATCGTGAGGCAGAATTAGAATATATGTTGAACAATTCAAAAGCAAAAGGGATTGTATCCATCTCAGAGCATAATGGGTTTGATTTTGCCCGATTTTTTGAAAGCTTTCAAGAAAAAATGCCATTTGTAGAAAAGTATATTTTCATAGAATCTGGTTTTGCCGGGAGTTTATCGTTTAAGCAATTATTAAATCGTCCAATCGATAGAATTGGGCTGGAGGAATGTAAAGAGGCTGTTAAAGAAGATGATCCCGTTATTGTAATTTACACATCGGGGACAACTGGAAGACCCAAGGGGACAATGATTACAAACCGAAGTATATTAGAGTCTGCCAAAGCACAGGCAAATCACTTATCCCTTAAAGAAACCGATTCCACTGTTGGAAATTTGCCGCTCAATCATGTTGGCGGAATTACCTGTACCGTTCATGCCTTTTTGTTGTGTTTTGGAAGTATTGTATTGATTCCCGAGTTTATTCCAGAAAATGTGCTCGAAGTGATACACCAAGTCAAACCAACGATTTTTGCAGGGGTTCCTACTATGTTCCTCATGCTATTTAATCATAAGAAAATTGATCAATATGACCTGAGTTCGATAAAAATTTGCGTTGCCGGTGGATCGAATGTTGATCCAACCCAATGTGAAATCATTCTATCACGCTTCCAAAATGCCAAAATCATTAATTTATACGGCCTAAGTGAATCATCCGGTGCTTGTATTCTGACAAAATTGACTGATTCTCTTGAAAAGGTCCAGGAAAGCATTGGGGTGCCAATTGGAGATTTCAAGATTAAGATTGTCGATAGCGGGCGGAAGACGGTTCCATACGGTGAGGTGGGAGAACTAGCGGTAAAGGGAAATTGCCGAGCAAAAGGGTACTACGGGCTTGAAGAAGAATCGAGATTAGCATTTTCGGAGGATGGCTGGCTCTATACTGGTGACATGGGCTATCTAGATCATGAGGGATATGTCTATTTAAAAGGGCGGAAGAAGGAGATGTATATTCAAGGTGGATATAATGTATATCCCGTTGAGGTAGAAAACATTCTTATGTCCCATTCAAATGTTTCCTTTGCAGCAGGAATCGGAGTCCCAGATCCGTTTCTTGGTGAAGTCGGCTTATATTATATTATCCCGAAAGATGGTGTGTCCATTTCGGAAGAGGAATTAAAATCATACTGTCGACAACATTTGGCTGATTATAAAGTCCCAAGGCAGATTACCTTTGTCAAGCAGTTACCCCAAACACCAGCGGGTAAGATACAAAAGTCTGTATTGAAACAGGGGTACATGAAGCAGTTGCAATAAATAAACTAGAAACAACCATATGGATTGTTGCCATATGGTTGTTTCACTTATGTGGGCGTGATCTTAAAAGCAAAATCCTCAATAATATGAAATTTTTTCATTTTTTGATACAGTGTCGTCCTGCTGATACCTAAAGTTTCTGCCGCTTTTGTGCGGTTTCCATTACATTGCTTTAAGGCTTGTAAAATAATCTCTTTCTCGGTCTGGTTCATCGATTGTTTCCGGTCTATGGTGAAATCGGATTTTGTTTTTTTAGATATTTGTGAAGGAGAAGAGGGTTCATTCAGTAAATTGAATTCAATAGGAAGATGTTCCAATTCAATCCAATTACTTGTACTAAAATGAAAGGCTCGTTCCAAAACATTTTCCAATTGTCTAATATTACCAGGCCAATGGTACTTTTGAAAAATCTTTATTACTTCATTGGAAATACCAAGAATATTCTTGTTTGTTTTACTATTAATCTTATTGATGAAATGTTTACACAATAAGGGAATATCGTCTAACCGATCACGCAATGGCGGTATGTGTAATTGGATCACATGGATTCGATAAAAGAGATCTTCCCTGAATTTTCCCTGTTTGACAAGCTCGCTCAAGTCCTTATTCGTTGCCGAAATGATTCGGACGTTTACCTTTGTTGTTTTAGTTGCACCAATTCTTTCAAACTCTTGTTCTTGTAGTACTCGGAGCAATTTTACCTGTAAGGATGGAGGCATATCGCCAATTTCATCTAGAAATAGGGTTCCATTGTCGGCTAATTCAAATTTACCCGGCTTACCTCCTTTTTTCGCCCCGGTAAAAGCGCCATCTGCATAACCAAAAAATTCAGATTCCAATAATTCTTCAGGGATGGCTCCGCAATTAACCTTGATAAAGGTTCCTTTTCGACCCGAAAAGGTATGAATGCCTTCTGCAATCAATTCCTTTCCAGTCCCACTTTCACCTGTAATCAAGACATTGGAGAAAGAATTGGCAGCAATGACAGCATCATGTTTAAATTTTTCCATTTGTGAGTTCTGAGAAACGACATGAGCAAAAGGGTTCTTATCTTTGGAAATTCGGGATAATTCGCCGCGGTAATAAGAAATCTCGCTTTCCAGCTTTTCCATATGTACGAGGATGTCCTTCCAGGAATCCAACTGCCTAAAGATGATTTTAAAAATGGCTCCTAGCTTTTGACCATCTTGATAAATGGGCATTTGCGCAACAATACATTTTCGATTGTTAATTTGAATGAGTTCCCCATCAATTTTTTTATCAAACTTTAGACTGAGCTGTGAAGGAATCTGTGGGGCAATTTTTGAAATGGGGGTGCCAAGGATTTCGTTTTGGTGATCAATGGAAAAGAGTTCCATGAATCCTTGATTGCTCATCGTTATACGGCCGTTTTGATCTGTAACAGCCACCCCGTCATAGGCGAGTTCGAGTGCACTGTCTAGAATTTTCTTTAAACGATTGGTCGTTTCTAATTCATTCGCAATGACTTCATAGGAGGTGACGTCCCGTAATACAACCATTGCTCCTGTAACCTTATTCATTTCACTGATTGGGATAAAAGAAGCGATGACAGACAGTTCTTCAAAACAAATTCTTTTGGCATTCTGAATTTCCCCGGTCTTCATCGTTTCAATTAACCATCTTCTAAAATTGGGAAGAAATCGATCGATTGGTGAATGTAGTAATGACTTGCCATGAAGCCGCAGAAGATTAAGGGCAACTTGGTTATACGTCGTAATTTTTAAATTTGAATCGACTGAAATGACAGCATCTTGAAGATTCTCAACTAGAGACTTCAATCGGTTTAATGTGTCTTCTAATACAGTCATATTGGAAGTTACCAAATCTGACTTCGACATGATGCCATATACCATCTGATGTTCATCAAGTACTACTGCCTGGCTGACATTTCCCTTCATCATAATATCTCTTGCATCAATTAAAGATTGGTCTTTTTGAATCGTGACAATGTTTTTTTTAATAAGTGGTCGAATAGGTGAATCAAGTGGGAAATTTTTTAGCAATGCGCGGTAAATAGAATTTTTATGGATAATGCCAAGTAAATCTTTGCCATTGGTGACACAGCCGATATCCACCCGATGATGAAGAAATGCTGAAATGGCTTCACGAATCGTACTATCAAGCGATAAATTGACAAAATTGATGGTGGTAAAACTGCTAACCTTCAAAAATTATCACATCCCTAGTAGTCTGAAAATTATTATTATTCATAACAATTATAACGGCAATATGATTTGAATACAAATGCAGGTTGTAAACTTCTTTTAACACCTGTTCACTTTTGTACGCAAACGTACACAACTCAAATACTTTCTATGATTTGTCAAAAACTTTGAATAAAATACAAGATTGGAACAGATTAGATGAAAAGATTCATTAGTGAGTTTTTTATAAATTGGCATATTAATTGCAAGATAAATAGATAGTGAGTTTATGCTAATACAAGGTAAGAGGTGTAAGTATGGTCTATGAAACATTAATCTTCGAGGAATTTGAGAACGTTGCCAAAATAACGTTGAATTTACCTGAAATGAGAAATCCCTTAACAGAAAAATCAACTCAAGAACTAGTCTATGCTATCAGGAAAGCAGATCAAGATTCCAATATTAGGGCTATCATTCTTACTGGGGCTGGAAAATCCTTTTCGGCCGGTGGAAATCTAAATGAATTCAAAAAGAATCTCGAAAAAACGGCTCCTGAACTTTATGGAGAGGGGCTGGAGAGTACAGAACTATTTAAGCTGGGTGCTGAAGTGAAAACTCCGCTCATTGCAAGTGTAAATGGTCCAGCATTAGGAGGGGGTACGGGGCTTGTCGCCATGTGTCATCTTGCCATCGCCTCCACAACAGCAAAGTTAGGCTTAACGGAGCTTAGGCTCGGACTTGTTCCCTTTGTGATTATGCCTTGGGTTCGGCGTGCTGTAGGAGAAAGAAAAATGATGGAAATGATGCTTACGGCCGAAATTTTATCAGCAGAACAGGCAAAAGAGATTAACTTGGTCCATCGAGTTGTCAGCCCCGATGAGCTTGAGGCAGAAACGATGAAACTAGCCCAGCAAGTTGCCAGCTTCAGTCCATTAGCCGTCAGGTTAAGTTTGGATGCCTTTTTCAATACAGAACAGATGGATATGCAGAAATCTTTTGATTATTTAACAACATTAAGACTTGTGTCGTTTATGAGTGAAGATTTAAAAGAAGGGGCCACTGCTTTTCTTGAAAAGCGGCAGCCTACATGGAGTGGAAAATAAAAGAAGGAGTGATGAAAATGGTAGAAATTTTATCAAATATGGCTGGAAGCGTGTGGAAAATTGAGGTAAAGGAAAATGATGTGGTGAAGGAAGGCGATGTATTAATTATTTTGGAATCTATGAAAATGGAAATCCCGATTGAAGCAACACATAGTGGAGTGGTAGCCGCTATTAACACGGCAGAGGGAGAGTTTGTTCAGGAAGGCGACTGTCTGGTGAAAATTAGTAACAAATAATAGCGGGAGGGCATGGAAAATGAAAAAAGTAAGAATTGGCGCTGCCCAGGGGTTTTATGGTGACACCATCGATGCTGCCGTTGCAACTGCTGAATATGGTGATGTTCAATACCTTTGTTTCGATGCATTAGCAGAACTAACCATGGCCATCTTGGTGAAGGATAAACGGAAAAATGAAAATGCCGGTTTCACAAAGGATATCCCGCAGCAAATGAAGGCCTTGCTGCCTTATGTAAAAGAAAAAGGAATCAAGCTGTTAACAAATGGCGGCGGAATAAATCCAGTTGGCGCACAACAGGAAATCCTTCGTGTGGCAAGGGATTCAGGCATCAGCGGTTTAAAGGTTGCGGTCGTCACAGGTGACAATATTTTAGACAGAATCCCAGAGTTTCTTGATAAAGGTTATCCGCTAAATCATTTAGAAACAGGGAACCCGATAGACACAATCAAAGAAAAACTCGAATTTGCTAACGCCTATATCGGGGCAGAGCCAATTGTTAAGGCATTGGAGGCAGGTGCAGATATTGTTGTTACAGGAAGAACGACAGATACTGCCCAGTTTTTGGCACCGTTGATTTATGAATATGGCTGGAGTCAAAACGATTGGGATAAATTGGCGAGTGGCGTCTTTATGGGGCATCTTCTAGAGTGTTCAGCCCAATCAACGGGTGGAAATTTTAGCGGAAACTGGTGGGAAATTGAAGGGTTTGACCGCATGGGCTATCCGATTGCCGAGGTTTCAGAAAATGGCGAATTTATCATTAGTAAGGTAGAAGATCGGGGCGGATTAGTAACGGTTGATACCGTTAAGGAACAAATGCTTTATGAGATCCATGACCCCTCGGCCTATATTACACCAGATGTTATCGTCGATTTAACAAATGTAACACTGAAAAATGTCGGAGATAATCAAGTGAAGGTAACAGGAGTAAATGGAAAGCCTAGGACGGATTCATTAAAAGTGGTCATGGGCTATGAAAATGGCTATGCAGGCCAGGTCATCGTCGGCTTTTCATGGCCTGATGCGATGTTGAAAGCCAAGAAAGTCGATGAAATTATTAGGAGCCAGGTGGAACGGATGGGCTTGAACTATCAGGAAATCAGAACAGATTTTATGGGGTACAACGCTTTAAGCGGGCCTCTCGCCCATGACAATCGAAGTGAATTAAATGAGGTCTTCTTACGAATGATTGTTCGAGCGGAAACAAAGCAAGAAGCAGCCAAGTTTAGCCGGCTTTTTCCTCCAATCGCTTTAAATGGTCCACCGTCCATGAGCGGATTTACCGGTAATGCTGCCCCAAGATCATTAATAGGGATGTGGTCCACGCTGATCCCTCGGGAAGAAGTTGAATATCTAGTAAAAGTCGAAGTCGTGGAGGTGTAATGAATGGCTATTGTACAGTTAAAGGATATTGCTCAAACACGATCCGGCGATAAAGGGAACACAGTTAATGTTGGGGTATTCGCTCCAAATCAAGCAATCTATGAAACTTTTTTAAATCAATTAACAGCTGAAAGGGTAAAAGAACATTTTGCTGGGCTGGTAAAAGGGGAAGTCATTCGATACGAATTGCCGCATATCCATGGGTTAAACTTTGTTTGCCGGGAGGCATTAGAGGGAGGCGGCTCTGCTAGTCTAAGGCTCGATAATCTAGGAAAATGTTATGGTGCCAATATGCTTCGAATGGAAATCGAAATAGACGAAAAATTATTAAAAGTTTAAAAATGAGGTGAGCATGGAATGCCGTATGAACCGTATTTTACAGAAGAACATGATCAGCTTCGGAACATGATCCGAAGGTTTGTAGAAAAGGAGATTGCCCCTTATGTTGATGAATGGGAAGAGCAAGGGGTATTTCCTCGCTCCGTTTTTACCAGAATGGGCGAACTTGGGCTTCTAGGTTTACATTATCCAGAGTCCGTGGGGGGTCAAGGCGGAGATTATTTTTCCGGTCTTGTTCTAGCTGAAGAACTGAATAAATGCGGCTGTGGGGGTTTACCGATGGCCATTGCTGTCCAAACAGATATGGCAACACCCCCTGTCTATAAGTTTGGGACAAAGGAACAGCATGAGCGTTTCTTAAAACCTGCATTAAAAGGGGAAAAGATTGCTGCGATTGGCATTTCCGAACCAAACAATGGGTCAGATGTGATGGGCATTCAAACAAGGGCAAATCGTGTTGGAGACGAATGGGTCATTAACGGGACAAAAACGTTTATTACAAATGGAACGAGGGCGGATTTTGTGACCTTGGTGACTAGAACCTCTGACGACCCTGGTCCAAAAGGAATCAGTCTTTTCCTTGTCGAAACAAATCGTCCGGGCTTTTCGGTCGGGAAAAAGCTAGATAAAGTCGGAATGCGTTCTTCCGATACTGCCGAGCTTATTTTTGATCATGTTCGTGTTCCGCATGAAAACCTCTTAGGTGAAGAGGGCAAGGGATTTTATCAAATCATGTGGCAGCTTCAAGGGGAAAGAATGATTGGAGCAGCTGGTGCGATTGGAAGTGCCGACCGTCAGTATGAACTGGCATTAAACTATGCGAAAACTAGGGAAGCTTTTCAACAGCCGATTGGCAATTTTCAAGTGATTGCTCACATGTTAGCTGAAATGAAGACCCAAATCGAGGTTTGCAGGGAATTAACCTATGCGACTGCCTTCAGATTCTCAAAGGGGGAAGTTCCTTCAAAAGAAATTTCGATGACAAAATTGGCTGCCGCGCAAATGGGTCATTGGGTGGCGGACCGAGCACTGCAAATTTTTGGCGGCAATGGATATATGACCGAATATCCAATTGAACGTGCATGGAGGGATAGCCGTCTTGCAAGAATTGGCGGCGGTACTGATGAAATCATGAAAGAGATTATTGCAAAGCAGATTGGCTTGTAAAAAGGAGGGATATTCGTGCCACACTGGATATTTACGGAAGAACATGAAATGTTTCGAAAAAGTATAAGGGCTTTTATGGAGAAAGAAGTACTTCCAAATATAGAGCAATGGGAAAAAGACGGTGAAACGCCAAGAACTTTATATAAACGAATGGGAGAATTGGGATATTTAGGGATTAAATTTCCTGAAGAGTACAGTGGTCTCGGGCTTGATTTGATTATGGAAGCCGTGTTCACAGAGGAATTCTCGAGATGCGGTGCCGGTGGAGTGCAATCTGCAATTGGAGCCCATACATCGATTGCCATGACGAATATTTGGAAATATGGAAATCAAGAGCAAAAACAAAAATACTTAGTTCCGGGGATCAAAGGAGAGGTAATTGCAGCGCTTGCTATTACAGAGCCAAGCGGTGGGTCAGATGTATCTGGTCTTAAAACTACAGCTATAAGAGAAGGGGATTATTACATCTTAAATGGCTCCAAAACGTTTATCACAAATGGAGTCAATGCTGATTATGCGATTGTAGCGGCTAAAACAAAAGAGGAACCCATTCATCGCAATGTAAGCTTATTTATTGTTGAAACAAATTCACCAGGTTATTCAGTGGGGAAAAAGTTGAAAAAATTAGGCTGGCGATCTTCCGACACCGGTGAAATCTTCTTTGACAATGTAAAAGTGCCAGTCGAAAACTTAATTGGCAATGAAAATGAGGGCTTCCTTTATATCATGAAGAATTTTCAATATGAACGATTAATAATGGCTTTGGGCTGTATTGGAGCAGCAGAAAAAGCATTAGAACTGGCCGTAAAATACAGTAAAGAAAGAATTCAGTTTAAACAGCCATTATCAGAGTTCCAAGTGATTCGCCATAAACTGGTCGACATGGCGGTTGATATTGAAAAAGCAAGAAATATCACATATCGTGCACTTTACCTGTACAACAAGGGTGAGAACTGTGTGACGGAAGCAACGATGGCAAAAGTGTATGCAACGGAAATGGTTAATCGAGTGGCCGATCAGGCTCTACAAATACATGGCGGGAATGGCTATATGATGGAATACCCAATCCAGCGGATCTGGCGGGATGCCCGTATTCAAACCATTGGAGGCGGGACTACACAAATCATGAACGATATTTTGACAAAGCAACTGGGAATTCTTTCGTAGCTTAAAAAATAGAAAGGGATGGTGAATCACTTTGGAACGGGAACAAAAATTGCTCTCTGAAAGAGAACGAATTTATAAGGGTGGACCCGATCATGACAAAATTAAGAAATTGGGGAAATTATTTGTCCGTGATCGATTGAAACTGTATTTTGACGATGAACGGCCCTATTATGAAACAGGCCTTTTTGCCAATGCGAATAAAGAAAAACTGCCTGCAGACGGAGTGATAACCGGAACAGGAAAAATAGAGGACCGCTTGATTTTTTTTATGGCCAGCGATTATACGGTCAAAGCAGGGTCTATTGGAAAATACCATGGCGAAAAAATATTGAGGATTCAAGAATCAGCCATCCGTGGGCGCCGTCCGATTGTCTACATGATTGATTCTTCGGGCGGCCGGATTGATGAAGCTGGCGGGTACCATGTTGAAAAATATTCTGCAGGGAAGATTTGGTACAACCACAGTATGCTTTCAGGGCGTGTCCCACAAATCGCTGTCCTTTATGGACCATGTTTTGCCGGAACTGCCTATATGCCTGTATTTTCTGACTTTGTGATAATGGTAGATAAGACATCGGGTATGGCGATTGCCTCACCAAGAATGGTCCAAATGGCAACAGGGCAAAAGGTTGACATTGAGGAACTTGGCGGCGCGACAATGCATAACACAAAGAGCGGCTCAGCTGATTTTATTGTCAAATCAGAAGAAGAAGCAGCCGGAATGGTGAAAAAACTACTTAGTTATCTGCCAGATCATTTTGAAGTAAAGCCACCTAGCTTTCCAGTGATTGAACCGACCCGTAATCCACAGGAAATAGATAACATTATACCGATGGAGCCTAATCGTGCTTATGATGTCCGAAAATTAATTGAAGCCATTGTCGATGGCAATAGTTTCCTAGAAGTAAAAGCGAATTATGCGAAAGAACTAGTAACAGGTTTTGCTAGATTGAACGGGAAGACAGTCGGAATCGTTGCAAACCAGCCGATGCAAAAAGGCGGAGCCATTTTCCCAGAATCATCGGATAAAGGGGCAAAATTTGTTTGGACGTGTGATGCCTACAATATTCCACTTCTCTATTTATGTGATACTCCAGGATTCATGGTTGGCACGAAAGTGGAGCAAGAAGGTATCTTACGAAAAGGTAGAAATTTCATTTATGCCAGTTCAACGGCAAATGTTCCGAAAATGTGTGTCATCGTTCGGAAAGCCTATGGAGCAGGCATTTATGCAATGGCAGGTCCGGCATATGAACCGGATACAACAATTGCACTCCCATCTGCTGAAATTGCCATCATGGGGCCTGAAGCAGCCGTCAATGCTGTTTATTACAATAAAATCAAGGCAGTAACAGATCCGCAAGAAAGGGCTGCATTGGTACAGGAGCTGCGTGACGAATATCGTGCCGGATATGACATTGTCAAATTGTCAGGAGAGCTTGTTGTCGATGATTTGGTCATCCCAAGTGAATTGCGGAAAGAATTAATCCGTAGATACGAGACATTCGAAAACAAAGATTTTCCACTTCCAGCAAAGAAGCATTCTACCATTTTAAGTTAGTAGATTAGAAGATTTCAATTGGGAGTTGATAGAGATATGGTCAAAGGAATTGGAAACTGGCTTGTTAAGCACAGTGAATCACTGCCTGAGAGACTTGCTGTTGTTTATAATGAAAAAAGATTTACCTATGCGGAATTAAATGAACGGGTAAATCGTTTTGCAAATGCTCTTCTTTCTTTGGGAGTACGAAAAGGCGACCGCGTCAATGCACTTTTATTGAATACGAATGAAATGCTGGAATCGATGTTTGCCTGTGCGAAAATCGGTGCCATCTTTGTCCCTATCAATTTCCGTTTAAGCGTGGATGAAGTTCACTATATTGTAAATGATTCAAGAGGCTATCACCTTATTTATGATGGCAGGATGAAATCGTTGGTCGATCAATTGCGGACTCAAAATTCAAGTTTACAAGAATACATCCACGTTGGCAGTGACCCCCATAAAGAGGATTCTGTCTATGAGGATTTAATTGCCGAAGCTAATAATGTAGAACCTGAATTTGATATTTTTCTTGATGATATTCATCTGATGATGTACACATCCGGTACAACTGGCAGACCAAAAGGAGCGATGTTAACCCACGGAAATACACTGTGGAATGCGATTAATTTTATTAATGCGATTCCATTTAATTATAGTGACAGCACCTTAACAGTTGCTCCGCTTTTCCATATCGGCGGCATGAGTGTTATGACAACACCGTTACTTTATATTGGCGGCACGATTTATTTGGATGATCAATTTGATCCAAATCGAGTCATGCAAAAAATCCATGATGAGAGAATAACAAGCCTATTCCTGGTTCCAGCCATGTGGCAAGCATTAACAACCGTCGAAAATTTTGGGGCTTATGATATTTCTTCACTCCAATTGGCTGTTTCCGGCGGGGCACCATGTCCGATTACTGTGATTGAATTTTTTCAAAAGCGGGAGATTCCGTTTTATGAAGGTTTCGGCCTAACGGAAACGGCTCCATTTGTTTGTATCCTCGACAGGGAAAATACCCTTCGTAAAAATGGATCTGTCGGAAAAGCACCAATCCACACAAGTGTCCGTATTGTTGATCCTTTAGACCGGGATGTGCCTTCAGGGGAAGTGGGTGAACTCATTGTCAATGGTCCGAACGTGATGGTGGGCTACTGGAATAAACCTAAAGCAACAAGCGAGGCCATAAAAAATGGCTGGTTCTATACAGGTGACTTGGCGAAATTCGATGATGAAGGCTTTATTTACATTGTTGATCGTAAGAAGGATATGATCATTACTGGCGGTGAGAATGTTTATCCCATTGAAATCGAGCAGCTTTTATTCCGCCATCCCAATATAAGAGAGGCCGCTGTCATCGGGTGCCCAGATGAAAAGTGGGGTGAGTCGATTAAGGCAATCGTTTCTTTAAAAAACAATAGCCAGCAGTTGTCCGTGCAGGATATTGAAACATTTCTTAATGGAAAAATTGCTCGCTTTAAAATTCCAAAGCAGGTTGAAATTGTCGAGGCTTTGCCGCGCAATGCAACTGGGAAAATTTTAAAAACGGTCTTAAGACAAAAAGTTTGAGTGGAAGAGAGGGTGATTTAGATGTACGATAAGTACTTTGAAAATTTTGAAGTTGGCGAAAAATGGAAATCGAGAGGGCGGACGATTACGGGGACGGATCTGGTCATGTTTTCTTCCCTAACAGGAGACTTTTACCCGCTCCATACAGACATAGAATACGCAAAGAAATCTTTTTTTAAGCAAAGAATTGCCCATGGGATGCTAGTTCTTTCTTATGCAGTTGGTCTTACAAAAATGGATCCGGACATAGTGGTGGCGAATTATGGAATTGATAAGCTACGGTTTATCCATCCGGTATTCATTAACGATACTATCCATGTCGAGCTTGAAGTCATCGATCTTACTGATAAAGGGAATGGTACTGGCATAGTAACGGTAAAACAATCTGTGTTCAAACAAACAGGTGAAGCGTGTATCGTTGGAATTTCCAAAGCATTAATCAAAAAAGAAAATCAATAAGCGTATTAGGGGGTATGACCGAAACATGCCCCTCCATTTTGTTTTATTCTCAACCGATAAAATTTTTAGAGGAGGGAATCACTTTTGTTTACGAAAGTACTAATTGCTAATCGTGGTGAAATTGCAGTACGGGTCATTCAAACCTGTAAAAAATTAGGGATTGAGACAGTTGCTATTTATTCTGAAGCCGACACGGATGCCCCACATGTCCGTTTGGCGAACGAAGCCTATCCTGTAGGGGGAGCAAGAGTAAATGAGAGCTATTTAAATATTGACAGAATCATCAAGGTGGCAAAACAATCCGGAGCAGAAGCCATCCATCCCGGGTATGGATTATTATCAGAAAATGCTGGATTTGCTACAAGGTGTGAGGGTGCCGGCATTGTATTCATTGGCCCGTCACCAGATGTCATTTCCAAGATGGGGAGCAAAATTGAAGCAAGGAAAATGATGGAGGAAGCCGGACTCCCTGTCGTTCCTGGGATTGCCTACCCACTTCAGGATGCCGAAGAAGCCTAAATAGTTGCGAGTAAAATTGGCTATCAGGTCATGTTAAAAGCTTCCGCTGGCGGTGGCGGAATTGGAATGCAGATTGCACAAAATGAGATTGAGTTAAAAAAAGCATTCTCTGGAAATCAAAAACGTGCCTCTGACTACTTTGGTGATGGTGCAATGTATGTTGAAAAGTACGTTGCAAATCCAAGACATATTGAAATTCAAGTTTTGGCTGATTCCCAAGGTACTGCCCTTTATTTATGGGAACGGGAATGTTCGATTCAACGCCGCCAGCAAAAAGTAGTAGAGGAGGCACCTTCACCATTTCTCATTCAAGAAACGCGCAGAAAAATGGGAGAAGCGGCAGTGAAAGCAGTAAATTCACTCGGATATACAAATGCGGGAACAATTGAATTCCTTGTGGACGGGGAGAAAAATTTTTATTTTTTAGAGATGAACACAAGACTGCAAGTTAAGCATCCGGTGACAGAAGAAATTACCGGGCTCGATTTAGTAGAATGGCAGCTTCGTATTGCCGCGGGTGAACCGCTTGATATTACTCAATCAGATGTTAAAAAGAGGGGCATGCCATTGAAGTACGAATATATGCCGAGGATCCAATAACATTCTTCCCTGCTCCAGGGCAAATTACGAAATTGACCGTTCCTTTGGGAGAAAATATTCGCAATGAATTAGCTATTCATGGGCAATCAAAGGTAACCCCTTTTTATGATGCAATGATTGCAAAGCTAATTGTAAAAGGGGCAAATCGGGTAGAGGCCATTCAATCCTTAAGGAGTGCTCTTGATGGGTTTACGGTTGAAGGAATTAAGACGAACTACCAATGCTGAAAGAGGTTGTCAGCCATCCTGCATTTGAGGAAGGAAACACGACAACAAACTTTGTCGAAGAATATATTCAAAATAAAAAAGGGTGAGAAAAGTATGAAGGGCCAAGTCATCATTATTTCAGGTGGTTCTAGTGGGATTGGAAAAGCAATGGCAGAGAACTTTGTCAAAAAAGGGGCTAATGTTGTTATCACTGGAAGAAATGTCGATAAACTTGAAGAAACAAAACAAAGCCTTGAGAAATATGGAGGAAAAGTTTTACCTATTCAAATGGACGTCCGCGACCCAGAAAAAGTCCAATATATGGTCGATGAAACGGTTAAAACATTTGGCAGGATTGATCATCTCATTAATAATGCAGCGGGGAATTTTATTTGCCATGCTGAGGACCTAACACTTAATGGCTGGAAGGCCGTAATAGATATTGTTTTAAACGGAACATGGTATTGTAGTCAGACGGTTGGAAAACACTGGATTCAGACGCAAACAAAAGGAAGTATTCTCAATATTGTAGCCACCTATGCTTGGGGAGCAGCTGCAGGTGTGGTTCATTCTGCTAGTGCAAAATCTGGAGTATTGACAATGACAAGGACCTTGGCTGTTGAATGGGGGGAGAAATATGGTATCCGTGCAAATGCTATTGCCCCGGGACCTATCGAAAATACGGGGGGAGCAGAGCGGCTATTCGGATCTGAAGATGGATTACAGAGGGCAATTGCAAGCGTTCCATTAGGAAGGGTAGGCCGCCCGGAAGAAATCGCCAGCCTAGCTGCTTTCCTTTTATCACCTGAAGCTGAATACATTAATGGTGACTGTGTCACAATGGACGGCGGCCAGTGGTTGAAACATACTCATTTTTAAAAATGAATTCGAAATGATAAAGGTAACTATGCAAGAAAAATGAAGAAATCAGGAGGATGATTAGATGGAACCACCTGTTTTATATAAAAAGGAAGGACAAAAGGCGTATATTATATTTAATCGTCCACAGGCAATGAATGCAATGACACCGGAAGGCTTTGAAATGATAGGCAGTTATTTTCTGAAGGCACAGCATGACAAAGATATCCGGGTCATCATTCTGACTGGAACGGGTGAAAAAGCATTCTGTTCTGGTGCGGATTTGAAGGAAACGATTCCATTAATCATGGAGGGGAAAATTGATCCGGAGAAAACGGATTCAGCCGTGCTGAAAAATACTCCTGTCTGGAAACCGATTATTGCGGCAGTGAATGGGTTTTGCCTTGCAGGAGGAATGGAAATATTGGAGGCAACCGATATTCGGATTGCGGTGGAGGATGCACGATTCGGTCTACCTGAACCAAAATGGTCCATCATGGCGGCGGCTGGCTCACTTGTAAGACTAGTCAGACAGATTCCATATTGCCGAGCTATGGAGATTTTGCTGACAGGAGAACAGATTACCGCTCAAGAAGCGAAAGAAATTGGTCTTATTAATAAAGTTGTACCGAAGGACCGGTTGTTAGTGGAAGTTGAACGGACGGCTGATATTATATGTAGTAATGGTCCAATTGCTGTTCAAAGTACTAAAAAAGCCGTTCTGCGATTACTGAATTTGCCAATGGATATTGCCTTTCGAGAGGAGTGGAGCTATTCAGAAGAGGCATTTAAAAGCGAGGATTCTCGTGAAGGCATCCGGGCATTTGCTGAAAAGCGGTCACCGAACTTTATTGGGAAATAGGGATAAAAACAGGATCCATTAGGTAATGGTTCCTGTTTTTATGTGCGCCCGGCATGGGCGATAACATGATGGTGAAAGTCCACTATAGGCTTGGCAGTAGGAACAGTTAGCTAAAGGCAAGGCCTTCTGAGAGGAATCTGAAGGAAGGAGGAGGCAAATTCTTGAATTGACGAACAGAAACTATATACAAGGCTGATTTGGGACGGACGAATCTGCATGACAAGATAAAGTCCAATACTGCCCGAATCCCATACAGTAAATATAGCAGTTACATGAGAAGAAGGTTATCACACTTACCCGGGGAGGCCTCACGGACGAGTAAAATATACTCGGTTGAAACAAGATTAATCGTGAGAAGTCAGCAGAGGTCATAGTAGGTTCACTGGAAATGAAGGACTAAACAATCTTACGTTCCCCTCTTAAATAGAAATACGATCAAATAACCTTCAATTGTTATCGTAAAAGCTTGCACCCCCCCCGTTTTTGTAAAAATCGTACGGATTGTGTTCGAAAATAGCCTTAATTTTTGTATAAATCAACCATAGTGAAAAAGGAGAAAAACCGATAAATTTAATATATGGAAATTGAATTTTCTGAATCTAATCTAATCTTGAAAAATAGAGGCGGTGAGCATGTGAATTTTCCATCGAATAGAATAGGTCAAATTCCCCCCTATTTATTCGCAGAAATCAATAAGAAGAAGGCCGAAATGATAAAGGCAGGAGTAGATATTATTGATTTAGGGATTGGCGACCCAGATCTTCCTACACCAAAACATATTATAGACAAATTAACCGAAGAGGCTCAAGACCCTAAGAATTTAAAGTATCCAAGCTTTGTCGGGTGTCCTGAATTTAAGCAGGCTGTTGCCGATTTCTATTTCCGCGAGTATGGGGTTATTCTTGATCCTGAAACCGAAGTATTAGCATTAATCGGTTCCAAAGAAGGGATTTCACATATCGTTCCAACACTTATTGACCCAGGAGATTACGTATTAATTCCTGATCCTAGTTATCCTGTATACCGGATGGCGACCCTTCTTGCAAACGGGCAGTGTCATCATATGCCATTAACTAAGGAAAACAACTTTGTGCCAGACTTTGAGGCCATTCCGAAAGCAATTGTTGAGCGTTCAAAGCTGATGTTTTTAAATTATCCAGGGAATCCGACTTCAGCAACTGTCGAACTGCCTTTTTTTAAAAGAGCGATTGCTTTTGCCGAAAAACATAAGATCCCGATTGCCCACGATTCTGCTTATAACATGGTTACTTTCGATTCATATAAGGCCCCAAGCATTCTTCAAGTAGAAGGGGCAAAAGAAATTGCCGTTGAATTTGGTTCGCTTTCAAAAACGTATAGCATGACCGGGTTTCGGATTGGCTATGTGGTAGGTAATAGGGAAATTATTAAAGCGCTTTCAGTATTAAAAAGCAACACTGATACAGGCCAGTTTACTCCGATTCAAAGAGCAGCTGCTTACGCGCTGAACAGCGATCAAAGCTGTGTGACACAATACAATCAAATTTATAAAGATCGTATGACGGCAATGCTTGATGGACTTAAATCCATTGGCGTAGAAGTAGAACCCCCTAAAGGAAGCTTCTTCATTTGGTCACCTGTACCAAGCGGCTATACATCTGCTGAATTTGTAACTAATGTATTGGAGCAAACCGGTGTCATTATCACCCCGGGCAATGCTTTTGGCCCTTCCGGTGAGGGATACTTCCGTGTTTCTCTTTCCGTCCCAAATGAAAGATTGTATGAAGCAGTTAATAGAATCAAACAAAATCTAAAAATTGTAATCGGTTAAATTTTATTAAAATTGGAGGGGTATTTATGAAAAAAATCTTAAACTACATTAACGGTGAATGGTGTGAATCTTCAACAGGTAAATTTGTCCCTGTATTGAATCCGGCAAACGGTCAAGTCTTAGCTGAGGTAACTCAATCTACAAAGGAAGATGTCGACAGAGCGGTTCAAGCTGCTACAAATGCACAAAAATCATGGCGTTTAGTACCTGCCCCAGAACGTGCTGAGTTTTTATATAAAGTTGCCTTTCTATTAAAAGAAAGAAAAGAGCATCTTGCTCAAATTCTTACAAGCGAAATGGGAAAAGTGATCGCTGAAGGAAGAGGGGAAGTTCAGGAAGCCATCGATATGGCATTTTATATGGCAGGAGAGGGACGTCGTCAATTTGGTGACACCGTGCCATCAGAACTTCGCAATAAATTTGCGATGACTGTCCGAGTTCCAATCGGGGTTGCAGGTTTAATTACACCTTGGAATTTCCCGATTGCCATCGCTTCTTGGAAATCACTTCCTGCCCTTGTGACGGGAAATGCGGTTGTCTGGAAACCAGCGACTGAAACGCCAATGGTTGCTGAGGAATTCGTGAAAATCTACGAAGAGGCTGGACTTCCTAAAGGCTTAATCAATCTCGTTAACGGTTCTGGAAGTGAAGTCGGTAATGCAATGGTTGACCATCCAGGTATTGACTTAATTTCGTTTACTGGGTCTAATGAAGTAGGAGCTGCAATCAATGGCCGTGCTGGCGCTTTATTAAAGAGAACGTCTTTGGAAATGGGCGGAAAGAATGCCATCACCGTATTGGAGGATGCTGATCTTGACCTAGCTGTAGATGGGATATTGTTCGGAGCATTTGGAACAAGCGGTCAACGATGTACGGCCACTAGCCGCGTCATTGTCCACGAGTCGGTTAAAGAAGCGCTTACGGAGAAACTAGTTGCCCGCATCGGTGAAATGAAGATGGGGAATGGTTTGGATGAATCTGTAGTAGTTGGTCCTGTTATTAATCGTTCTTCACTTGAACGGATTGACGAATATGTAAAAATTGGTCAAGAAGAGGGTGCAAAGCTACTAACAGGTGGGAAAGTCGCAGCTGAAAACGGATTAGACAGCGGAAACTTCTACTTGCCTACTATTTTTACGGATGTAACACCAGACATGCGAATTGCCAAGGAAGAAATTTTTGGTCCAGTCGTATCGATTATTTCTGTTAATAGTTTAGAAGAAGCGGTAGAAGTAAATAACAATGTCGAATTTGGTCTTTCCAGTGCGATTTATACCGCTGATATTAACCGTGCTTTCAAAGCGATGAGAGATCTTGATACTGGACTTGTTTATATTAACGCCGGTACTTCCGGAGCAGAAATCCATCTGCCATTCGGCGGCACAAAAGGCACAGGCAATGGCCACAGAGACTCCGGTGTTGCTGCCCTTGATGTCTACACAGAATGGAAATCAATCTATGTTGACTTTAGTGGAAAGTTACAACGGGCGCAGATTGATAATTATTAATAATTTGCCTTAAAATTTTTTAAAGTAAATAGTACCTTAAATACAATGAAAAAAAGGAGTCTAAAATTTAAGACTCCTTTTTTTCATTGTATTTAGTATTTTCCGAAAATATCAATTAATTATTATTATATAAAAATTAAAAATATTTTGACTAAATAAATAGGGTTGTTATATAATAATGGTATTCCATGGTTAGACCAAATCGGGAATTACAGTAGTAAGCGAAAATGATTGTTATCCAAAGAGTTGAAGAAGAATTGAATGGAAGAGGGGTATTTAATTGGATTTAGTAACAGAAAAACAAAGCACTATTAGGAAAAGTTCTGTAAGTTTAATTGATTGTGATGTTCATCCCTTTTTGTCTTCACTTGATGATTTAGTTCCTTATCTAGATGAATCCTGTCAGAAACAACTCAACATAGGGAAATTTAAAAGTGAATTTTTAAAAAGCCAGAATAATGGCGGATTTGAATTTCCTAAGGGTAGATACGGAAATCCAGGGCATGTTTTACGAATGGATGCAATTCCTCAAGATGGTAGTATCCCTGGAACGGACCCTAATTTTCTAATAAAAGACTTATTCGATCGTTATAACCATACCTACGGAATATTAAATATCGGCCATGGAACAATGGCGGCCTACCATAATACTAATCTTGCAGTAGAATACACTAGGGCTATCAATGATTGGTTATACGATACATGGGTGGAAAGTGATCAAAGGTTTAAAATGACCATGGAAGTTACTCCAGTAGATCCATATGAAAGTGTGAAAGAAATACAACGCATTGGTAGAAAGCCTGGTATTGTAGGAATTAACTTGCGTGTTATTAACATTCCATTTGGAAAAAAACATTTTTGGCCAATTTACGAAATTGCGGAAGAATACGGCCTTCCTATCCTAGTTCATCCCGATGCAGAGGGTACATCAGAATACTCTGCTGGCCAAGCGATTGGGCCGGAATCCACTTATATTGAATGGCACTCAACTTTACCTATTATTGCCATGAGACAGATTCCGAGCTTGGTTTTTGAAGGTGTTTTTGAAAGATTTCCAAAATTGAAGTTTGCCTTTATAGAATATGGTTTTGCTTGGCTGCCTCACTTGATGTGGAGACTAGATAAAAATTGGAAAGGGTTAAGACAGGACGTACCATGGTTAAAAATGCCACCTAGTGATTATATCAGAAGAAATATCCGTATAGGTACACAGCCAATTGAAGAGCCTTTTAAACCCAACCATTTGTTAGAGTTGATTCAAATGATAAATGCTGAGGAAATGTTATTATTTTGCAGTGATTATCCTCATTGGGATGGAGACAATCTAAACAGAATATTTCTACGCTTCCCAGACGAGCTAAAAAGAAAGATATTTTACCAGAATGCTGTAGACACCTTTAGGTTGTAAATTTAAGGAGGTATATTTATTGGAAACAATGAAAAAAACCCAATCTCAAAATCGAATTGTTTTATTTCCTTCTATTCAACTGCAACCTGGAGAAAGAAAATTAGTAAAAATAGACCAATTAGAAATTGCCATAATGAATGTGGATGACTATATTTTTGCTTTTAGAAATGAATGCCCTCATCAAGGTATTCCGATGATTTACGGACCTGTTACAGGAACAATGGTGACATCTACTCCTCAGGAATATAAATACGGCCGAGAAAATGAAATTCTGAAATGTCCATTACATGGTTGGGAATTTGATTTGAAAACTGGAAAGTCATTATTTTCACCTAATCAAGTTTCGCTTCTAACCTTCGATGTAAAAAAGGAAGAGCAAGATATTGTCCTTTACCTAAAAAGAGAACCCCAAAATATAACTATTATAGATTTTAATTGCAGCCATATTTGTTAAATAATATTTCCAAATTTTTTAGAAGCAAAAGAGAGGTGATAAAAGAGTGTTAATCGTTTATCCTGATGCTGATCCTCAATTAAGGAAATTACTTACAGAGGATTTAACGAGTCAATTAAATCAATTTGCTGACTTTCAGGTTTATGAGGGGCAACCGGACACACC
The DNA here is from genome assembly GCF_044762155.1 of Neobacillus sp. NPDC097160. NCBI lineage: Bacteria > Bacillati > Bacillota > Bacilli > Caryophanales > Bacillaceae > Neobacillus > Neobacillus sp. NPDC097160. Next base: position 182,297 of record NZ_JBIWDU010000007.1, on the reverse strand, counting down.
TGAAGAGTTTATAAAAAGAGTGAAAAATGCAGGTGGAATCCTATTAGGATGGTCAATCCCAAATGTAGTACTTAGCCCTCATATAGCCTTTAATACGCCTGAAGCTTCTGAAGAAATATTCAGAATATCAATTAATAATCTTGTACAGTTTTTTAGTGGAAATATTCAAAATAGAGTTATTTAATCTGTAACTGAGAGAGGGATACTAAATGAAAATAATCGTTATTGGTGGAGCAGGAATTCAAGCATTAGGTACAATCTATGATTTACTTGAAAATGATGAAATCAAAAAGGTTATGATTGCGGACATTTTATTCGAAAAAGCTGAAGAAAGAGCTAAGCAAATTGGAGATCCACGTTTGACAGCCAAGCAGATTAATGTTCTCAATGAAAATGAAACCGCTGACATTATTAAAGATTTTGACGTTGTTATTAATAGCGGACCAGCTTTCCTATGCCCGAATGTAACCAGGGCAGCATTAAAAGCAGGTGTTAATTATGTTGACCTAGGAGCTTGGCCAAAAGAAACAAAAGAACAACTGGAATTGGCAGCAGAATTTGAAGCAAAGGGAATCACTGCTGTCCTAGGGATGGGAAGTGGACCAGGAATTTCAAATATGATGGCATTGGCTGGGGTAGAACAGCTAGATACAGTTTCTAATATTGATATTACAATAGCAATGCGGGACTTTACAGAATATACTTCACCGTTAGTTACACCGTATATGTTAGATACCATAATTGATGAATATACGTTAAATCCGGTCATCGTAAAAGACGGTGTTGTCACAAAAATTGATCCGCTCATTTCCAGACCTGTAGAGTTTAAGGAGCCTATTGGCCTTACCCACCCAGTATATACGATACATCCCGAACCGGTAACTCTCTACAATTCTTTTAAAGATCTTGGATGCAAGAATACAACATTCAGTATCGCTCTACCAAAGGAATTTCATGATAAAGTGGAGTTTCTAGTTCGCCTTGGTTTTGGCAGTAAAGAACCTATCAATATAGGAGGCATTCAATTATCGCCAAGGCAAGCGTTATTATCGGTTGTTAATCAGCTACATCAGCCAAAAGTGGATAAAGAACAATACAGCGTCACCCGCGTAGATGTTACGGGTACTAAAAATGGACGGAATGAAAAAGTTGTGGTCGAGGTTTATGTTGGTACCGAAAAGAAATGGAACATTCCGGCAGGAGCATTGAAAACATCTATACCCCCTTCAATTGTTGCTCAAATGCTTGCTAGGGGACAAATAAAGTGTAAAGGTGTATATCCTCCAGAAAAATGTATTGAAACTTCGCCATTTTTTAAAGAATTAGCTTTAAGAGGAATGAAGGTATATTCAAATAAGGTTGAACATGCTTTATAAAAATATAACGAAATATAAAGTTGTTTTAATACGTATAATTACATGATTTAACATAAATTATTGGCAAAGTTCTGTATTATTATAAAGATTTTCGCTATATACGTCGAAATTATCGGTTTAATGGCGAAAATCTTTACCTTGAATGGTATTACTTTTCATTCCTAGTACTTTATATTATTCCTTCTATTATTACAGCTACGACACTAGGTTTCTCATTATTACCATTGTATTTTGAAAAATGAAGAAAAAAGAATTCTAAAAATACAGGGGGAAAAAGTATGTCAACTAAAGTACGTAATATTGTTGATGATTCACCATTAAAGAAATTTCACATCAAATTAACATTATTTTCTTCAGGTGGTCCTTTCCTTGATGGATATATACTTAGTATCGTAGCAATGGCATTAATCCCATTAAATCAATCATTTGAAATAAATAATTTTTGGAATGGGATGGTGGGTTCTTCAGCTTTAATAGGGATATTCATCGGTGGAATAATTTTCGGTTATCTTTCTGATAGGGTTGGCCGAGAAAGCATGTATCGTTGGGATCTAATAGCATTTCTTGTTCTATCTATTCTTCAAATATTTGCAACTAGTGTGGAACAGCTATTTATTCTCCGACTTTTACTAGGGATAGCTATAGGGGCCGATTATCCAATTGCTACCTCGTTGTTAACGGAATTCGCTCCTAAAAAATACCGAGGAAAAATGATTGGGTTCTTAACAGCATCTTGGTATGTTGGTGCAACGGTTGCATACTTTGTAGGCTACTTTTTATTAAACTTGGGCCCGGATTCATGGAAATGGATGTTGGGGTCAAGCGCGATACCAACAATAATTGTTTTATTAATGCGTTTAAATACCCCTGAATCACCAAGATGGCTTTTAAGCAAGGGGCAGAAAGAAAAGGCACTGAAAATTATGAAAAATATTTACGGGGATGACACCACATTAGCAGATATTCCTTCAGTACCAGCTGAAAAACCAAGTTTATTAAAACTTTTTTCACCCAAGTATCGAAGGCGTACGATATTTGTCATGTTATTCTGGAATTTTCAATTAATCCCGATGTTCGCGATTTATACGTTTGCTCCAACATTATTAGAAACATTTAATTTAAATAAAGGTGATTTGTCACATATTGGATCGGCTTTTATCTCAGTGCTATTTTTAATTGGATGCACTGTGTCAATGTTCTTTATTGATCAAATTGGACGGAGAGCACTTTGCATATGGGGATTCTTTTTTACCACAATCGCCCTGCTTGGTCTGGGGTTGGCACCAGAAGCAAGCAATTGGGTTATCATTAGTTTGTTTTTTATGTATGCATTTTTCGCTGGAGCGCCTGCAATACTTGAATGGGCTTATCCAAATGAACTATTCCCGACAGAAATTAGAGGAACAGCAGTTGGTTTTGCTACCACCGTAACAAGGGTCGGTGCTTCAATTGGAACTTTTGGTTTACCGATAGTTTTAGCATCGTTTGGAGTTGGACCAACTATGCTGATTGCAGCGGGATTAAACATTATCGGATTACTTGTATCTATATTTATGGCACCTGAAACAAAAAATCTTAGCTTAGATGAAGCAAGCTATGATGAAACTACCGATATTAGTTTTAAGGAGAATGTTACCCTTAAAAATGAAACAACATTATTTTAAAAAGCTTTTGAAAAACTCATAGGGAAACTTCATTAAAGGCAGATAAAAGTCTGCCTTTCTAATATATTATATTAATGTTTTTAAAAGTAGAAATTTTGTTGTTCCAACTTGTTTAATAGATTAGATTTTACATATAATAATCTTAGGTATTCCGTGGTAAGACCAAAAAAATAATCTAATAAAATTTATAGTTTCTAATTGGAGGGATCAAAAATTAAACTAAATAAGGAATCTCAAACAAAGTCATATGTAAAAATAATGGAGGAAATTCGGCATTTAATTTTAGATGGAGGGTTATCACCAGGGGATAGACTTCTATCTGAACGCGAATTGTCCACCCAATTGAAAGTTAGTAGAACCGTTATAAGAGAAGCCTTAAAATCATTAGAGATGCTTGGTATCATTGAAGTTAAAGCAGGAGGTACTTTTATAAAAGAACCAGAATTAAATGGTGTTTATCATACATTATCCTACACAATGGCCTTAGATAGTGTCACGATATCTGATTTGTTAGAAACAAGGAAAATTATTGAGGTTCAAGCAATAAAATTGGCATCAATTCGACGAACAAGTACTGACTTAGTAATCCTTACTGAAATATTAACCGAAATGAAACAAGCATTAATTGAAAATGATTTAGAGAAGAGTGTAGCTTCAGACCATAAGTTTCATTCGTATTTAGTTAAATCAAGTAAAAATAAGGTTCTGTCAATTATGATGGATGCAACATCTGATCTATTTAAAGAGGTCTTATCCATTACAAGAGATAAATTAGGTAAATATAGCGGAATGGATAAAGTGATTTATGCTCAACACTATTACATTTTTAAAGCAATTAAAGATCAAGATGTCTCTTATGCAGAGAAAATCATGACGGAACACTTGGAATCATTAGAAAGTGAATTGAAAATGATTGTCCAAGGTCGCGACCCAGAACTTCCAAGAGTAGATGAAATAGATTTAAATGAGTTATAATTCAAAGTTTCATTTTATAAATTAAGTATTTCATAGTCAGACCATAAATTTAAAAGTGTTAATTTAACCAATATGAATTTTATGGAAGGAGCGGTAAACTTGTACATTAACGGGGAATGGATCAAAACAAACGAAACTATTGAGGTATTTAATCCGGCAACAGGTAATTTGGTGGATATAGTTTATACGGTTGGTTTGACTGAAACTAAAGACGCAATCCAGGCTGCAAAGCATGCATTTAAATCATGGTCGCAGATGGCGATTGACCAGCGCGTTGCTTTTTTACATGAAATTGTGAAGAAGTTACAAGACCAGCGTGATGTCCTGGCTCAATTAATTACAAAAGAAATGGGGAAATCCATTCACAATGCCCGCTATGAGGTTCAAAGCACCATTTCATTTTTTCAATGGTTCGCCGAAGAAGCGAGGAGGGTGTATGGCCGAATTATTCCGGCATCTGCGAATAATAAAAGGATTGCGGTAACAAAACAGCCTGTTGGGGTTGTAGCTGCAGTAACCCCATGGAATTTCCCGTTATCGATGACAGCTAGGAAATTAGCCCCTGCGCTGGCAGCGGGATGTACTGTTATTCTTAAACCTTCCAAAGAGGCTCCATTATCATCAGTTGCATTATTTAAAATCTTTGATGAAGTTGGGATACCAAAGGGTGTTGTGAACCTTGTGATGGGTAATTCAGATACTATTGTGGGAACGTTGATGGAAAGTAAGGATGTAAGGAAGATTTCATTCACAGGTTCAACTGAAATTGGAAAAAAGCTGATTCGTCAATCTGCAGATACTGTAAAAAGAGTCTCGATGGAATTAGGAGGACACGCACCGTTTATCGTGTTTGAGGATGCTGACCTGGACCTTGCAGTTGAAGGAGTAATTCAAAGTAAGTTTGCTTCAACAGGCCAGCAGTGTGTGTGCGCCAATCGCATCTACATCCAAGATTCCATATATGATGACTTTGCCGCTAAACTCAAAGAAAAAGTCTCCCAATTAAAAGTGGGAGATGGAATTGACGAAGCAAATAATATTGGACCGCTTATTAACGAGTCGGCGATTGCAAAGATGGATAAACAAGTTGAAGACGCAAAATCCAAAGGGGCAACAGTTCTTTTTGGAGGAGAAAGGCTTATTGGCGGGGAGTATAATAAGGGTTACTTCTATTGTCCTACCTTGTTAGGAGAAAGTATGGAAGGCATGGAAATATTACATGAAGAAACCTTTGGGCCGATTGCTCCGTTAATCCGCTTCTCTTCTGAAGATGAGGTTGTTGAACGGGCAAATGATATTGATTATGGGCTGGCGTCATATTTTTATACGAATGATCTTTCCCGCATATATCGTGTTTCTGAAAAATTAGAATATGGAATGGTAGGGATTAATGATGCGGCACCATTCTCTGTTCAAGCACCTTTTGGAGGGATAAAGGAAAGCGGCTTAGGAAGAGAGGGAGGTACCGAAGGAATAGAAGATTATCTGAATGTAAAAATGACTTCTACTAGAATATTGTTTTAACGGTGAATACGAAGGATATTCTGCAGTTTCTTTAATTAAATATGTACAGAATCTGCATATGTTCATTTGAAGAAAATATTTGTGGTTCATTACAACCCATGTTTGATTAAGGAAAATAATTCAGTATAAAGGATTAAATAATATAAACAGCAGACTTTTTGGAGCCTGCTGTTTTCCTTTCCATTTAATTTTTAAAAATGTTGTTTTCGGCATCATTAATAGCAGCAATATGATGTTGTCTGACGAACTGTTCGATTTCAAGTGTGGAATCATTGCCCGCCAGAAGTGAAATGATCGTTTCATGTTCATCAATGGCTTCAATTGCACGAATTGGAAAGTACATTGGTTTTAACCGTCTAATTGTATCGAGTTTTTGCCACATTTGTTCTATTAAATTAAATAAAGATTTATTAGGGCAATTTTTTATCGAATAAAGATGGAATTCTTTGTTTAACTTAATATATCCATTGAAATCAAACTTCTGTAAGGCTTCTTTTATTTGGGAATTAATTTCTTGCAGTTTGTTTATTTGTTCGTCAGTGATTGAAGCTTTGCTTAATGTTACTGCATAGCCTTCTAGTACTGCAAGTGTTGAGAGTACCTCGAAGTATTCATTTTCGTCAATAAATGATACTACTGCACCACTATAAGCTTTGATCGTTACAAGTCCTTCTGCTTCCAAACGACGAATCGCTTCGCGTATAGGAATAGCACTTAAATTTAACTCCTTTCCTAATGTATCAATAACTAAACGTTGACCTTGTACATAACTACCTTCTGTGATACGAGAACGAATGACTTGATAAGCGATTTCTTGTTTACTGTCCTTTTTCATATTTTAAATTATATATGATTTTATATATTATTTCAATGGATGTTTCTAAATCCGATAAATTAAATGTAAGATTAAAAAAGTCAAAGATTCTGAAAATTAACAATTGAAATCATATATGATTTGGTATATGATAATAATCATAAAACATCAGACGAAAAAAACAGATTGATAGAATTTAATAAAAAGGGGAAAAAGAAATGGAAAAGTTAACGGTTGTTGGTTCCGGTGTAATGGGCCGAGGGATTGCCTATGCTGCAGCACTTGGTGAGTTTCGTGTATGTTTAAACGATGTCAGTCGGGAAAATTTGGATAAAGCGAAATTATATATTGAAACCGAAATGACCAAAAGTGCTGAAAAAGGTTATTTAAACAGGGAACAGGTAGCAGCTGCACTTAAGAGTATTGAATATACAACTGACCTTGAAGCCGCAGCAGGAGATGCTGATATTGTCATAGAAGCAGTTTTTGAATTAATGGAGCTTAAGGCGGATATTTTTAAAAAGCTTGATAAGATCTGTCCTGAGCACACAATTCTCGCAACTAATACTTCTACAATGAGTCCGACCGAAATTGGAGCTCAAACTTCAAGACCGGAAAAGTGTATTGCCATGCATTTCTTTAATCCGGTTCATAAAATGAAGCTGATTGAAATCATAAGAGGTCTAGAAACATCGGATGAAACGGTAGCGAAGGCGAAAGAGGTTGGAAAGAAATTAGGTAAAGAAACCGTTGAGGTAAATGAATTCCCGGGATTTGTCACAAGTCGAATGAACTGTCTAATTGGAAATGAGGCCATGAATTTACTGATGGAAGGCGTCGCCTCTGCGGAGGATATTGATAAGGCGATGAAGCTTGGATTGAATCATCCAATGGGCCCGCTGGAACTTGCTGATTTAGTAGGATTGGATACAAGACTTAGGAATATGGAATATCTGTATAAAACATTAGGTGAAAAATATCGTCCTTGTCCGTTGCTGATTAAATACGTAAAGGCTGGCCGCTTAGGACGTAAATCTGGGCAAGGATTTTACAACTATGAAAAATAATTAATCCTATAATGATTGGAGGGTCAATACATGGAGAATACATTAAATTGTGAAAAACTAAGATCTGCTGAGGAAGCCGTAAAATGGATTCAATATGGTGATCAGGTATTGGTTGGCGGATTTGGATTATGCGGAACCCCGTTTACCTTAATAGATACAATAGCGGAATCCGACCATGCCAGAGACTTGACGATCATCAGTAATAATTTAGGTGAGGCAGGAAAAGGGCTCGGAAAACTTCTAATCTCAAAACATATTAAAAAAGCAATTGGCTCTTATTTTACTTCAAATCGCGATGCCGTAAAAGCATGGAAAAGCGGAGAGCTGGAAATAGAGTTAATTCCTCAAGGTACATTAGCAGAGGCTGTTCGTGCCGGAGGTGCCGGGATTGCTGGTTTTTACACGAAAACGGCAGTCGGTACGAAGCTGGCAGATGGGAAGGAAGAAAGAGTTTTTGATGGGGAGAGATATCTTTTTGTTAGAGGAATTAAGGCTAATGTGGCTTTAATCAAGGCGTTGAAAGCAGATACGATGGGAAATTTAATCTATTCAAATACCGCCCGTAACTTTAACCCGATGATGGCAACGGCGGCGGACCTTATTATCGCAGAAGTAGATGAAATTGTTGAGGTGGGAACGTTTGAAGCCGAACAGATTGTGACACCCCATACCTATGTAGACATCCTTGTTTTGAATGATCGCTATGAAAAAATAGGGGGTGAGTATGTTGAACGTAGTCGGTAAAAGCCAAGCTGCCAATCGTATTCGGATTGCTAAACGAATTGCGATGGAACTACAGGAAGGAACGGTGGTCAACCTTGGTGTAGGAATTCCTACATTAATACAAAATTATTTGATGCCGGACAGTAAAGTATATCTTCAATCAGAAAACGGATTATTAGGGATGGGGCCGACACCTCCAAAAGAAGAAATCGATATGGATTTGATTAGTGCCAGTAAACATCCGATTACATTGGGCACAGGGTCTTCGATTTTTTCTAGTTCGGATTCATTTGTGATGATTCGCGGTGGACATGTGGATGTTGCGGTAATGGGAGCACTTCAAGTCAGTGAAACAGGTGAGATTGCCAATTGGGCGGTCCCTGGCCAAGATATTCTCGGTGTCGGTGGAGCAATGGATTTGGTGGCGAGTGCCAAAAAGATTATTATTGCGATTAGCCATGTAGCGAAGGATCAGTCACCTAAAATTGTTAAAAAGCTTACATACCCAACAAGTGGTATACGTACGGCAGAAATGATTGTAACGGAAAAAGCTGTCTTTCGGATCGAGAATGGAAGATTGCGATTAGACGAGATTGCGGTGGACTCTAGTCTAGAAGAAATAAGAAAGTTGACGGGTGCGGAGTTTTTTGTATCTGAAAAGGTAAAAACCATGTGTGTTGATTAGCATTCGGAATGGTACTACATATGAAAGCAGGGGGTGGAAGTAGATGGATTTTAACAATATTATGGTCAAGCTAGAAAATGAAATCGGCTTCATTATTGTGAATCGTCCGGAATTGCGAAATGCATTAGATATAGAAACTTTACTTGAAATAGAAGGTGCTCTAGAGCAGTTACGAGTAAACCAGGAGATAAGAGTGGTGGTTTTTACGGGTGCAGGTGAAAAATCATTTGCTGCCGGGGCGGACATAAGTCAGTTGAATAAACGAACAATGATCGAGGCGCTTCAGCCTAATATGACAGCAACTTATCGAAAAATAGAAGACTATGAAAAACCAACTATTGCTGCAATCAACGGTTTTGCGCTAGGCGGGGGCCTGGAGTTGGCGCTTTCTTGTGACATCCGTATCGCCTCCTACAATGCCAAAGTAGGGCTGCCGGAAGTCGGATTAGGGATTATTCCCGGTGCTGGAGGCACACAAAGACTAACGAGAATTATCGGTAAAGGAAAAGCGATGGACCTTATTTTAACAGGAGACATCATTACGGCAGAAGAGGCAGAGCGAATTGGCCTCATTAGCAGGGCTGTTCCGCAGGAAGAGTTGATCGAAACGGCTAAAGCATATGCACGGAAAATCGGTTCCAAAGGTCCGTTGGCATTACGGTTAGCAAAAGCTGCAGTAAACCGCGGTGCTGATATTGAAATGGAAACGGCACTATATTTAGAAAAACTAGCCCAAACAATATTAATCGCCTCTGAAGATAAACGAGAAGGTACCCAAGCGTTTTTAGAAAAAAGAACACCACAATTTCAAGGAAAATAAAAAAAATAGACGGGGGAAGTAAAAAATGGATTTTACATTTTCTGAGGATATTCAGTTATTAAAGAAAGCAGTAAATGATTTTGTACAAGAAGAAGTGGAAAAAGTAGCGATGGAAATTGAAGAAAACGATGAAATCCCTGCCCATATCATCGATGCTTCCAAGGATATGGGGTTATTTGGATTAAGCATACCTGAAGAATACGGCGGGCTTGGTCTAGACATGGTCGGAAAATGCGCCATATATGAAGAACTGGGTAAAACTCATAATGGATACACCACACTAATTGGTGCCCACACCGGAATCGGCTCAGTAGGGATTGTCGAGCTTGGAACAGAAGCACAAAAGAAAAAGTATCTCCCTAAGATGGCAACGGGTGAATGGATTGGTGCGTTTGCCTTAACGGAACCAAGTGCTGGATCCAATGCGGCTAATTTAAAAACGAAAGCCGAGAAAAAGGGCGATAAATATATTTTAAATGGTTCAAAGCATTATATTACCAATGCGGTATGCGGAAATGTATTTACTGTTATGGCTGTTACTGACCCTAGCAAAGGGGCAAAGGGAATCACTTCATTTATCGTAGAAAAGGATTTTCCTGGCTTTATTGTTGGTAATGTAGAGAAAAAAATGGGGCTTAGAGGCTCTCATTCTGCTGAATTATTTTTCGAAGATTGTGAGGTTCCTGCAGAGAACGTACTTGGTGAAGAAGGTAAGGGGTATGTGAATGCCCTCAAAATCCTTGCAAACGGCCGTGCAGGTCTTGCGGCGCGCAACTTAGGTTCCTGCGAAAAACTGCTGGACTACAGCATGGATTATGCCATGCAGAGGATACAATTTGACAAGCCTATTTTTGAACAGCAGGCTGTCCAGCATATGTTAGCAGATATAGCAACGGAAATAGAGCTCCTCCGTTCCATGACTTATCGCGTTGCCTGGATGACTGATCAAGGAATGAGAGTGGTTAAAGAGGCGGCCATTGCAAAGCTGTATGGATCAGAAGTGTACAATCGCGTAGCTGATTTAGCTGTTCAGATCCACGCAGGAATTGGTTATATGAAAGATTACCCAATTGAAAGATTCTACCGCGATGCGAGAATCACGAAAATTTACGAAGGCACAAGCCAAATTCAGAAAAATATTATTGCCAGTGAATTAAAACGGGAATTTTTATAATAACAGTTCAATAAAGACTTTTTAAAAAAGGGGGATAAAGTAATGAGAAATGTTGTCATCGCGGATGGTGTCCGAACAGCCATTGGCAGGATGGGTGGGACACTAAAAGATGTAGAAGCAGATTTTTTATCAGAAAAAGTGATGCGTGAAGCATTAAAGAGAAGTAACATTAATGGAGCAGATGTAGATGAGGTGGTCTGGGGGCATGCCAAGCAAAGTTCAGATGTGCCTAACCTGGCGCGGCTGGCGGCACTTCGAGCTGAACTGCCGATAGAGGTTCCTGGATATACTGTCCATCGTCAATGCGGTTCCGGCCTGCAGGCAATTAATAATGCAGCACAGCAGATTATGTGTGGTCTTTCCGATATCGTACTGGCCGGCGGTGCCGAAAGTATGAGCACTGCACCGTATTATTTAAGAAAAGCAAGATATGGTTACGGTGCCGGAAATGCGGAAATTGTCGACCCAAATACCGAAAGCCAGCCAAGGGCGCAGCCTATTGAAGTGTACGGAAATTTGACAATGGGTTTAACAGCTGAAAATCTTGCTGAAAAATACACCATCAGCCGCGAAGAACAGGATGAATTTGCCTTTGATAGCCAGCAAAAAGCAGCAGATGCGATTGCAGCGGGGAAATTCAAAGATGAAATTATTCCATATGGAGTAAAAGTAAAAAGGGAGAAAATTCTTTTTGATACGGATGAACACCCTCGTTTAACAAGTCTTGAAAAACTGGCGGCTCTAAAGCCTGTTTTCAAACAGGGAGGAACCGTTACAGCCGGAAATGCAAGCGGACGAAATGATGGTGCCGCAGCCCTTGTGATCATGTCAGAGGAAGAAGCACTGAAACACGAAATTAAGCCTCGTCTTCGAATTATTTCGCAAGCTACTGTTGGTGTAGCACCTGAAATCATGGGTATTGGGCCGGTACCCGCCACATTGAAGGCCATTAAGCAAGCAGGATTAACATTGGATGATATCGATTTGATTGAATTGAACGAAGCATTTGCCGCTCAAGCACTTGCTTGTGTCAAAGAATTAAACATCGATCGAAAAAAACTTAATGTTAATGGTGGAGCAATTGCCTTAGGGCATCCAATCGGAGGAACTGGTGCAATTTTAACCGTAAAAATCATGAATGAAATGGAACGCCGTGGCGCCCGTTACGGTTTAATTACCGCTTGTATAGGCGGAGGCCAAGGAATTGCTACGATTGTTGAAAACTTAAGGGTATAGACGTTCTGGAGGGAAAAGGTATGAGGAAACCACGTGTATTACAAATCTTTTCAATGTATCATCCGGAAGGGGAAAAGGTTCTTCGCGAGGGGGCTGAAGTCATTCGGACAGACCGCTGCGATATCCCGCATTTATGTGAAGCCGTAAAAGGCGTGGATGGGATCGTGCTGAGGGCCCCTGCCAAAATAACGAGAGAAGTCATTGACGCGAATCCAGGGTTAAAAGTAATCTCCGGGGCTGGCGTTGGCCTTGATAATATAGATGTTGCATATGCTACGGAAAAAGGAATCCCTGTTCTTCATGCGCCATCGGTCAACAAGGTGTCTACTGCTGAACATGCTGTCACACTCATTATGGCACTTGGAAAATCCTTGATTTCCTTTCATGATAATATGAAAAAAGGAAACTATGATTCCCGCATTACAATTTCCAGCAACGAGTTAAAGGGGAAAAAGGTGGGTTTAATTGGATTTGGGAATATTGCCCAAGAGGTGGCGAAACGACTGAAGCTTGGATTAGAAATGGATGTGACTGCATGGGTTCGGGAGTATAAACAGGAAAAGCATCAAATCGCATATGAAATTGGGGTCCACATAAACACGAAAATGGAAGAGGTATTTCGTGAATCCGACTTTATCTCGCTGCATATTCCATTAACCGAGCAGACCAAGTATTCCATTGATCGGAAGTTTTTCTCGATCATGAAGCCATCTGCGTATTTAATCAATACGGCCCGTGGCCCGGTCGTAAATCAAGAGGACTTATATAATGCATTGAAAGACGGACTGATTGCGGGAGCAGGGCTGGATGTATTCGATCCAGAACCACCTGCAAAAGATCTTCCTCTATTATCATTGCCAAACGTGATTGTCACACCACATGTCGGGGGAACAACGGTAGAATGTAATTATATTATGTCAACTACGGTATCGGAAAATATAATCAAAGTTCTTGAAGGAAAAATACCGAATTATATTGGCAATCCAGAAGTGTTAAAATCGAAAATAACAGAATAGGGGTACAACCATGGAAAAATATTCTATTGCCTTACTTCCCGGAGACGGAATTGGCGTTGATGTCGTCCGTGAAGGGAGAAAAGTATTAGAAACAATAAGCAATATACACGGCGGATTTTCTTATTCTTTTACCGAATTTGACTGGAGCTGTGAATATTTTGCGAAACATGGCAAAATGATGCCGGACGATGGATTGGAAATCTTGAAAGATTTTGACTCTATCTTCCTTGGTGCTGTGGGATATCCCGGTGTTCCTGACCATGTGTCGCTATGGGGTTTGCTATTACCAATCAGAAGACAATTTGAGCAATATATTAATTTACGTCCTGTTAAACTATTAAAGGGTATTCAGTCCCCGCTTGCAGGCAAAACTTCTAAGGACCTCGACTTTATTGTGATACGTGAAAATAATGAAGGCGAGTATTCTAATATCGGTGGTCGGATGTATGAAGGAACCGATATGGATATGGCCATCCAGAACAGTGTTTTTACCCGAAAGGGAGTTGAAAGGGTCTTACGGTACGCCTTTGATCTCGCCCAGAAGCAAGGAAAGAAAGGGCATGTAACAGCCGCAACGAAATCAAATGGGATAAATCACACGATGCCGTTTTGGGATGAATATGTGGAGAAAATCAGCCAAGAATATCCTGGAATAACTCATAATACCGTTCATATCGATGCACTAGCTGCCTTTTTTGTCAGTAAGCCGGAGACGATGGATGTCGTGGTTGCATCAAACCTATTTGGTGATATTTTAACGGACCTTGGGGCGGCCATTGTCGGCGGACTCGGAATTGCACCTTCCGCTAATATAAATCCGGAAAAGAAGTATCCATCAATGTTCGAACCAGTTCACGGCTCAGCACCGGACATTGCCGGAAAGGGGATTGCCAATCCACTGGCTTCCATTTGGTGTACAAGTATGATGCTTGACCACTTAGGTCAACCGGAGTCTGCAAAAGCAATTATCGATGCAATGGAGGAAGTACTCCAGGAGAAGGAGGTTCTCACACCAGACCTTGGCGGTCATTCAACTACAGAGCAGGTCGGCGATTACATTTGTGAAAAACTGAAAATCCTTTTGGGTTAAAATAAATGAAAAAGCGGCATAATTTGCCGCTTTTTTTGTGATTTGTAGGTTAAGTAGAGATGGTTTCGATAGGCTCATTATGATCAGCTGTTTTTAAGGCTTTATCCTCAAAGCCGGATTTTTTAATTGCAAAGTATAATAGGAGACAGTGTTCGAAGTTTGTAATATCCAAGGAAGTCAGCTCGCTAATTTTATCCAGTCGGTAAACCAGGGAATTCCGATGGAGAAATAAAATTCGGGCAGTTTCACTTATGTTCATATTGCAACGGCAGTAGGTCATGAAGGTACTTGCAAATGTAGGGAAGTTACAGTGGTTAAAAAACTTAACCATTTTTTCCGATAGTCGCTCTGAAATGTACGGCGTCAATTCCTCGCCAATAACCTCCAGTATAATATTCCAATCATTATAATAGTAGATTTCAGGGGTAATATTGGTCTTTTTTCCGGCTATTAAAGCTTTTAATGAATCCTCATAGGACTCTTTAATCCCTTTGATCCCATCCTTTACACTTCCCATAGCAATTCTGATGGTAAATTGATATTTAGTACTTAAATATTGAATGGTCCTGTCAATTTTATGCCTTATTCTTTTGATATATTGGTCAAGTGGCTCAGTTGTGTCTACTGTTTTAATTAAAATAAATTGATCAAGTGTTAATAAGGAGAGTAAATCTTCCTTATTATCGATTAAATAATAGCGTAAAATATCGATTATATTATTTTGTAAAAATTGCCAAGAATATTTGTCAGGAATCTGATTTTGTCCCTCAGAAAATTGGTCTGAAAGCAGATCCATTTCAATTAGAAGGCAGACTCGGTTAACATTTTGATCGAGGTTATAGCCAAGCATTTTTCCGTACCTGATAATTTGTCCAGGATCATCCAGTTTCTCCGAATTTAACAGGTAATGAAGGAAATTATCAAGCGTTTTTGATTCAAGATTTCTCATTTCTTTTTTCAAATACTCATGGCACATCAATTCTACATGACTCTTGACGAGTTGGGCATACTTTTTAACCTCTTGCGGATTGCCAACAATACCAAGAACACCGACGGGCTCGTTATTCATCATAATTGGTGTCGCTACTCCAGGTAAAACATTCTCTAGATCCCTTAAATCCTCAATTTCATAACAGATCGGTTCTTTCCTTTTTAACACTTCTATGGAGGCTTTATGAAAGCTGCCCAAACGGTTTACGTCATTCGATCCAATAATATACCCCTTTTCATCTGTAATGCTTATTGGGTAACCGATAATTTTAGTCGTATTTTCAACAATAGCTTGGGAAATATCCTCTAAAAAGACCAAATGTCTCCACCCCTTTACAATTTAAATATGCTCATAATATAACTTCTCTAAAAGGCTTTGAAATCCCTTGTGGAAATTGGCTATTAAAATAATTCAAAATATTTATTTTACCGTTAAAAATGCACATAGCTTACTATAAGCAAAATTAGTACATTAGTAATATAGGAATAGATAATAGAAGGGTGGGGTACCAATGCCAAATAAGGCAGATATTATTATTATCGGTGGAGGGGTAATCGGCTCCAGCATTGCTTACCATTTATTACATGATGGGTTTAGTGGCAGGATTATTATTTTTGAAAAAGACGGGCTTTATGAATTTGCTTCAACTCCAAGGAGTGCCGGTGGTTTTAGGCAACTTTACACAACGGTCATTAATATGCAGTTAAGTAAATATAGCTTACAAATTTACAAGGACTTCTCAAAAGCGATGGCAATTGACGGGGAAGAGGTCGAAATCGACTTTAAACAAAGGGGATATCTATTCCTGGCGATGGAGAAAATGATGCCGAAATTTGAACAGCATTTAAAGCTGCAAAATGAAAACGGTATCAATTCTCAACTACTGCAAAAGAATGATCTCTTAAATATAATTCCTGAACTGAATATCGAAGACATCTCCGGTGGACTTTATTGCGCAGAAAGTGGTTATTTGGACCCTTACTCGGTTATGCAAGGATATATTAGAAATGCCAAAAAATTAGGTGCTGAATATGTTTATGATGAGGTTGACTGCCTGATTACCAACCAAGATCAAATTAAGGGAGTAAGGATGGCTGACGGCCGTGAGTATATTGCTCCAATTGTCGTTAACTGCGCTGGTGCATGGGCATCGATTTTGAGTGAAAAAGCCGGCCTGCCGCTTCCTGTTGTACCACTTCCAAGACAAATCTTTCAATTTGATATTGAAAAGCCATTGCAAAAGTATCTCCCTTTAACTATGGATCCTACCGGGGTTTATTTCCGCCATGAAGGTGAGAAGTTTATTTCGGGTTACGCGGAGGAAATTGCACCGGGTATTGACTTTAAATGGCGGAGGTCGGCATTTGTTGAAAACATTTGGCCGGTTCTTGCCAATCGGATTCAAAACTTTGAAAATGCTAAAATTGAACGTGGCTGGGCAGGCTTGTATGATTTTAACACGGAAGATCATAATGCGATATTAGGGGAATATCCAAAGATGAAGGGCTACTTTGTCGCGTTTGGATTCAGTGGACATGGGATGCAGCAGGCACCTGCGGTAGGTAAGTGTCTCTCCGAACTCATTCGTACCGGTAAATACGATACGCTTGATTTAACGCCTCTGAGGGTAGAACGATTTGCCGAAAAACAATTGATTGTAGAAGATGCTATTTATTAAAAAAAGGAAACAGTATGTTCGGAGGGCGTGAAAAGTCTTCCGAACATACTGTTTTTAAAGGGGATGAGGACCATTGTCAACTCGACAAAGGAATAGTGCTATTGAATATAATTATATGCGACCGGGAAAACAGGAAAGGATGATTATGCAGAGAAAAGGCCAATATGTCACAGGATATTCAGTTGGGATTCTTTATTTAGATGCCTGCTGGTATCCTGTTATTCCCGGGAATGTGGCGAATCTTGAAACTTACAACTTTCCAGTTCGTTTGAAAGTCGTTACGGATTGCCTGACAGAACAGCTTCTAGAGGGAGATTCTTCCTTGTTGAACAATATTATTCAAGCAGCCCAAGAGCTTGAAGCAGAAGGGGCTAGGGCGATTTGTGGAGCTTGTGGTTTTTTCGGGAATTTCCAGGATAAGGTCGCTGCAGCCGTTGATATTCCCGTATACCTTTCAAGTATGATCCAGGTTCCGTGGATCAGAACTGGCTTAAAACCAGAAAAAAAAATCGGTATCTTAACTGCCTATGCGGATGGACTTAGTGAAAACTTATTTAAAAGCTGTGGCATTAATGACTATAGTCATTTGGTCATTGCTGATTTAAGCCAGGAACCTGAATTTTCAGCTATCATTGAAAATAGGGGAACATTTGATAATGAAATGGTTCGGCAGGAGGTTGTGGATGCAGCAGTCAAATTGGCCGAAGAAAACCCAGATCTTGGTGCTATCTTATTGGAGTGCAGCGATATGCCGCCGTATGCCGCCGATGTTCAAAGGGCAGTAAAGCTGCCTGTATACGATTTTATTACCATGATTAACTGGGTTCATCATGCGACAAGTCAAAAGCCATATTATGGGTTGTTCTAAATAAAAATGAAAAGAGAAGAACCAGCAGGAGTGTTCCCGCTGGTTCTTCTCTTTTAATTATCATATTTTGTTGTTAATGTTCTATAAATCATGACCGAAAAGCCACCCCAGAAGATTCCTAATGTTAAGACCATCATAATAATAGCCGTGGCACCCATTTACATGCCCTCCTTAATATCAAGAGTTGGAGGAGCAGTATAAGTTTCTGTTTCACTTAAGCCTTCCTCGATGACTGAGCTTCTCCATTTATGCTTAAATCGAAGCATGAATGGGATAATAAGAAACGCAATAATGAGTTGGAAAACAATTGTACCAACATTTGCTTCTTCAAAAGGTTTCCACCATGTATCCGGATACCATGTTGTCGCTTGGTATAACCACCAGCCTGTTACGATCACAAATAAAATGGGGATAAAATATTTGATGGAATAAACCCACCAGCTATTGATTTTAATAAAGCTAACCTCATTAATTTCTTCCTTCATTTTTTCAACACCATACTTAATAGCTGCGAAAGCATATAAGAAGCACGAAATCAACAGGCCTACTCCCCAAACCCAGTCCTGATTGTTAAAGAAGGACATATTGACGGCAGACGGTATTCCCCCTAAAAAGATCGCAATCACAGTAAATATAATCGCTTTATTTCGTTTCACACCATGGTCGGAAATATTCCTTGTTACTAATTCAACCATAGCAACAAGTGAAGTAAAGGCAGCGAACGCGAGTGCTGCAAAAAAGGCTATTCCAAAGAGGTACTTTTGAGGCATTACATTAATTAATTCCACCATATAAATAAAGGTGATCCCAGTATTCCCAGAGCTGGTTGCCTGTGCAATATATTCCGGCGATGGGGCTAGGGCAAAAATCGCGGGAATAATGGTCATCCCGGCTAATAATTCGACCGAGTTATTTCCAAGCCCGGCAGTTAATGAGTTTTGGGCAATATCGTCACCCTTTTTGGTATAAATCGCATATGTAGCATATAATCCCCAACCGGCTCCCACCGACCAAGCAGATTGAGACAAAGCTTGAATCCAGGTCGATGCTTTAGCTAAATACTCCCATTGGGGTGTAAACATATAGGCCAATCCTTCCATTGCCCCTGGAAGGGTAATGGAACGAATCGCTGTAAAAATCATTAGCAGGAACAATAACGGAAGGAATATTTTTGACATTCGTTCGATTCCTTTTGTTACTCCGATGTAAACAACCAGCCCAGAAATCCCAATGGCTAGTAAATGATAGAAAACTGGTTCAATCGGGCTTGCAGTAAAACCGTCCCAAATTTTTTGAGAATCTACTTTACTAGTAAACGTTCCTTTTAACGCTAGGAAGAAATATTTAAAAGTCCAACCTACCACAACGGAATAGTAAAAGGTGATTCCGATTAGAACGATGGTAATAAATGGCCCAAACCACGTGAATTTTTCGCCGACAAACTTCCGGAATGAGCCAATTGTTCCTGTCCTCGTTCTTCTACCGATAAATATTTCAACCATGATTAAAGGCAATGACCAAAGAAATAAAAATACTGCCCAACCGATAAGAAACGAGCCGCCGCCATGCTCCGCGACCATTCGGGGGAATCTCCAAATATTGCCCGTCCCAACGGCCATTCCCATTGCTGCTAAAATAAACCCGATTCTGGAAGACCAAATCACTTGATTATTTTTCATAACCTCAATCCCTTCGTATTAATTAAAGTAGAAAGCGTTTTCAATAACCTCCTTTGTAATTTATCTTCGTGAATGTTACCTATATTTAAAAAATTCCGACTTCTTAAGTTTATTCATAAATTAGATTTTATTCTATGTGCAAGATTAACGAAAAAATTTACATAGAATTTTATACTTTCTTGCAGTTTTAACAAAATATTTATCAATTTAAGGAATGTAAATAAATAAAAGCTGATAAAAAAAGAAAGAACCCGCTTAAAGAGCGGGTTCTGCTTTCAATTCCTCGTAACACTGGATGGCTGTATAAAGAAGCATACAATGTTCAAAGCTGCTTGTGTGGAGGGAGGTAATTTCACTTATTTTTTCAAGTCTGTAAATGATGGTGTTCCGATGGATATACATGTTTCTAGATGCTTCACTTAAATTCATATTATATTTACAGAAACCAATAAAGGTTGATGCCAAAATATCGTAGTTATCCTGTTGGGTTAAAGGGGCAATAAGCTTTAAAAGATTATTCTGGTAATTAGTGGTCAGTTCTTTTGGAAGCAGTCTAAATAGTGTTTCGCGCTCATTATACAGATGTATGAGAGTATCTGGGTCAAACCGCATCCCAATGGTCATTGCTTTACCTGCGTTATGATAGGATTCTGCTATACCGCTTAAACTGGAACTGACATCCCCGGCTGCAATGCAGGCAGAAACACGGTATTTCGCCGCAAGGAAGTTATTAAGTTTCTGAAGTTTTTCATCTAAGCTTTCAAGTAAAACTGTATATGACCGTTGATAGGGGAGAGATTTGATCACAATAAATCTTTCTAGGCTCAAAAATGAAATGATATCATCTTTATTCTCCTGAAAAATTAACTGTAAAAAACTTAAAACCTCCCGTTGAAAATATTGTAAAGGAAAACTTCCAAATAAATCGTCGGTTGCATTTTTTGCTGATAGTGTTTCTGAAAGATTTTTTATATCAATTAACAGACAGACTCGATTCGTATGTATGTCAAATTCAAGGAGCTTTGCGGATTGTAGGATTTGGCCATTCCTATCATCTTCATTTTCGGTAAAATGAATTAATTGATAAACAAACATCTCTACCATTTTTTCCTTTAGCTCCACCATTTCCTTACGGAAGGCCTCTTGGCACATCATTTCTACTTGATTTTTAACAAGTTGAACATATTTTTCGACATCTCTAGGTTCCCCGACAATACCAAGAACCCCAATCACTTTATTATTAAACTTAAGCGGCGCTGAGACTCCGGGAAGGATTTTTTTTTCAATTTCATTTTTACAATCTACGATGACATTTTTCTTGATCACTTCAAGTGATGGCTGATGGAAAATACCAATTCTGCTTTTATCAGTGGAGCCGATGATAATGCCTTCATTGTCAGTAATGCTGATGGGATATTGTAAAATTTCACTTGTTTTTTCGACGATATCTTGGGCGATGTGTTCGAGAATTTTCATATTGTTCTGCTCCTTCCCTTATGATTCAATCTGAGGAAAATATGTTCTAGGAATATATCTTTCAGGTACCATTGTATCGATTTTTTAGTAGGTTGTACAATGATTCTGAAAAATCACAATTTATTACGTCAAAAATACTGTGAATGTTAAACAAAGATTTGGAGGGAATAACAAATTAATTTGGGAATATTGACCAAGATGGTTAAGAAAACAGCTTGAAAGGCTAAATTCTTTCCTCATTTTAGTGAAAAAAAACAAAAACTGTTTCGACTATATCTATTTTTTTGTGTAAAGTAAACATATGATTCGGAAAATTTATAATTTACAATTATCTCAGCTCACCAAAGAATATCTTTTGCTAAATTAGAATATAAAGGAGGTTCACCATTTGAAAAACGAAGAAGTAAGAGTAAGTGAAAACCTAAGTGAAGCCCATACTCTACCATCTTGGCTATATACGAAACCTGAGGTCCTCGAAGTTGAAAAAAGAGAAATTTTTTGTAAAACCTGGCAGTACGTTGGACACGTTAGTCAGTTAAGTAAGCCAGGGGATTTTATTACGTCGGAAGTTGCCGATCGTCCGATTATCATTAGCCGTGGACAGGATGGGGAAATTCGTGCCTTTTATAATGTTTGTACCCACCGGGCTGCAAAATTAATAGAAGGTGAAGGGAACAGGTCTGTATTTACCTGTCCGTATCATGCATGGACGTTTCGTACCGATGGTTCCCTATTAAGAGCGCCCAATATGGGGGGCTGTGACCATTTTGACCATCAGGACTTCTGTTTAAAAACCATCCAATTGGAAATCGTTCAATCCTTTATATTTGTGAATTTAGATCCTGATGCCCCTTCGATGGCCATACAATTTCCTGATTTATTTCTACACGTCGAAAAATATGATTTAAGCAAATTAAAAAGAATTCGTGTAAAAGAAACTATTTGCCGCTCCAATTGGAAGGTTGGTATTGACAACTATCTTGAATGTGATCATTGCTCGATTGTGCATAAAACACTAGTTTCAAAGCTTGATATGAAACAATACGAGATGGCCATGTATGATTACTATTCGTACCAAGGTACACCGCTAAAAGGGAAGACGAGCGATTTTGGATTGGGTCAAGGGGGAAGATACTATTGGCTTTATCCAAATACATGGTTCTCCTTCGATCCGGGACCAGCAAACCTCTCAATCCACCAGTCCATTCCAATTGACCATAATACAACGAAATATGTATACACAACCTTCTTTATGACCGATGTAATGACCAAAGAAGAGGAAGAATTACTCGCAATGGATGACACAGTAAGAAAAGAGGATCTAGATATTTGTGAGGTCGTTCAAAAAGGTTTAGAGACTACTGCCTATTCACAAGGGAGATTTTCACTCACGGAAAATTTAGTTCACCATTTTCAATTACTCTTGCAAAAAGATTTAGAACATGTTCTGTCGCTGCCTAAGAAAAACCAATCGACTCCCATATAAGAGATAGAGTCAGTCTATCTCTTAAGTTTTCCATTGATATGTAAGCGTTTTCCTCCGAAATCATATTATAAAGAAAGATAGGTGAAGTGAATGTCAGTACATCAAGAAAGCCAGCACAAATTAAAACGAGCAATGAAAAGCAGACACTTATTTATGATGTCTTTAGGAGGAATCATAGGTACTGGGCTATTTTTAGGTTCCGGTTACGCCATCGGAGAGGCAGGTCCAGCAGGAGCAA
Organism: Neobacillus sp. NPDC097160; assembly: GCF_044762155.1. Classification (NCBI taxonomy): domain Bacteria; kingdom Bacillati; phylum Bacillota; class Bacilli; order Caryophanales; family Bacillaceae; genus Neobacillus; species Neobacillus sp. NPDC097160. The sequence goes on along the minus strand of NZ_JBIWDU010000007.1, from coordinate 159,717 downwards.
TATTGGCGTATCTTGTGGGCGGATTACTTATGTATCTAGCCATGGTCTGTTTAGGAGAATTGTCTGTCGTGATGCCGGTTTCCGGATCGTTCCAAGCCCATGCAACTAAGTTTATTGGGCCTGCTACAGGGTTTGTTGTCGGCTGGATTTATTGGTTTAGCTGGGCATTATACGTAGGACTTGAATTCGTCGCGGCAGGGCTGCTCATGAAAAGGTGGTTTCCTGATGTTCCAACTTGGATCTGGTGTGCCATTTTTGTCATTTTACTATTTTCAATCAATTCACTTACAACAAAAGTTTTTGCAGAAACAGAGTATTGGTTTGCCGGTATTAAAGTGGTTGCCGTCATTCTGTTTATCATTGTCGGACTCGGTGCGGTTTTCGGGGTCATTAGTCTTGAAAATGAACCAACGCCATATTTAAACCATTTTATCGGTGATGGATTGTTCCCAGCCGGTATGGTAGGTGTATTCATTTCGATGATGACGGTGATCTATGCTTTCCAGGGGTCAGAAATAATGGGTGTAGCGGCAGGTGAAACAGAAGAACCGGAAAAAAATATTCCCAAAGCGATTCGAACGATTGTTTTCCGAATTCTCATATTCTACGTTTTGGCTATTTTTGTCCTATCAGCACTTGTTCCTTATAAAAAGGCTGGCGTCCTTGAAAGTCCGTTTGTTACTGTTTTTGATATGGTAGGAATTCCATATGCAGCGGATATCATGAATTTTGTCATATTGACAGCCATCCTTTCCGTTGGCAATACAGGATTATTTGCCTGTACACGAATTTTATTTTCACTTTCCGAAACAGGCATGGCACCTAAAGTATTTGGAAAGTTGAACAAGCGGGGTGTGCCTCAATACGCCTTATTAGTCACGTTAGGATTTGCATTGGTATCACTTCTTACGAGTGTAGTAGCTGAAGATACTTTATTTGTAGTCCTACTCGCCATAAGCGGGATTGGCGGAACTCTTACATGGCTGGCGATTGCCGTTGCCCAAATTGGTTTTCGTAGACAATATATTAAAAATGGCGGCAAGGTCGAGGACCTTAAATATAAAGTACCGCTCTACCCATTTGTTCCGATTCTTTGTATCGTGATGTGTTTATTCATCTTTGCCTTCACCGCGTTTGATGAAACTCAGCGGACATCCCTATATTGGGGTTTTGGCTTTATTGCTGCATGCTACGTTTATTATTATTTTAAATTTAAGCGTAATAATATAACCCTTCCATTAGAAACGCCAAATGTTGAAACGGAAGAGGTCTAGAATTAATTACCTTTAAAGCTGGATACAGCTATTAATGTAATAGGAGGATGTTTATGAGCTATTCAAAGAATTTTGATATCATAATTGTTGGAGCAGGGTTTTCAGGATTAACCGCAGCAAGAGAACTTCGGCTATTGGGTCACAATGTCTTAATCTTAGAAGCGCGTGACCGGCTTGGGGGGCGTACCTGGCTGGATCATCGTCTAGGTTCCGAACTCGAAATGGGCGGCACCTATGTCCATTGGCATCAGCCGCATGTTTGGACAGAGATAACAAGATACGGACTAGAGCTCACTTCAGGTCCAGGTACGGAAAAAGTATATTGGATTGCAGGAGGTAAGACCAATTCAGCAACGGTTACGGAATTTAAAGATAAACTGAGACCGACTGTTGAAAAATTAATGAGTGAAAGCAATAAGCATATGCCGTTACCTTATCAGCCTTTAAATGCTGAGAGTTTTAGAGAGCTGGATGGTGTAACAGCCGAACAATTTATGAGAGATTTTGGTTTAACAAACGAAGAATATGATATCTTGCACGGCTGGGTAGCTTCCGATTACTGCGGTGACCCGAATAAGGGTGCGGTGACCCAAATTTTCCGCTGGTGGGCCTTCTCGCAAGGAAACTGGGATACACATAGTGCGATGATCTCTAGCTTTCGAATAAAGAAGGGTACCAAAGCATTAATAGAGGCAATTGCTGCCGATGCAGCAGCAGATCTACATCTATCAACTGTTGTGAAGAGAATAGAACACAACAAAAATTCTGTAAAGGTCATCGCCGAAGACGGTAATACCTTTACAGGAAATGCTGTCATTGTAACCGTACCGCTAACCACACTACAGGGGATTGAATTTAATCCAGCCCTTTCTTTAGAAAAACAGGCTTCCTCCAAAGAGGGTCAAACTTCAAAAGGGGTCAAGGTTTGGGCACGTGTGAAAGGTGAATTGGAACCTTTTGATGCGTTAGCTCCTGGCTGGTATCCATTAAATTCGGTCCATTTGGATCGTTATGTTGACGGAGACAGCATTGTCGTCGGATTTGGTCCGAGTGCCGAGATGTTGAACCCTGAAGATAGAGTTGGTGTAGAAAAGGCATTAAGACACTGGATTCCGGATATTCAAGTAGTCGAAACTACCGGCCATGACTGGGTGAACGATGAATTTTCCAAAGAAACATGGCCCATGCTGAAGCCCAATCAGTTAACCACTTATCATCAAGAATGGAATACGCCTGAAAATGCTGTCTTTTTAGCGGGGACTACCTATGCAAATGGATGGGCTGGGTTTATTGATGGAGCTATCGAAAATGGGCTGACTGTAAGTAGAAAAGTTCATAAGTTTCTTACAGGAGATGTGGATGGTAAACGGCCGATTTCTGCCCAAAAAGGATAAATGAATTCGTTATTTGAAGTGTTCTCGAAAAGGGAACACTTTTTTCGTTCAAATGGTCATAAAAGAATCAGATGTACTATTTTGAATATTTTAAATTTTCGGTTGACAGGTGGTATGGACTGTAATATAGTAACATTATCCAGTCAACCGGTGGACCTACCAGTTGGAATGATACTATTTTTCTACCTTTACACAGAAAGGTTGGGAAAAGTGATAGAACCAGTTTGTTCCGGTAACTTTGGAAATAGAATCGACCCTAATTTCAGACCCATCATGTTAAGCGATGTAGGAAATGAAAGCGGATACACGGAAGGAGACTTAGTGGATGAAATGTAACGGTGGTAAAGCTGTAGTTGAAGTGTTACGAGAAGAAGGAGTGAGGAAGGTATTTTTTGTACCGGGTGAAAGCTTCCTAAGTGTACTTGATGCCTTTTACGACACACCTGAAATCGAAACTATTTCCGCCCGTCATGAAGGTGGAGCCGCCTTTATGGCTGAAGGCTATGCCAAGGCGTCCGGAGAAGTGGGTGTCTGCATGGCAACAAGAGGGGTGGGTTCAGCCAACTTGGCCATTGGGATCCATACGGCTCAACAGGATTCCACTCCAATGGTGGCACTGATTGGACAGATTGACCGTCCATATAAAGGCAAAGAAGCTTTTCAAGAAGTCGATTTAGTTTCCTTTTTCAGCCACTTGTGCAAATGGACAGTAGAAATTGACAGCGCAGAGCGAATCCCTGAATTGCTGCAAAGAGCATTTCATATCGCACGTTCCGGCCGGCCGGGACCCGTTTTAGTGGCATTGCCAGAAGATATGTTAACTGATACCACCGAAATAAAAGTCAACAAGCCGATCCGATTAAGGCCCGCACCACCAGATGTTGAGTCCGTTAAGGAAGCTGCCGAAAAGCTCGTTAACGCTAACCGCCCCGTTATTATTGCCGGCGGAGGGGTCCTTAAATCAATGGCAACACAACCACTCATACAATTAGCCGAGGAATTACAAATTCCGGTCGTTACGGCTTTTAGACGATTTGACGCTTTCCCGAATTCCCATCCGAATTATATTGGTTCATTAGGTCTGAGTACACCGGCTTATTTGTTAGATTATATCAAAAAGGCAGATGCGGTCCTTGGTCTAGGTACTAGATTCTCGCAAATCACAACACAAGATTATACTCTTTTAACAGACAACGCCAATCTCATACATGTAGATGTAAGCCCCGACGTAATTGGCAAAGTTCACACTCCTTCCTTAGCAATTGCTGCAGATGTAAATGAATTTCTTAAACATTTGTTACCCATCATCGAAGCGAATAATAACCCAACTCGAAAACAATTGGTAAGTACATTGCACGAAAAATACATAGTGTACTCTACCCCTAAACAAGATTACCAGGTTGACTATGTGGATATGGATGGGATGATCTATGATTTTATCCAAAATATCCCGAAAGATTCCATCATAACCACTGACGCTGGGAATTTCTATTCATGGTTATCAAGATATTATCGGTTTGAGCAAGCAGGGACATTCCTTGGCCCGACTTCGGGTGCTATGGGATATGGTCTGCCTTCAGCGATTGGTGCGAAGCTGGCACATCCCACTCAACCAGTCATTTCTTTTTCAGGGGATGGCGGATTTATGATGACCATGCAGGAGATCGAAACGGCTGTTCGTTATAACATTCCGGTGATTTCCATTGTCGTAAACAATAATATGTATGGCACTATTCGGATGCATCAGGAAAAACATTTCCCCAATCGGGTCGTGGGGACAGAATTAACGAATCCTAGTTTTGCAAAAATGGCCCAGCTATTTGGCGGGCACGGCGAAAAAGTAGAAAAGAATATTGATTTTATCCCGGCGCTTCAACGGGCCCTTTCCGCCAAATGTCCAGCGCTGATTGAAGTGATGACAAATTCTCTGATTCTTTCAGCGAACCAAGCAAAGCCAATGAAGGAAGCCAACCATTTAAACTAGGAAATTACCTTTTTACTATCGTGGAAATGAGGTAAATTGTATGGCCAACAAACACGACATCATTATTGTCGGCGGGGGGATCATGTCGGCGAGTTTAGCCTACCACTTGTTAAAGGACGGCTTTACGGGAGATATCGCCATTTTTGAAAAAGATCCGCAATATGAATTTTCCTCCACACCAAGAAGTGAAGGAGGAATCAGGCAGACTTTTAGCACAGAAATTAACATTCGGATGAGTCAGTATAGTTTCCATATGTATAAAAAATTCGAGGAAGAAATGGCCATTGATGGGGAGCAGGCATTGATTGATTTTAAACAGCATGGATATTTATACCTGCTAAACGATAAAACACTCCCAACTTATAAAGAAATCATGAACATACAAAGGAAATTAGGTGTCAACGCAATATTGATGCCGCCGGAGGAGATTAAAGACTATATCCCGGAATTGAATGTGGCGGATTTGGCAGGCGCCGTGTTTGATCCGGATGCAGGTAACATTGACCCGTATTCTGTTTTACAAGCCTATGTTCGAAAAGCCAAACGGTTAGGAGCGAAGTATATTTACGAAGAAGTGGATTGTCTATTGTCTGAGGGGGATCAGATCACGGGAATTCAATTGAAATCAGGTGAAAAACATGATGCCCCTATTGTCGTAAATGCCTGTGGCGCCTGGTCCGGAGAGCTTAGCCAAACCATCGGGATTGAGATACCGGTCCGTCCGCTGCGACGTCAAGTTTTTTGCATAGATTTAGCCAAGCGTTTCATAAAAGAGCTGCCCTTTACTTTTGATCCGACAGGGATTCATTTTCGAAGTGAGGGGTCTAAAGTAATCGTGGGCTGGGGGAATGATGTGCCTTTCGGATATGACTTCCACTGGGAGCGTTCTTATTTTGAAGAGGAGATTTGGCCATTGTTAGCAGAACGATCCGCTAATTTTGAACAGTTGAAGCTCGAGCGGGGTTGGGCAGGCCTCTATGATTACAATTACATTGATCAAAATGGCATTATAAGCGGGCACCCAAAAATGAGAGGTTACTATATTGCCACCGGCTTTAGCGGTCACGGTTTTCAACAAGCGCCAGCGGTTGGAAAAGGACTGTCGGAATTAATTCGCTTGGGCAAATTTGAAACCATTGACATGTCAGCCCTATCAATTGAGCGATTTGAAAAAAATGAACTCGTACTTGAAATGGCGGTTTTTTAAAAACATTGATTGGAGATAAATAAATGCGTTTAAAAGATAAAGTGTCGATTATAACTGGAGGAAGTCAAGGGATTGGGGAAGCGATTGCTAAAAAGGCAGGGGAACATGGGGCGAAAGTAGTGATTGCCGATATTAATGAAGAAACTGGGGCAAAAGCGCTTGATTGCTTAAAAACAGCGGGGATCGACGCCATATTTGTGAAGACAGACGTAAGTAAAGAACAGGATGTCATCAACCTAATAGACCAGACCATCCAGCAGTTTGGCGGGGTTGATGTTTTGGTCAATAACGCGGCTGCGACGATGCGGAAGTCTGTTGTTGAAACAACTTTAGAGGAATGGAATAGGGTTATGAATGTGAATTTAACCGGGACCTTCCTTTGTTCTAAATACGCCATCCCCGAGATAGAAAAACGCGGAGGCGGTGCCATTGTAAATATTGCTTCCTGGCATGCTTACCGGACGATTACGCGCCTGGCTGCTTATGCCGCATCGAAAGGCGGGATGACCGCATTAACGAGACAAATGGCCCTAGATTGCGGAAAGCTGAATATTCGCGTGAACGCTGTTTGCCCAAGTACAGTGGATACGCCGATGTTATATGAAACATTTAAAAATCTACCCGACCCGAATGAGGCATTTCAGGAAACGCTAAAGTTCCAGCCTCTTGGACGAATAAGTACGGGAGAAGACATTGCAAATGCCTGTCTGTTTCTCATGTCTGACGAAGCGAGCTATATCAGCGGTCATTCGTTAATGGTTGACGGTGCTGCCTTTGTCAAGCTTGCACGCCCCCTCTTGTTCGATTAATCCGTTTTTTATTGAATAGAAGTGCTCCTTAGAAAATACATACCTCCAAAATTGGCAGGGAAGGGAGGTTTTCCTTCAACAAATGTAATTTTGCAAGTAGCGGTGATTTTATAAAAAAACAATTACGATCAGAAAAGGGGAATCGATGGATGGGAAAAAATTATAAGTTTCCACTATTCGTAGTGGCCATGTTGGTATTGTCTATATTTTTGAGCGCTTGTAATGCAAAGACTGGGGGGGGAAGCAGTTCTAAGGGTGACTCAAATGGCGGAGATAGTGATGTCATCAAAATCGGTGTGATGGCTCCAACTACAGGTCAAAGTGCGGCAGAGGGTAAGGATATGGTAAATGGTGCAGAATTGGCCGCCAAACATATCAATGATGAGGGTGGAATTGATGGAAAGAAAATAAAATTAGTGATCCAAGATGATGCCTGTGACCCTCAGCAAGCGGTAACCGCTGCTAATAAGCTGATTCAAGAAAAAGTAAGCATGGTGGTCGGCACATATTGCTCATCCGCTGCTCTTCCGGCAAGCGGAACGTTTAATAAAGCGGGAATGCCTGTCATCCTGGTTGGGGCAAACTCTCCTCAACTCCCACAGCAAGGATATAAGAACCTTTTCTTAATTAATAGTATGGTATTAGATCAAGGAAAAGAGGTATCTGAATACTTCAAGAAGAAGGATATTAAAAAAATTGCCCTCGTGCATGATAACTCCGATTACGCGCGGGATCTTGCCGATATCACGAAGGAACTTCATGAGAAAAATGGCGGCAAGGTTGTTGCATTTGAAGCCATTAATCCAGAAGAAAAGGATTTTGGCGCATTAGCAACAAAGCTAAAAACACTTAATCCTGATGCTACTTATTTTACAGGCTTTTATAATTCCGGCGGATTATTGGTCAAGCAATTTAAACAAAAAGGGGTGTCCGGTTTATTCGTGGCTGGGGATGGAAATCCGGTCGAACCTTTTATGGACATTGCTGGTAAGGAAAATGCAGAAGGCGTCGTTTTCTCACAAACCGTAACTCTTGAATATGTTGATACACCTGAAGCTAAGGCATTCCTTGAAGAATACAAGAACACTTACAAATCGAATCCGTTAATGTATGGTCACAGACAATACGATGGCGTTCGTCTGGCAGCAGATGTCATCAAACGCGCCAAGAGTGCCACCGATCATAAAGCGATTATCCAGGCCATAAAAGACACGAAAGATTTCCCGGCCTTTGGTGAGACTTATAGCTTCCAGGAAGATGGAACAAAAGAAAATGGTAAATATATATTAATCAAAATCAAGGATGGCAGCATTGTCATTGAGGATAAGTAGGCGAATGGAATAAGCAGTCCCCCTTGTAGCAAGTAATTGGCAAGGGGGCTGGTTTTAAAGATTAATAGGAAAGTGGTGAAAGGAATGGATATCATCATCCAAACTATAGGAGACGGTCTTGTTCTGGGCGCTTTTTATAGTTTAATCGCGCTAGGCTATACAATGGTTTACGGCATCATCAGGCTGTTAAATTTTGCCCACGGAGATTTTTATATGTTTGGAGCCTTTTTGGGCTATACGGGTTTATCGTTTCTGATGGGCGGTTCTATCGGTTCGAGCTTGCTCGGAATTGGCGTCGTTTTTTTCATAACAATCGTAGTGGTTGGTTTGGTTGGAATGGGTGTTGAACGTGTCGCCTACCGCCCTTTGTTGAATGCTCCGCGCTTATCACTTTTGATAACGGCCCTTGGGGTTGGACTCGCCCTAGAATATGGCTCCATGGTTGCTTGGGGTCCAAATTACGTCAGCTTTCCTGTGAAACTGCCAACAACAGGTTTTACCTTTTTAGGTGCCAATCTTACTTATTCACAAATCATTTTAGTTTTAGTCGCAGCAGCTTTGATGTTCGCGCTCCAAAAATTTATTCATGGCACTGCCATTGGCAAGGCCATGCGTGCCATTGCCATGGACCAAACAGCTACCAGTTTAATGGGGGTTAATATTTACCGCGTTATAGCCATCACCTTTTTCATTGGTACTGCCTTAGCAGCATCAGCAGGCATTATGTCGGCTGTTTATTACGGAACAATCAACTTCATGATGGGATTTATTATGGGTCTGAAGGCGTTTACTGCAGCAGTATTGGGTGGAATTGGAAATATTAAAGGGGCAATGCTTGGTGGATTTATGCTTGGCATATTAGAAACATTTGGAACCATGTTTATGGGCGGCGCCTGGAAGGACGTATTGGCATTTAGCATCCTTATCTTATTTTTAATCTTTAAGCCGACTGGAATTTTAGGCAAACAAGTGACGGAAAGGATGTAACAGATGAAAAAAATTTCGAAACGTCCTATCGTAATCGTCCTATTTCTTTTAGCGCTCGTGTTTCCATTTTTATCAAATAATTATTGGTTAGATGTCGGCATCCTGGCCTTAATATATATCATTCTAGCGCAAGGGCTCAATATCGTTGCAGGGTACGCAGGCTTACTTGATTTAGGATATGCTGCTTTTTTTGCCATCGGGGCCTATACAACTGGAATATTAATGACCGCATTTGATTGGCCTTTTTTACTCACATTGCCTGTTGCTGCTTGTCTTTCTGCGATTTGTGGTGTTCTCATTGGCGCCCCAACGCTTCGGCTTCGCAGTGACTACTTAGCGGTCGTCACTCTAGGATTTGGTGAGATTATCCGAATTACAGCGACAAATTTAAAAATTACGGGAACTGCTACCGGGATTTTCGGAATTCCAAATCCTAATTTCGGTGGGTTTATTTTATCAGAACCAAGCCATTTTTATTATTTGATCCTAGTTCTTGCTGTGTTAACAATCTTAGTTACCTCCCGGTTGGGAAAATCACGGGTTGGCAGGGCATGGACCTATATTCGTGAGGATGAAGATGCTGCCGAGGCAATGGGAGTAGACCGAGTAAAAATGAAACTCCTCGCGTTTACAACCGGCGCAATTATTGGTGGTTTAGCGGGTTCCTTCTTTGCAGTGAAGATGGGTGCCGTTTCCCCTAATAGCTTTAAAGTCTTGCAATCTATCATGATTTTGTTAGCAGTTGTTCTAGGCGGAATTGGTAGTGTGACGGGAGTAACGATTGGTGCGATAATCGTCATTATGCTTCCGGAAGCATTAAGGGATGTTTCAGATTGGCGGTTCTTGGTATTCGGGATCGTGATGATCGTCATGATGTTATTCCGTCCGCAAGGGATCTGGCCGGCAAAGCATGAGACAGAGGCAGAACCTGATACTGACGATGGAACTGAGAGTCCGCCCCTTCCCATACAGCTTAAGAAGGAATTAGATATTGAAGGAAATCCTTAAATCGTAGATTGAAAAGAGGTGTAATGATGGCGGTATTACAAGTAGAAAATTTAACGCTGCAGTTTGGCGGCCTGGTCGCTGTGAATGATTTATCCTTTACCATCGATTCTAGTTCAATCGTAAGTGTGATTGGACCAAACGGTGCGGGGAAAACGTCCGTTTTTAACATGATTACAGGATTCTATCGCCCGACAAAGGGAGCGATTTCTTTAGATGGAGAGAGTTTAAACAATCAAAAACCGAGTAAGATCACCAAACTTGGGCTGGCTCGAACGTTTCAGAACCTGCGCTTATTTCCCGATCTTTCGGTGCTTGATAATGTAAAGTCCGGGATGCACTGCCGTTCGAAACAACTGCTTTTGGGAGCGATTCTCAAAACAAAGACCCAAAAGGAAGAAGAAGCACATATTGAACAGGTTGCGTTTGAGTGTATCGATTTTGTCGGAATCCGAAAATATGCGAACCGTGCTGCTAAAAATTTGCCTTACGGGGTGCAGCGTTATTTAGAAATTGCCAGAGCTTTGGCAACGAACCCTAAATTTCTTTTATTAGATGAACCGGCTGCCGGTCTTAATCATGAGGAAAAAGAACAATTAATCGATTTAATTTTACGTATACGTGATAAATACAAATTATCGATTTTAATCATTGACCATGATATGGGACTAATTAAAAAAATCTCGGAAAAGGTCATCGTAATTGACTATGGTCAAAAAATTGCAGAGGGGACGCCGGAAGAAGTTCTGCGAAATCCAAAGGTAATTGAGGCGTATCTTGGAAGGGATGAGGATGCAAGTTGAGCGCATTATTAAAACTGGACCAAATTCATTCGTATTATGGAAAAATTCATGCCTTAAAAGGCATTTCATTAGAGGTCAATCAAGGTGAAATTGTCGCACTTCTAGGAAGTAATGGTGCCGGAAAAAGTACGACATTAAAGACGATTAGTGGGTTAGTTGTTCCCAAAAGCGGAACGCTTGAGTTTGAGGGGAAAAGTATTGCCGGGAAGCTTCCCCACACAATTGTCGAGTCCGGTATCGTTCACGTTCCGGAAGGCCGGAGGATTTTTGGCGGTCTGACCGTTCTCGAAAACTTGGAGCTTGGAGGGTATACGAAACGGAAAGATAAAAAGTTTATTCAGGAGGGAATTACGCGTGCATTTGATCTGTTCCCACGCCTTAAAGAGCGGCACATGCAATTAGCCGGAACCTTGAGCGGTGGTGAACAGCAAATGTTAGCCATTAGCAGAGGCCTAATGGCTGAGCCAAAACTATTAATGTTAGATGAACCGTCGATGGGACTTGCGCCGATCATAGTAGAAGGAATTATGCGGATAATTCGCGAAATTAATAAACAAGGAATGACAATTTTGCTCATCGAACAAAATGCCAAGGCTGCGTTGAAGCTGGCCAGCAGAGGTTACATAATTGAAACCGGTGAGATCGTCATGCATGACAGCGCCGACGTATTACGAGATGACGATAAAATTGTGAAGGCTTATTTGGGGGCTTAGAGGGGGAAGGCGGCATTATTATTAATTAATTTATTTTTAAGGAGGTGTGTTATCGGTGGATTTAAAACCAATCCAAAAAAAGCGGGTGTATCAAGAAATAATTGAACAAATTAAAGACTCCATCCGGAATGGCGGGTTAAAACCGGGAGATAAGCTTCCATCGGAAAGGGAGTTGGCAGATCGGCTTTCTGTATCCCGAAATGCCGTCCGGGAAGCTGTCAGTGTGATGGAATCAGCGGGGCTGGTAGAAATTTTACAAGGAATTGGGATTTTTCTTAAAGAAGATAATCAAGATATTCTCACCTCGCGAATGGACGGCCTGCTGAATCAACAAGGATTAAACCTGGCAGAACTACTTGAAGTAAGGGAAGGACTTGAAGGGCAGGGTGCCTTTCTAGCCGCTGCAAGGCGTTCAGCTTCGGATTTGGACGCGATTAAAATCGCCTATGAAAAAATGAAGAATGCCTATGCGCTGAATCAAATAGCCGCGGAAGAAGACTATGAATTCCATATCGCGGTTGTCACTGCCGCGCAGAATGCAACACTCCTCGATGCGGTGAAATTATTTTCGGATACTTTTTTACTTGGGGTGCAGCATTTGCGAAGCAGAAGTATCAAGGCTGGTAAAAGCCAAACTGTACTTTCGGAACATTTTGAAATATATCAAGCTATTGAACAGCAGGATGCGGACAGGGCTGAAAAAGCCATGCGGGTTCACATAGCCAATGCTAAAAAAAGGCACTTGTTAGATTCTAAGTTTACAAGTTTATAAGTATGGGGGCTAAAGGGATGAAATTTATCGATTTGAATTGCGATATGGGTGAAAGTTTCGGGGCCTATAAATTAGGTATGGATGAAGAGGTCATTAAACTGATCACCTCCGCTAACATTGCCTGTGGCTTCCATGCCGGCGATCCAAATGTGATGGATCAAACGGTAGCCATGGCAAAAGAATTTGGTGTAGGTGTCGGGGTTCATATGGGGTATCCGGATCTTCACGGCTTTGGCCGGAGGGATATGGATATCAGCAAAAGAGATTTAGTTAACTATATTATCTATCAAATCGGTGCGTTAGAGGCATTTTGCCGGAAGCATAAGGTCGACATCCAGCATGTAAAGTCACACGGAAGCATGGGGAACATGTCCTATGTAAACCGAAATGTTGCTGAGGCCGTCGTGGAGGCGGTATCCCTTGTCCTCCCGGAGGCGAAATTGTTTGTGATCGAAGGGACAGAAGTCCATAAAGCAGCTGTTGAAAAAGGGGTATCGGTCGTTTTTGAGGTGTTCGCTGACCGTGCTTATACAAAAGAAGGGACTCTTGTTTCGAGGAAATTTCCTGGTGCAGTCATCAAAGACCCTGATGTAGCAGCAGACAATATCGTCAGAATGGTGATCGAGGGGAAAGCCAAAACACTTGACGGGGAATATATACCGATGAAAGCAGATAGTGTCTGTGTCCATGGGGACACAGCAGGGGCATTGGAAATTGTCCGGCGGGTGAAAACAAGGTTAGATGAAGCGGGAGTAACTGTTGCACCTGTTGGCACGTGGCATTAGTAAGTGAAAAATGGTTGGTTAGGAGTGTTTGTGACAGGTAATGTGGTTTAATCGACAGTAAACCTGGCTCATGCGACAGAAAATGTGGTTTGCGACAGTAAAATTGGCTCATGCGCAAGTAAACCAGGCACATGCGCAAGTAAACTTGGCTCAATCGCAAGTAAACTCGATACAAACGCCAGGTAATCTCATCTCATGCGCCATACTCAAGAAAGGTTGGTGACAGCGAACTCATGATAGGTACGGCAAATTCCTCTCCTTTATATTTTCCCATGGGTGATCAGGCGATCGTAGTTCAATTTAAAAATGAAATCTCCATTGAGGTAAGCAAACAGGTGCAAATGTTTGCTCATTTAATTCAGGCAAACAAGATTCCCGGGATTATTCAGCTTTTACCCGCATTTAACAATCTTACCGTCTGCTATGACCCCAAGGTGGTGGGATTTATTCAATTAAAAGCATTTTTAGAAGGGTTAGAAGATTTCAAGTCTACACAGATGGATCAGGAAAGTAAAACGATTAGCCTTCCAGTTGTTTTTGGAAATGAATATGGAGCCGATTTAGATATTGTTGCTAAAAAGGCAGATTTGACAACTGATGAAGTGATTCAGCTGTTGCTATCGAAATCTTATTTTGTCTATATGCTGGGATTTATTGCGGGCTATCCGTATTGCGGTGACATTGACAAGAGACTGTCACTTCCAAGGAGGTCGAATCCCAGAATAAAAGTTCCAAAGGGTACGATTCAGATCGTGAATAACTTATGCGGAATTTTTACGATGACAGCTCCTTCTGGATGGCACCTGATGGGATGGACGCCGATGGATATATTCAATCCAAACATTGATCCTCCATGCCTGCTCCAGGCCGGAGACTATGTGAAGTATGTCCCAATAAAGGCAAGCGAGGCTGAAAACTGGGACGAAAAAAGGCAAAGAAAGTGGGACCAGGAATGGAATTCGTTACAGTTATAAAACCGGGATTACTCACCACTGTTCAGGACTTAGGGAGACGTCATTACAGGATTTTCGGTGTATCCGTCAGTGGTGTAATGGATTCTGTCTCGTTTCGGCTTGCAAATATCCTCGTCGGAAATGATCTGAATGAGGCTGCCCTGGAATTGACCTTGGTGGGGCCGCGGCTGCAATTTAATGCGAGCGGCGTGATCGCGATAACTGGGGCAGATCTTACCCCTTTACTAAATGGCCAGCCCATTCAAATGTGGAAGGCACTAAAAGTCCAAAAAGGTGATGAGTTACATTTTGTAGGCTGTCAATATGGAGCCCGATCTTATATTGCATTTGCCGGTGGAGTCCAGGTCCCGATGGTGATGGGCAGCCGGTCTACGTATGTTCGCGGGGAATATGGCGGGATAGATGGAAGACCACTTAAAGCGGGGGATGAAATCCCGATTGGAACATCGCGGTTTCAGTTTTCCCAATTGCACGGGAGAAGAATCCGGCCCACTGATCTTCCTGATTTTGAAAGAGAACGTCCGATTCAATTCATCTTAGGGCCGCATCATCAGGAGTTCACTGAACAGTCTATAGAAACGTTTATTCATTCCCCTTACATGGTGACAAACGATTCTGATCGAATGGGGTATAGGTTACAAGGCGCGCAATTGGAGCATATCAAGGGGGCAGACATTATTTCTGATTTTATTACAATCGGAACGATTCAAGTTCCGGGAAGCGGCCAGCCGATTGTACATATGGCTGATTGCGGAACCTCCGGAGGGTACACAAAATTAGGCGTAGTAATTGGAGTCGATATCCCCTATTTGGCGCAGCGAAAACCCGGTGATCGTATCTGTTTTGAGCCGGTTGAAATAGAAGAAGCACAAGAAAAGTGGAAGTTTCAGGAGCGGCTAATTTCCCAGCTTGAGTTGAGCGCAAATTTCATCCCAATTCGTTAAAAAAATTCGTTAAAATAGGAGGACCCAATGTTAATACTTAGTAGTAGTGACCAGCAAAACTTGTTAAATATGTCTGAGGTAATCGATGCGGTTGCCGTAGGGTTAGAGGAGTATTCGGCAGCACGAACGAACACTCCCTTACGAACAATTCTCCCCGTAAGTAAATCTGGTGGGAATGCCATTTTTATGCCGGCCAGTGCCGAGGAAGTTGGTTGTCTGGGAATGAAATACGTCAGTACCTTTCCAAATAATCGAAAAATAGGCAAAAAGGTCATTAATGGGGTTGTTTTATTTATGGATATTGAAACTGGCGAGCCGTTGGCATTATTGGAAGCTTCCTATTTAACGGTGATGAGAACCGGGGCATTATCAGGTGCGGCCACAAAGTATTTGGCACGACCGGATTCAAAGACTCTCAGTATGATTGGAACCGGGGAACAGGCTCTGGGACAATTGCAGGCAATTTTGGCGGTAAGGGATATTGAGAGGGTGAAACTAAATAATCGCAGTAAACAGAAGGCTTTGGAGTTTGCCGCTCATATTGAAAGACTTTTTCCAGTTACGGCTTCTGTGTTTGATAACCCAGACGAAGCGATCGATGGTGCCGATATCATTGTCACTTCCACAAGTTCAGACACTCCAGTTTTTACGGGAGAGGTAGCTCCGGGTGTGCATATCAATGCTATCGGCTCCTATCAACCATCGATGCGTGAGCTGCCAACATGTGTGATTTCTCAGGCTCAGAAAGTAGTGGTTGAATCAAGGGATGCCACAGCCAAAGAGGCAGGAGATTTACTAATTCCGATACAAGAAGGGAAATTTAGCGAGGACCGGATTCATGCTGAATTAGGTGAAATTATCGGCAACCGGGCAGCGGGAAGGGAAGACGAGAGCGAGATTACTGTTTTTAAGTCTGTTGGTTTTGCCGCAGCCGATATTGTCGTTGCAAAGTATTTTTACGAAAAAGCCCTTAAGGAAGGGATTGGACAGCGTGTTGAGCTGGGACCTGCCTGGAGTTTGAGTACGATAAAGGCCTAATTTTGGTGAACATGTCTATTAAGGTATTCATAACGACCGTTATTTGAGATATTAAGGCTTTGTGGTCGTTATGAACCCCGTCATAACGCCCGTCTCGGGGATTTCCAGTCTATTATAGTCGTTATGAACCCCGTCATAACGCCTGTCTCGGGGATTTTCTGTCTATTGTGGTCGTTATGAACCCCGCCATAACGACCGTCTCGGGGATTTCCAGTCTAATATGGTCGTTATGAACCACCATAATAATGCCCGACGTAGAGTGATACATGCACAACCCCCAGTTTTTTCAAAAAATCACTTGGAGTGATAAAAATGGATGTTAAAGCCATCATTCAGTCTATTCAATCCATCATTCCCGAGCGGCGCATTTTGACGCAATTAGCTGATCGGTATTCATATAGCTTTGACGCCTCCTTTGGGGAATATTTACCCGACCTTGTCGTCCAGCCCCAAAACAAAGAAGAGATTTCCTCGATTTTAAAACTGGCAAACGAACACAGAATCCCCATCTATCCAAGAGGCGCCGCGACTTCCTTAAGCGGGGGGCCGCTTCCAGTTGAGGGCGGGATTGTTCTGGATATGTCGCAATTTCCAAAGAAACTAATCATTGATCAGGAAAATTTACTTGCTATTGTGTCGCCAAGTGTCATCACAGGTGACATTCACAAACAAGCGGAGGAATGTGGCTTATTTTATCCACCGGATCCCAGTAGTTCCCATGTTTCAACCATTGGGGGCAACCTGCTTGAGAATTCCAGCGGGCCAAAAGGGTTGAAATATGGAACGACCAAGGAATATGTGATTGGATTAGAAGTCGTTACACCTACAGGAGAAATAATCCGAACTGGCGGAAAAACGGTGAAAAATGTCACTGGATATGACTTAACAAGATTAATTGTTGGCTCTGAAGGTACGTTGGGCATTGTGACCGAAGCCATTTTGCGACTCATTCCTAAGCCACAGGCCAGAAAAACATTGTTAGCGTCTTTTCACAGATTAATTGATTCAGGGCATGCGATCACCAACATTTTATCCTCCGGCATTTTACCGAGTGCGATGGAATTAATGGATAATGCCTGCATCCAGGCAGTGGAGAATTACACGAAGAGTGGCCTCCCTGTTGATGCCGAAGCCATTGTGATCATTGAAGTGGATGGGCATAAAGCGGCAATTGAAGATGAAATCAATAAATGTGCCGAGATTTGCAGGAAGCAACATGCGTCGGACATACTCGTTGCTCAAGATGAAACGGAACGCGATAAAATTTGGCATGCGAGAAAAATGGTTTCTCCGGCGATTGCTAAAATGGGTCCGACGAAAATTTCTGAGGATGCGACCGTGCCACGAAGTCAAATCCCGAACATGATTGAGCGGCTCCATGCCATTCGTGAAAAATTTCAGCTTAATCTCGTTGTCTTCGGCCATGCCGGTGATGGGAACCTTCATCCGAATATCATTACGGATAAACGTAATATCGAGGAAATGAAGAGGGCCGAAGCAGCAATCAGTGAGATTTTTGAAGCGGCGGTTGAACTGGGCGGAACATTATCAGGAGAACATGGAATTGGCTTGTTAAAGGCCCCATATATGGAGATGGAATTGGGGAAAGAAGGGATCCACTTTATGAAACTTATTAAAGAGGCATGGGATCCGAACCATATCCTGAATCCAGGGAAAATTTTTCCGGAGCCTAACCAAACAAAGGTGGTATTAATTTAGATGGAAAAACTCCTTTGTCATACAGAAGATAAAAAGTATGCCTCCATGTTACATAATCAAACGTATGAAGCCGCAAATATGTGTATTCAATGCGGTTATTGTCTACCTGTTTGCCCGACCTTTCAAACGATGGGGAAAGAATCCCATTCGCCCAGAGGTAGAATCAATCTTGTTAAGGTCGCAGCCGAGGGGAAAATTGATGTGCGGACGGATTTAGCATCGTCGATTGATTTATGCCTTGGCTGCCGTTCCTGTGAAGTGGCCTGCCCGGTAAATGTTCCTTATGGAAAAATATATGAATCAGCCAAAGAGGTGATGGCAACCCAGCGCGTAGATGAACGGCTTGCAGAAGGTAAGAGGGGTAACACGTTCCAAAATGCGGTCCTTCTTCATCTATTCCCTCATAAAAAGCGACTCAGGCTGGTAGGGAATGCGCTTTGGTTTTATCAAAAAACGGGGGTAAATAAGCTAGTTCAGAAAATTGGAGTAATAAATAAACTATCTGAGTCGATGGGACAATTTGAAAAAACGCTCCCGCAAATTGAATCACCCTTTAAGAGATATAAATTTGGGAAGATATATCCAGCTAAACGCAGGAAAAAAATGTCGGTCGCTTTTTTTCCTGGATGTATTATGGATGCGGTTATGTCGAGAATGAATCGGTTGACGATCGAATTGCTTCAACATGTTGGATGCGAGGTAGTTATACCAAAACAGCAAAATTGCTGCGGTGCGTTACACGCACATCAGGGGTTGATGGGTGAGGCTAGAGAATTAGCCCGTGCTAATATTGAGGCATTCGAGTCAACTGGTGCAGTTTATGTTATTAATAATGCAGGCGGCTGCGGTGCGATGCTTCGTGAATATGATCAGTTATTCAAGGATGATTCAGAAATGCTAGAGAGAGCGAGGTCCTTTGTTAAGAGGTCCCGGGATATCTCGGAAGTTCTCGGTGAGCTTGGTCCATTGCCTTTTAAAAAAGAGATTAATAAAATTGTTACTTACCAAGATTCATGTCATTTACGTAATGTTCAAGGTGTTAGCAAGGAACCTAGAGAGATTCTTCGTTCAATCCCCGGCATTACTTATGTTGAGATGGAACGTAGCAGTGATTGCTGCGGATCAGGCGGCATCTACAATCTCCTCCATTTTGATGAATCTATGGAAATAGTAGATCATAAAATGAAAAATGTTTCTAATACAAAAGCAAAGGTAATCGTATCCTCCAACCCTGGCTGCCTTTTACAAATGAGATTGGGTGTAGAACGAAGTAATTTAGCAAATGACACCGAAGTTTTGCATCTGGTTGAATTATTGGCTGATGCATGTGCCATTCAATAGTGGTCAATGGTAGGATATTTGATAAGAATAAGCCATCCGATTAATTGGATGGCTTATTAAGCATTTTGCCTAAGGTAGGAGAACTAGAAAGAATATATTCGAAAATTGTTAAACTAGAACCCACCTTTAAGTCCCCTTGAATCATTCTCTTTTGCTCTTGAAGCTCGTTTTCAGTCTCGTTTATTAGAGATAATTACTTTTTTACCATCCCGTATAAAATTTCACCAGCAGGCGTTAATGTAATTTTTTTGTTGTTCGTTCAAATAATTTACAACCTCATTGTTCCTCCAGTTGTTTTATTTGGAGTAGGAGAAAAAAGTCGCAGGAGACCATATCTGAGAGTACATGACACGCCTTGAGAATTTTTTTAATTTTGATGTTACTTTATTCTCACCTGTCCACTGTTTCTAGAATAGTATGTAGAAAGGAGGTGATCATAATGAACTTAACTCTTTCAGGCTGGATGCTTTATACAATGTGGGCTGTTTTTGGACTAATGAGCATTAATCTTCTTATCTCTCTATTTAAATCATTTGGGAAGGGATCTTTCGATACAGCTTTTGTATTAGATTATTTAAAGGATATTTTATACTACGTTCTTCCATTGAACATTCTAGCAGCTATGGCTCCAATGGATCCTACTAACTGGACTCTAGTCATTTTTTATTACGTTGGCGGTATTGCTGTCATTGTAAAGTATTTAATGGACATTAAAAATAGTTTCACTAAATAAATGTGTGGGTCTTCCTTCTTGGATGGCCTTATTAATTGTTGAAAAAATAGCACCAAATCAATAAAAAAGGACTATCAAACAAACATTTTGATAGTCCTTTAATTTTGCATTGTTAATGTTTGTGAAAATTAACGAAACCCGTTAAACACTATCATGGTTTTTTTAAAATTCATTCTCGAAATTATTTTTATTGACCAGACTCACTAGAATTATCTTTCGTTTCAGAACCATCTTCTGTATCAGTTTGAGTACCATCATCCGTTTGTTCTGTATTTGTATCTTTCGGATCAGTACTAGCGTTAGAGCATGCAGTTGCGGCTCCAAGCACCATCATTGCAGACATCAAAGCAAATAACCATTTCTTAAAATCTTTCATTAGTCTTCCTCCTTGATCGCTTGAAATTTTGATACAGTAATATCATACAAGCATTCAATGGAAAAAAGAGCTGATTTTCCATATCTTAACACAACGTAATCGTATCAATAATTTTCTGACATATTCCTTATCTGATATTTACAGACTCTTCACGCAGTTTACAATTTATTAATTTTGTGAAAATTCTTAACAAACTAGGCTGGTCTAATGTATAATGGGTTTCATTAATTAATGGAAAGGGATTTAAAAAAATGAACTCCTCTATAAAAGATCAAATTGAACAATTTAAAATGCGAAATCAAAATCGTGGGCGTTTATTAGTCAGCTGCCCAGACCAGCCAGGCATTGTTTCAGCAATTTCCCAATTTTTATTTTCCTTTGATGCTAATATCATTGAGTCCAGTCAGTATTCCATCAATCCGGAGGGCGGGGTATTTTTTATTCGGATTGAGTTTGAATGCCCTTTTTTAAAAGAGAAAGAAAACGAAATGGCAGAACAATTTACAGAAATCGCATCGAAGTTTTCTATGGAATGGCGGTTAACTCCTGTTTACAAAGTGAAAAAAACCGCGATATTTCTATCGAAGGAAATGCATTGTCTGTTAGAACTTTTATGGGAATGGCAAAGCGGCGATTTAATGACAGACATTGCTTTAGTCATCAGTAATCATGAAGCGGCAAGGGATGTGGTGGAAGGCTTAAATATCCCTTTCTATTATATTCCGGCAAATAAAGAGATTCGTGACCAAGTGGAAGAAAAACAACTACATCTTCTTGAAGAATTCGATATTGATGTGATTGTCTTAGCTCGATACATGCAAATTCTAACACCGAAATTTGTTGCAGCTAATCCTAAAAAGATTATCAACATCCATCATTCCTTCTTACCTGCCTTTATTGGCGCAAGACCGTATGAACGCGCTTATGAGCGTGGGGTGAAATTAATCGGGGCGACTGCACATTTTGTAACAAATGATCTGGATGAGGGGCCAATTATTGAACAGGACATTGCTCGAGTCGATCACCGTTCTGATGTCGATACACTTAAAAAAATGGGTCGTTCTATTGAACGAAGCGTATTAGCGCGGGCTGTTAAATGGCATCTGGAAGACAGGATTATTGTTCATCATAATAAAACGATTGTATTTTAACTGTTAAGAAATGGTTTATCTTTAGTGTCAATAACTATTAGCATAAAGTGAAGTTCGAATTTTTTGTAATTCAATCATGGAGAATAATCATGTCATGAGTACAGATAAAACTATGAAATGCGCCACTTTACTAGCCCTTTTTATCAAAAAAAATTAAGAAATAATATGATTAGACCATTTCTATTATTCTGAATGGAATTACCAAAAAAACCATAAAAAAGTAAAATAATAGATTAAACTGCTTGTTACTCCTATTAAAATGAGGTATTATTAAATAAATTTAAAAATTGAATATTCGGAAGAATATATGGTGTCGATGTTCGACTTAATAGGGAATCTGGTGAAATCCAGAGCTGTCCCCGCAACTGTAAGTGTTGATGAAATGAGCATGCCACTGGAACAGCTACGTGAATAGCGACTGTTCTGGGAAGGGTTCAAAGTAAGATGACGCACAAGCCAGTAGACCTACCTATACTCCATCGTTTTACGTCTTCGGGAGGTGAGAAGTTAAACGGCATATAACAGAAATGATCTATTTCTATATTTTTACAATCTTTATGCCGCTTTAGCTCATCTACAATTGATGAGCTTTTTTTGTTGAGATGTTATTAGTACAAAAATAGGAGAAAAGAGAAATCATGATGAAGAACAACAAGTTTTATACATTACTATTTGCCCTATTTTTAGCAATGGGTTTACTAACAGCGTGTGGAGGTACAAATACCGCAAAACAGGCGGCAGCTACTTCTCAAGAGAAAGGTCAATCTGCCAATGATTCAGTAAAGGACAATTTGCCAGAAGAAACCTCTTATCCTTTCACTTTTAAAGATGCAACAGACGTTGAAATAACGATAAATAAGAAACCGGAGCGAATCGTGTCGCTGCTACCCAGCAATACAGAGATTGCTTTTGCACTGGGATTAGGGGATGAAATTATCGGTGTCAGTGATTATGATACCTATCCAAAAGAGGTAGAAGGGAAAGAGAGGGTTGGAGGACAAGAGTTTAATGTGGAGAAGATTCTCTCCTTAAAACCTGATCTTGTCCTTGCAGATAGCACGATGATCGGAGCGGCTGGCGGCCGGATTGACCAGCTGCGTGATGCAGGTATTACGGTTGCCGTGATTCCTGCTTCCGATTCATTTGCCGAAGTGTATGATACGATTAGGCTGATTGCGCAAGCAACTGGAACAAAAGAAAAAGCGGATGCTATAATCAATCAGATGAGGACTAAGGTTGCTGAGATTGTAGCGAAAGTTAGTCATATCCAAGAAAAAGAGCAGCCTATAGTCTGGCTAGAAATCGATCCTACTCTCTGGACAGCAGGTAAAGGTACGTTTATGAATGAGATGATTGAAATGCTCCATGCCAAAAATGTAGCTGGTGATATGGATGGCTGGTTGCAATTAACGGAAGAGAAAGTGATCCCGCTTAACCCCGAAGTGATCATCACCACCTATGGATATTATATCGACAATCCAGCGGAACAAGTATACATCCGTACTGCTTGGAAGGATGTAACTGCGGTAAAGGAAAAGCGCGTTTATGATGTGAATTCCGAAATCGTCAATCGTCCAGGACCACGTTTGGCGGAAGGACTGGAGGAATTTGCAAAAGCCATTTATCCTGAGATCTACTCAAAATAACTAATCGATTCATGGGTAAGTATTTGTGGTTAAGAAATCAATTGCTGTAGGAACAATTGATTGGAGATTAAAATTTTTGGTAATGAAATAATAATAGACTTTAACTTGAGGAGGTTGTCTAAATGAAGGTATGCTCGTTTTTACCCGCCGCTACCAATATGATTTATGAAATGGGACTAGAAAGACATCTGAATGGAGTCACGTTTGAATGTCCATCGGATAAACCAAAAGTTGTTCGTACTCATCTCGAGGGACGTAACCTTTCAAGTGCAGAAATTGAAACTTTTGTAACAGAATCATCTAATATGGGAAAAAGTTTATATTATGTGGATATGGAATTATTATCAGAGATAGAACCTGATCTTGTATTTACACAAGATGTATGTGACGTATGTCAAATTAGCACCTCTGTTGTTCAAAGAGCCATTGGCTCTCTTAAAAAGCAACCAAAAGTTGTGCCATTAATACCGCGAAGGCTGCGTGATGTATATCAGAATGCACTAACCATTGCAACAGAGCTTGGAGAAGAAAAGGTTGGCCTTGATTTCTTAGCTTCCTTACAAAAGAGAGTACGTGCAATTACTGACAAACTTCGTGAACACCAAGTAGAACCGAAAAGAGTGATGATTATGGAATGGTTAGATCCAATTTATAATTGTGGGCATTGGATTCCTGACCAAATCTCTTTGGCGGGTGGTGTGGATATGTTGTCCAATCCGGCAGGTTACTCTGTAGTGACTCCTTGGGAAAAAGTACAACAATATGATCCGGAAGTATTGGTCATTGCGCCTTGCGGTTTTCAGGTGGAACGATCGATACAGGAAATCGATCAGCTTACAAGTAAACCTGGGTGGAGCGAATTGACTGCAGTAAAAAACAAGGCAGTCTATCTTGCAGATGCAGATTACTTTACAAGGCCAAGTACCACATTGGTAGACGGAATTGAGTTACTAGCCGCCCTCTTCCATCCGCAGCTGTTTGGAATTCCAGAATCATGTAAGAAAAAGGTTGTATCCATTTTCGATACAGAATTATCAAGGGTGTAATAGATAATTTCTAACCAAGGACCGGGCGGTTTTTTGCCCGGTTTTTCTTATTCTTTTATACAAAAAATTACTGTTTGAACACATGTCGCCCAATCACTAGAGTTGTCGCCCTTGAATCGAGCCAACGACTGGTAGCGATGGCGGGATTGTAGAAATATAACGAACCAGCAGCAACACTCCGGTTCTCATTTAATGCTTCGTGTACAGCTTTAATAGAATCCTCATCAGCAGATTTATTGATCTGACCATTTTGAACCGGCTGGAATTGCCCCTTTTCATAAATAACCTCTTTAATCGTGTTAGGGAAGGACGGGCTATCCACTCTATTTAGGACCACACAGGCAACAGCCACTTTTCCTTGATAGGGCTCACTTTGAGCCTCAGCTCTAACCAATCTAGCAAGCAGATCTATTTCATATTCTGAATACCCTATTACTATTTCAGGTTTTGTAGGATGCTCTTCTGATTTATTTGTATAAACGGTTTGTCCAACATGGATCAAATCAATATTTTCGATTTGCGGGTTAAGTCTAGTTAACTCATCTAAAGTTAGCTTATTTTCATTTGCAATCTTTGTCATCGTGTCCCCACTTTTTACAGTATAAGCAAGGGTTGGAGAAGCAAATAAGAGTGTTGCTGCTATTGTTAGTATGGCAATTAGTTTTTTCATGGTTTTATTCCTCCCAGTTGATTTCTCGTGAATCATTGATTAGTTTCTATTTCTATGAATCAAATCGATAGATTAGTATTACAGTTTCATTACATAGAAAAGAGAGGGATTCTTTTAAACTTAAAGAACCTGGTCATCAATCGGGGGTAATTTGCGTACAAACCCAAGCTTTGAATATGGATCTTACTAAATGATTGATTATTCATTCATTTTTGTTTACCATTAAATAGATAATTCAAAAAATTGAAACGGTGAATTATTTCTATTTGTCTAGCTACTTACCCAAAGGGCGGTAATCCTTTAATCTAACCCATGAAAAAGGAGTGAAGATGAACGGTCATGATACAATTGTCAATGAATGAGGACGTTATGTGTGTCGAGGGGAATGTTCAACGATCAGGACTTAAATTAGGAACGGTTTATTCTTTTTTAGTAGATGGAATGGTAATTGATACTGGGCCACAGTGTCTTGAAGCAGACCTCATACCTTTTTATGAAAATCAAAACTTTGAGTTAGTGACCTTAACGCATAGCCATGAGGATCATTCTGGTTTAGCCCCCTGGATTCAGGAAAAAAGCAATGTTCCCATCTATGTCCATCCAAAGGGGATCAGTGTTTGTGCGGAGGCTTGTCCCTATCCGAAATACCGCCAAATTACCTGGGGCGTGCGGTCAGAGTTTAATGCCTTACCACTTGGAGATATGATTCAATCACGTCGTCGAGAATGGAAAGTCATCTATACACCAGGCCATGCCGATGACCATGTCGCAATTCTTGATGAAGAAACGGGCCGATTATTTTCTGGAGATTTGTTCGTTGCTACGAAGACAAAGGTCATAATGGACAGCGAATCCATTCCGATCATTATCGATTCCATTCGCAGGCTGCTCACCTATGATTTTCAATCGCTGTATTGCTGTCATGCCGGCTACATACAAAATGGAAAAAGCATGCTGAAGCAAAAGTTAGATTATCTTGAGAATCTGTCCGGTGAAGTGGGAGACCTCTACAAGGAAGGACGCTCTATTGAGGAAATTGTACACGTGCTTTTCCCGAAAAAGTACCCAATTATCGCTTTTTCCGAAGGACAATGGGATTCACGGCATATTGTCACTTCCATCCTTACCGGAATCTGAAAAGGATTTCAATAGTTGTTAATTCATGGACTAACCAATCTAGGTTGGTCCTATTTCTATGCTTACTTTGATAGTCCGGTATTACCTAAGTCTTAAGTCCGATAGAAAAATCAAGCTCAAGCGCAATTATGAAACATATAGAAAAAAGGTAAGATGGAATCAAGATAAGGAAAACAAATTGATTAGCGAAATAAAGGAGGAAAATAAAATGAAAAAATTTGGTCTGCTGGTAGCTGGTGGCCTTGCCGCCATTATATTACTGAAAACAATTGGCCCAATGGTTGGATTACTGGTTAGTCTCGGGATTCTTTATTTCATCTTTAAACAATTTTTAAAGACGGAGTCAACAGGCATGAAAATCGGGTTAGTCATCATCGGCTTAATGGTCCTTTCAGCAACGATCCACCATATCCCAGCTCTTATTGGCGTGGGTGCCGCGTATGTGCTCTACCTTGTTTATAAAAATTGGAACAAAAACAAAAAGACGCCAACGAAAAATGAAACGGATCCATTTGTTAGTTTTGAAAAGCAATGGAATGAATTAAAAAAATATTAATTTTTAAAGGAGAAATGGAACATGACAAACCTATTTACAAAAATAAAAGATTTCATCGTCGCTGATTTAAATGAAACTCTTCATCAAAAAGAAAAACAAAATCCGATTGCGAAACTCAATCAATACCTCCGCCAATGCGAGCAGGAAGCAGCGAAGGTGGGCAAATTGGTTGAACGCCAATCTCAATTAAGGGATGAATTTACTAGAGAGTATAGTCTGGCAGTGGAATTTGCTGAAAAAAGAAAACACCAAGCGGAAATTGCTTTAAAAGCAGGGGAAACTGAGCTTTATCAATTTGCTGCAGCTGAGCATCAGCAATATTCAGAGAGGGCACAGCGCCTAAAAGCTTCACATACACAAGTAACCGAACAGCTGGAAGAATTAGAGCGAAAACATGAAGAAATGAAACACAAATTAAAGGATATGCATCTTCGTCGTATGGAATTAATGGGCCAAGAAAATGTATCTCGAGCTAACCTTGGAATGAACCACGTGTTAGAATCTGATTCGTACACTACTCAATCTTATTCAAAGTTTAAGGACATCGAAAACTATCTTGACCGATTAGAACAAAAGATGCACAGCTCTTTCTTCCGCAGCACAATTGATAGTAAAGTAGCGCAGTTAGAAAAGGAAATGAGTAGCAAACCTTTGGATCTAACGAAAGAATAAAATCTTGAATGGGCGGTGATGAATGGAATCACTGCCCTTTTACTATTATTCATGTCTTATTTTTCAAAAAAATAATAGATCTTTATTCAATTTGTATTGTAATCTGGGAAATTTCATTATAGCCGTACCCCTTACGATTCCAGTATGCTTGATTGGGTTGTGAGTGGCCATTGGAATCAAAGGCACGAACCTTGATGGTGTATTCGTTATTTCTTTCGAAAACATGGGAGTAAGACCATTTCATCCATTGATATTTATGTGGTTTGTATTGAAGGGATGTGGATTTCCAAGTGGTCCCGTTATCCAAACTGATTTCGACAGAAGTTATAATCCCTTCGCCAGTCCAAGCTATGCCCGTTACTTCATGCTTTCCTGGTTTAAGTATTTGACGGTCAAGTGGCTGCTGAATAACGGAATTGACATGGTTAGTAGTCACAGGAACTGAATCTTTATCCTGATCCAAACGGGGATAATATACATAATCATCTGTCTGGAAGGGGCCGGAAAACTGAGCATCAATCACACGTATCGTTTTTAACCATTTCACTGATGCCATCCCATACCAGCCTGGGACAATTAATCGAAATGGAAAACCGTGCTTTGGATTTAGAGGTTTCTGATTATGTTCCCATGCGACAATTACATTGGAATCTAACGCTTTTTTAAGTGGAAGACTTCTTTCAAAATGAACATGCTGTCCTTTCTTTATTCCGGAGTCTCCCCCTAGAAAAACAATTTCACGTGCTCCGGCGTTGATTCCAGTCAAGGAAAGGAGATAGGAGAGCGGTACCCCCTTCCAATTTCCTTGGCTAATTGCACCCTCTGTCCATTGTTCACCAAATACCTTTGGCTCGAAATAAGCACGCTTGTTTCCCGAACATTCCACCAAGGCAGTCACGGTTCGTGAAGGCATGGAGGTGATTTGATTGTAATGTAATGTAACAGGGGTTTTTACTGAACCAGTGATAGTAAGAAAGTAAGGCTGAATGGAGATCTCGGGATATATAAAGTGATTTCTTCGAAAGGTCAATGGAAATGGTGTTTCACTAATTTCTAGAAAATGAATGGGGGTCTCCTGATTTTCGGGATTTAAACTTCGTGTGATTAGGTACGGTTTGGTTTTTAAAACGCGGTCATTATAATACAAAAGAGTCACTCCTTTCTATTTAAAGTGTATTAGACCAATAAGGATATTATCCTTTTCCTTCTTTTCAAAATATAAAAGGACAAAAGTGCCAGTCACGGATAGTTAATATGAAGGTACTCTACAAGCTTTTTTATGGTAAAAAACTTTTAAAAATATATGGGCCTATTATGATAAAATATTAGAAGGAATATAAATGCAGGGGGAACAAAATGGGCAAACATAAAATATTGGCTGTTTTAGAGAAAGAATTAGTTGTTGCCCTTGGCTGTACAGAACCTGTAGCTATTTGCATGGCTGCAGCAACGGCAAAGAGTAAAATTACCGGGCAAATACAGGCCATTAGTGTAAAAGCGAGTGGTAATATAATAAAAAATGCAAAATCCGTGGGGATTCCGGGAATGTCGGCTAAAGGTCTCGAATTTGCAGCTGCCCTTGGAGCGGCGGCAGGAGATCCAAATAAGAGATTAGAAATTTTAGATGGACTGACAACGGAAGATGAACGGTCGGCATTAAAACTCATTGAAGCCGGTAAAGTGAAAGCTGGCAAGGCTGATACACCGAAAAGACTTTATATCGAAGTCATTGTAGAAACAGATCAGCAGATGTCTAAAGTGGTCATTTCTGATAATCATAGTAATATCACCTTAATTGAAGTAGATGGGAAAGCTGTGTTTCTGGGCGGATGCGAGAATATCGGAATTCAAACAGATGAAGAGGAATTAGAAGCACTTACAATAGATGAAATCTATGATTGGGTTTTAACGGCGGATCTTAACGACTTAACGCTTATAAAAAAGAGTATCGAATTAAATCGAATCATTGGATTAGAAGGACTCTCAGGAGATTATGGTCTAAATGTAGGAAAAACAATTAAAGAGAATGTAAAAAAAGGAATTCTATCCGATGATTTAGCTACTGTGGCCATGTCACTTGCTGCAGCTGGTTCAGATGCCAGAATGGCAGGTTCGACACTACCGGTGATGGCGAATACCGGGAGTGGAAATCAAGGTATTGCCGTGACACTTCCTGTTGTCGCAGCGGCAGAAAAGCTGCAAGTTTCCGAGGAAAAGATGATTCGAGCGGTTGCCCTTAGCCATCTCATCACCATTCATATCAAATCTAAATTTGGCCGACTTTCTGCCTTATGCGGAGTAACCGCTGCCGGGATGGGTGCGAGTGGGGCGATTGTTTATTTACTGAATGGGGGTCTTCAGCAAATAAAAGCCGCGATTCAAAATACAATCGGTAACGTTTCTGGAATGATCTGCGACGGGGCTAAAGCAGGCTGTGCCATGAAAGTCTCGACATGTTCAAATGTCGCTGTACAATCAGCTCTGTTGGCGCTGAACCATCAAGAGATAAAATCTACTGACGGCTTCATCCACGATGATGTAGAAAAAAGTATTGAAAACTTCTGCAAACTAGGGAATGAAGGTACACGACAGACAGATGAACTTATTTTAAAATTAATGCTTGAAAAATAATGAAAAAATAAATGTATTTCTTCCGCTTTTTGGACATTATAAATGCGAGGTGATGGAATGGCCACGGCTAAAATTGGCGATGTTATTTCCTTTAAACGAGAGGGAAAAAACCTTGAAGGTGAGGTTTCTGCTATAAGGGAAAATTCCGTGATGGTCCAATACGGTTTTTCAAAAGAAAAAGGTGAGCCCCTTATAACAATTGTTAATCATAAAAATTATAAAATTAAAACCTCGAAATAAAAAATGATCGCTGTTTGAAAAAATCTGTTCGGTCTATTTTTCTATGTGATTTGAAGCTGGGCGAATTTTCTTGTGCCAGGCACCATTCATAAAAGTGGATGGTGCCTGGCACCTTTTTGTTCGGCCAACGCTATTTTGATTCATCATAAGATTGTTAATATGGAAATCAATTAATTGGAATTCAAAGGATAAATCAGGTAATCTGTAAAAGTACTTTTTTTATCAAGGCAAAAGACGAAGTGTAACATCATTTTATAAAAAAAGAATGGGGGATTGATGTATGGAAGGATCAAGTAAAAAGCACTCTACGATTGTTGCGCTTCTGCTTGCAGGGACTTTCATTGCTATTTTAAATCAAACACTGATGATCACAGCAATTCCTCCGATAATGGATGAAATGAACGTAACCGCCAATAGTGCACAATGGCTGACAACGGTTTTTATGTTGGTGAACGGAATTATGATTCCGATAAGTGCATTCTTATTGGAACGCTTTACAACGAGACAGTTATTTATCTCAGCCATGAGTATTTTTGCAGCAGGTACACTTGTTGGCGGAATTGCTCCTAATTTTGAAATGCTGCTTGTAGGAAGAGTCATACAGTCTTGCGGTGCTGGGATTATGCTTCCCTTAATGACTACGGTATTTTTGATGATCTTTCCAGTAAATAGGCGCGGCGCAGCAATGGGGTTGGTCGGCCTTGTCATTTCCTTTGCCCCAGCGATAGGTCCAGCATTATCGGGCTGGGTAACGTTGCATTTTTCATGGAGAGTATTGTTTTTTATCATTTTGCCAATTGCTCTTATCGATATTCTTGTCGCTTTCTTTGCTCTAAAAAATGTAACAGAGGTCTCCAAACCAAAAGTCGATGTAGTTTCGATTATTTTATCCTCACTAGGCTTCGGAGGGCTGCTTTATGGGTTTACAAGTGCCGGAAATTATGGCTGGTCAAACCTTACTACGCTTTTAACATTAGGGCTCGGCAGTGTGTCATTGGTTTTGTTTATTTCCAGGCAGTTACGATTGAAACACCCAATGCTTGAATTTGGCGTCTTTAAGTTTTCCATCTTCCCGTTCGCAATGATCATTGGAATGATTGGCTTTATGGGATTGATTGGGGCAGAAACGATTATTCCTTTATTTATGCAGCACATGCGGGGATTTTCCGCATTCGAGGCTGGTCTAGCACTATTACCTGGTGCGCTGATTAGCGGGCTGATGGCACCTATTATTGGTAGAGTGTTTGATAAAATCGGCGCGAGATGGTTAGTGATAATCGGCATAACGATTATGACAGCTTCTTCGTTTGCCTTTACCATTTTAGGCCCTTCTACAACAATGACCTACATTACAGTCTTATATGGAATCAGAATGTTTGGCCTTTCAATGGTCATGATGCCTGTTTCAACAGCCGCATTGAACCAGTTACCAAAACGATTAATTCCCCATGGTGCCGCCATGGATAATACGATGAAGATGATTGCAGCCTCAGTTGGTACTGCTATTCTTGTCACTGTAATGACCACAACAGCAGAAACAGCGAAGCAACGCCCGGAAATTTCCTATCCTGATATGTATGGAGCTAATGTGGCCTTTATGGTGGTTTCGATTCTTTCGTTACTGGGTCTAATCTTGTCCTTTTTTATTAAAAATGACCCACAATCAGAAGGCGAAATGGAAGGAAAAAGGCGTAGGAAAATTAGAGTTAAAATGCAGGAGTAGCACGAATAAACTTATTCAGTAAGATTCATAGGCATATGCTTCATGGAAGAAATATGGATATAGGATTAAACAAAGGATTCACTACATCAGGGACTAACCGGCCAGGGTCAGTCCTTTTTTTTTGCTTGGTTAAATCTTATTATGTTTATAAAAACGCTATTCAAGATCAATAGCCGTGGTTAATTGATCATGATATACATCAATAAATAAATGACCTTTAGAAGTGATGACGGCATATTGAACATCTTCTAACTCTAATTTCCTTAGATTTAATTGGTTAACTAGCCAAGAATTTGAATACTGGGCGTTAAAGTTTTTTTCGATCATTTTTCCATTCATGATAAGCTCTTTTGGAATAGTTACATCTTGATTTTGCATGGCAGGGTATAAATCTTGTTTCAATGTATGTTGATATTTTGTTTTTTTCATGACAGATAATTTTCCGCTTACCTCCAAGATGGCAAATTCCACTTCCACTATATCAAATATTCCCAATTCTCGAAGCTGTTGATTTAAATCATCAAGGGTATATCTAATTTTTTTCATATTTTTGTCAAGGATCTTTCCCTTTTCAATAATAACAGTGGGTCTACCTGATAACCATTTGCGGAATACCCTGTTTTTTGCTGAAAGTAGAGAAAATAAAAAGAAAATTAAAATGAGTGTTAAAAAAGCAGAAAGCATAGGGAAAAAGTTTAATTTAATATCGAATCCCATGTTGGCAATAAATGATCCAATTGTTATGGATAAGGCAAAATTATAAAGGTTAATATGTGCGTTGATTTGTTTACCAAACCATAATGAACAAACCATTAAGATTAAGATGGAGATGATTGTGCGGAGTATTGTATACGTTACCTCTTCCATTCGATTCATCCTTAATATTTTATCAATGATAACTGTATTTTATAGTTAATTTAAAATGCATTTAATCCTTTTTGCTTGATTTATTTCTATATGTAATAAGGTTGGTTTTTAACGAAGCATACGTCCCGATTGCAGCGTATCCATAAAACCAGCCCATAAAAATTCCTGCAAGTATATTGTGTTTGTGGCTTACAAAAATTGAAATTCCCAGCCCTAATATGAGTGCTATTGAGGGAACCAACCATTTAGGTATTTTAAAAATAACCTTAAAGAATTGGGTTAGCAATAATATGATTGGTATAGCTAAAATGACATCCCAAACATTCGTTTTAATTGTAGGAAAATCCAATGTTAAACACACCTTTTTAATATATTATGTGCAGATAACTCATAATATATTTTGCGTTTTCCCTAAATAATATCTAAGCAAAGACGTCGGTCAACCATTGGTGAAAATTTGTTGGATAATAAGAAGCTAGGTAAATAGAATGGGAATTCCGACAAAATTTGCAGCACTACCATTCTTTTTTTTACGGGATAATAATAATATTTATCTATTTTTGTTATTTGCTGTTGGAAAAAAATACATTTTATCCATTTCCAAAGTAGGCTATGCTGTTTGTGGCTGTCGAAAAGAGGAGATTGCTCATTTAACAATTTGCAATATAATGAAAAATAGGAAATATAAAGGAGGTCAAAAAATGACAATTAAAAAAGGATTTTTTGCAGGAGCACTTAGCCTTACATTATGTGCATCTACAGTTTTTGCAAGTGGTGCAAGTGTAGGACATGCTCAATCGGTTGAAAAGAAATACATAGTAGTTTTTAAAGATGAGGCAAAATTACCATCAGGTTATGAGGACCTGCTTAAAAAAGCTGGCGGCCAGGTACAACAAAGGCTGGAAAAATTAGGAGCTGTTGAGGTATCCTCCAGCAATCCTAATTTCCTAAAGGAAGTGAAAAAGTCTTCTATTGTGTCTGAAGCAGGAGCAGAAAACAAAATTCATGCTGAGGCACCATCTGTGGAAGCAACCTTCTCCTATGAAGATACCTCATCAGTAAAATCAGATCTATATGAGCAGCATCAATGGGATATTAAACAAGTAACAAATAATGGAGAATCTTGGAACCTTCCTGGGGGTACTGGCAAGCCAGTTTCTGGGGAAGATATTGTCGTTGCCGTAATCGATACAGGCATTGACTATACCCATCCAGATTTAAAAGCAAATTATGCATACGGAAAATCATTTGTTCCAGGCTATTCGGATCCGAAGGATGAAAATGGCCATGGTACACATGTAGCGGGTTCAATTGCGGCAAAGGGAAGAACAATGGGGGTTGGACCTGACCTAAAAGTGGCTTCCTACCGTGTTTTTGGTCCGACCGGTGAAGCATCCACAGCCAATATCGCGGAGGCATTAATGACGGCTGCTGATGATAATGTCGATGTAGTCAATATGTCATTAGGCGGCTATGATTGGTACCAGGATCCGGAATATGCGACAAAAGATGTTGTGGCAGATGTGCAAATGTTTAATCGAGCGATTACGTATGCCATCAAAAAAGGAGTAACAGTTGTTGGGTCTGCAGGGAATAACGCCGTTGATATAAGCAGCCCGGGTAAACTTTCCGGTGATGATAGAGGTGCTACTCATAGAAGTCCGAGCAGCCAGAACATGATTCGAGTTTCCGCAGGTGGACAGTTAAAAAATCTCGCATACTACTCAAACTATGGAGTAGGAAAAATTGATGTCATGGCTCCAGGCGGAGATTTAGGTCCTAACTATAATCCTGAAACAAAAGAGGGAAGGGATAATTCCTACCTATGCTTGGCAACAGTTCCAGGCGGCTGGGGGTATAAAGCGGGGACTTCCATGGCGGCTCCAAAAGTTGCAGCACTTGCAGGTGTCATTATCGCCAAACACGGGAAAGATAAATTGAATCCTGCCCAAGTAAAACACATTATTTTAAACTCTGCTGAAGATGTATTCAAACCAGGAAATGATGAAAAGTCCGGCAAAGGATTAATTAATGCAGTTAGCGCATTGAAATAATCTTAAAAAGTGCAGACACCATCCAAATTGGATGGTGTTTTTTGTACATAGGGATAGGTTTTTAGAAAATTAAAATAATACATTGACATAATTTAGACAAACATTTATATTAATAGAATATTATTTATATTTATACATCACCTAGAAGGGGGAAAAGGTTATGAAAGTAACAGTTGGCCCTGCTCAATATGTTCGAAATGCAGGTTTATTATCAAATGCAGGTTTATACATAAATAAATTTGGAAAAAGAGCTGTCTTAATTGGCGGTAACATTAGCCGGGAAATCGTTGAAGGCCCTTTAAGGAAGAGTTTATCAGAGCAAGGAATATCGTTGAAGCAATCTCTTTGGTATGGTGGAGAATCATCTGAAACAAATATTGATAGACTTGTAGAACAATTAAGTTCGGAAAACTTCGATGTGCTGATCGCAGTTGGCGGGGGCAAGGTGATGGATACCGTGAAAGCCGTAGCTTATCAACTTGATAAACCACTTGTAGCCATGCCAACCATAGCGGCTACCTGTGCAGTAGCAACGCCTATTGCCATCCTTTACAGTGATGAAGGGGAATTTCTGGAGATTAGCAGGAAATCAAAAGCACCTGAATTAGTGTTAGTAGATTCGCATATTATTTTGAATGCACCATTTCGGTATTTGATTGCTGGGATTGGTGATACATTGGCAAAATGGTTTGAAACAAAATGCTCGATAAAAAAAGCAGTACCGACTGCTATAAATCAGACAGCGATTGCGATTGCTGGCCAGTTATATCATACCTTGCTTCAAATTGGGCAAGAGGCCGTCACATCTAATCAAACAAAAACATTAACGAAGGAATTAGAGGATCTAATAGATGCGGTGATATTAGTAAGCGGTAGTGT
The DNA here is from genome assembly GCF_044762155.1 of Neobacillus sp. NPDC097160. Lineage (NCBI taxonomy): Bacteria > Bacillati > Bacillota > Bacilli > Caryophanales > Bacillaceae > Neobacillus > Neobacillus sp. NPDC097160. Next base: position 124,256 of record NZ_JBIWDU010000007.1, on the reverse strand, counting down.
AAGTGGTTATGGCGGTGATGACTGCCGGACTGCAGCGGCACATGCCATTTATTCAGGTCTAACCATATTCCCTGATATTCACCAAACGTATCACGGCGAAATTGTTGCCTTTGGAATCTTAGCCCAGCTTTGTATGGAAGGCGTTGGAGAAGAAGAGGTAAAGACGTTAATCAGCTATTATCAGGAAGTCGGTCTGCCTTTTACATTAAAGCAAATGGGGATCAGCAGCTTAACAGATGACCAATGGAAAGAACTAGGTGAAATAACTGTTACGATTGAAGATATGGCAAATATGCCATTTGAAGTAACGCCAGAGATGGTGATCACCTCTGTCCGTAGGGCAGATGAAATAGGAAATGAAATGTTCGTCGTTTCTAATTGAGATTCACGAAAATCAGAGCGATCATAGGGGGTATTTATTCATGAAAAAATGGGTAGTTATGTTGTGTTCGTTTATGTTGATAGTTGCACTGGCAGCTTGTGGAAAGGATCAAGCATCTAGTGATGCAAATGGTAAAAAATCTTCCGAGCCATTAAAGGTCACATTGCCTACATGGACTGGGTATGGACCGTTATTTTTAGCGAAAGAAAAAGGGTTTTTCGAAAAGAATGGAATTGATGTAGAGCTTTCAATTGTGGAAGGGTTGGCAGAACGGAAACAAGCTTTAGCTAGTGGGAAAATAGATGGGATGGCAACTGCATTGGATGTACAAGTAACCTTGGCTGCATCTGATATTCCCGTACAAGTAGTTTGGTTATTAGATGATTCATATGGTGGAGATGGAATTCTTGTAAAAAATGGAATTAATGATGTGAAAGACTTAAAAGGAAAAACACTAGCATTTGAAGTGGGATCAACGAGCCACATGCTTGCATTAACAGCGTTAAAACAGGGTGGTTTAACTGAAAAAGACGTGGAAGTGATCCAAATGTCTGCCGGTGACGCCGGTGCTGCCTTTGCGGCTGGTAAGGTAGATGCCGCTGTGACTTGGGAACCATGGTTATCAAAAGGGTCAGAAGCCAATGGGAAAGTATTATTGACAACCAAGGATTTACCGGGAATTATTGTTGATACAATTAGTTTTAAAGAAGATGTAATTAAAAAACGTCCTGAAGATGTTAAGGCATTTGTGAAGGCAATGAGTGAAGCAATGGCATATTGGAAAGAGAATAAAGATGAAGCGGACAAAATTATGGCAAAAGGATTAAAAATTGATACAAAAGAATTTGTCGCAACCGAATCCGGATTGAAGTTTTTAACAAAAGACGAGAATAAAGAGTTATTTGGCTCAGAAAGCAACAAAGGGTCAATCTATCAATCAACAGAAAATGCGATTCAGTTCTACAAAGAGCAAAATATTATTAAGAAAGAACCGAAAGTAGAAGATATTATTAACTCCAGTTTTCAATAATAGATTCCAACTTAGAAAATGAAAAGTGCAGCATAAGAAAACGGTTTCCAACTTTGTACATTTTTCCTTGGTGAGCTTAACATATGAGGCGCGGTTATGCTCCCTCATATGTTAGGCTTTTTTAAGAGATTGAAAGAATGGTGAATCTAATGATAGTTAAATTGTTTACGCCTAAAAAAGAGATCCCAAAAAGGTTATATACGATTGCCGGTTTGGTTACATTTATTCTATTTTTAGCTGTTTGGTCCATGTTAAGCTATGGTGGAATCGTGAATCCGCTATTCTTACCGACACCGACTGCTGTACTGGCTACTGCTGGTGATTTATTTGCCAATGGTGATCTTCTTTCGGATATCGGTATTAGTTTTTCTCGGGTACTTGTCGGATTTTTGGTTGCAGCCCTTATTGGCATTCCATTAGGTATTTTAATGGGGTCCTTAAAAATCATGGAAGGCGCATTTGAACCTATTATTGGTTTTATCCGCTACATGCCAGCTTCTGCTTTTATTCCATTATTAATTTTATGGATCGGTCTTGGTGAATCAGAGAAGATGAGTGTCATATTTCTTGGAACATTCTTTCAATTAACATTGATGATTATGGATGTAACGAAAAATGTTCAAAATGATTTAATCGATGTTTCCTATACTTTGGGAGCAAAAAAGGTTCAAGTTTTTACCAGAGTGATTTTGCCGGCATCCTTACCGGGAATTGTTGATACACTGCGCATTACATTTGGCTGGGCTTGGACGTATTTAGTGGTGGCGGAAATTGTCGGGGCTTCCAGTGGTTTAGGCTATATGATTATGCAGGCGTCACGTTTTCTTCAGCCAGATAAAATTATTGTCGGGATTCTCATTATTGGTTTACTAGGTCTATTGACAGATATGATCTTTAAAGCCATTTATCGTGCTTCGTTTTCATGGATGAGAAAGGATGGTTTGTAAAGAATGGTGACACCAACAGTAAAAAATGTAGAAAATATTATACATTCTAGCGATAAGAATACCGCTTTCGGAGGAACTCCAAAGTTAGAAATTAAAGATGTCGGAAAAATTTTTAAAACAAAAAGCGGGGAGACAACAGCATTGGAAAAAACCTCCTTTACCATAAGTGAAGGAGAGTTTGTCACCATTTTAGGTCCATCCGGATGCGGAAAATCAACCGTTTTACGGATTGTCGCAGGCTTAGAGGAAGCGACATCAGGGAGTGTTCTGCTTGATGGTCAGAAAATCAATGGTCCAGGGCCTGACCGCGGCATGGTATTTCAAGCCTATACATTGTACCCATGGTTAAACGTGAAGGAAAATATCACGTTTGGTTTAAAATTACAGGGTATTTCTCAAAAAGAACGTGATGATGTGGCAAGACATTACCTCCAATTAATTGGATTGGAAGGGTTTGAAAAGCATTACCCGATTCAATTATCAGGTGGTATGAAACAACGTGTGGCTATCGCACGTGCGCTGGCAAACGATCCGAAGATTCTATTAATGGATGAGCCATTTGGCGCCTTGGATGCTCAAACCAGAAATATTATGCAAGAAGTGCTGTTAAAGGCATGGGATGAGTCGAAAAAGACGATTTTATTTATTACCCACGATGTCGAGGAATCGATTTTTCTAGCAGACTCAGTTTATGTCATGACATCCAGGCCAGGACGTTTAAAGAAAAAGGTTCCAATTGCTTTGGAGAGACCGAGGGACTTCAGTGTTAAAGGGACAGTCGAATTTGCCCAATATAAAGAAGATCTGCTGTCGCTCATCAGGGAAGAGAGCTTAAAAGCCATTAACTAGGAAATGGAGGGAAGGTGTATGGTCCAAGTGAACGTTGAACATTTTTTTCCTGATAATATAAAAGTTGCACTTCAAAAGACCCCGCCTGGTGCCTGGATGGCTAAGCTTCCAGAAGAGTGTATTCGCTTAAGTTCTGGCTATCCTGAACCGGCTCTTGTCCCTGCTGAAGAAATTAAGAAAGCAGCGGACCTGCTAATTGAAGAAGAACAGGATCTGCCGCTTCATTATCTTGGTAGTCCGCGGTTGGCAGGACTAAAGAAACTGATCCAGGCCAGGTTAGAAAAACGAGGTATGAAAGTTCAGGAAGACGAGGTCCTTATAACAGCAGGAGCATGTCAGGCGATTGATTTAATTGCCCGCACACTTCTCGATGAAAAAGCAGTCGTTGCAGTTGAATCACCAACTTATATGGAAGCCTTGGAGATTTTTCAGAATTACACGAATCAAATTATAACAATACCGATAGATGAACATGGCCTGCAAACAGATGTATTTGCAGCCCAATTAGCGGAAAGGAAACAGAGCGGTCTTACCCTTCCCAATTTTTTGTATACCATCCCAACCTTTCAAAATCCGACAGGTACAACGTTGGTGCCTGCACGCCGCAAGCATTTATTAGAGCTCGCGGACGAGTTTGATTTTCTCATACTTGAGGATGACGCATACGGAGAATTATCTTTCAATGAAAGCCCGCAGCCACTAAAAGCAATGGATACAAATGGCCGAGTCTTTTATGTTGGTTCATTATCTAAGGTTGTAGCACCGGGGATGCGGATAGGATGGATAGCAGGTATAGCGCAATTTATTTCGGCTTTTGAGTGGTTTAAAAAGGATTTAGATCATCCGTTTGCTCAATCAACCATGGCAGCCTATTTAGAAAATGTCGATTTTGAGAAACGGTTAGCAAGTCTGCAAAAAGCTTACCGGAAAAAGTGTTATACGTTAATCCACTCATTAGAACAATACTTCCCAGAACCTATTACATGGTATGTCCCGGAGGGTGGTTATTTTGTATGGGTGAAAATTCCAGGTGTTGATACCTCACATATGTTAGAGCAGGCACTATCAATGGGTGTTTCATATGTTCCGGGAAAATACTTTTTTTTCAATCAACAGGAGGGAACCGAGTTTCTTAGGCTTTCATTCAGTTATGCTGATGAGGAAGAAATAGTCAAAGGAATTCAAAAACTCGGACAACTATTTTCTTCTATAATGTAAGAAAAGCTTAATGCTCCCGCCTAAAAGCGTATGGACTGGAGCGCTTTGACTGAGATAAAATATAACCAGTTTTCTAGTTGTTTTTTTGTTGAATGGCCAATAGCCCAAATTTTAAATGAACGGATGCCTGTCCTAAGTGATATAGATCTATAGAGTGGTAAGGACAGGCGCCGTTGAACAAATTTATACCTTCATTCTTCAAGGATTGCCTTAATGTAATAAGAAGGAATCGCCGCTCCAATAATTTCTTTTGTTGCCATTTCAGGGTTTTGCAATGTGGCAAAAATTACACCTATCACTTCTCCATTTTGATTAAGTACTGGACTTCCACTATTTCCTTTATAGATCGGTGCTTCAATCATCATGACCGGAACATCCCAGTCACTTAACATGACTTTACCTACCATTTTGCCTTCATTGGCTATTTGGGAAAAGGCTAACTATGGTAGGTGCCTGACACTTTTATGATTTCCTTGAATAATGTTTTCTCGGTGAGACCATAAAAAGTAAAAATGTTCTTCATTTGTAAGTAGCGCAATAAAGGCTTTTTTTTACTTTTTTATAGGTGGATTGTTGGTATCAACATGAAAAGGAAGAGAATGGTCTTCTTTTTCAGTTCCATAAAATTGCTCTTGGATTTCAAGATTTGCTGTATCTACTTCGGAATCTCCTTTAATGGAACTGAATTTGGAGTCATAAAATAATTCATCCATTTTTTTGTTTGCCTCAATGGCTTCATTTTCCATTTCTTTCACCCTCATCGACCTCCTTATCCAACTTCCTTTTATTTTTCCCATTTTTCTGTAAGATTATATAATAAATTTCTCCTATATCGTAAAAGTACAAAAATGCTTTCAACATCTAACCCAATTGAAAAAAGTTTTTATAGACAAAAAGATCCAATTTTCCTGTACACATAATTTTTGATACAGGAAGAAAGGATTTCTTCTGCTTTTTGGACAGTATAACTGTATAGTTGGTAAGGGCAGGCGCTGTTGAACAAGTTTATTCCTTCAATTCTTCAAGTATTGCCTTAATGTAATAAGAGGGGATCGCTGCTCCAATAATTTCTTTTGTTTCCATTTCAGGGTTTTGTAATGTGGCAAAAATTATACCTATCACTTCTCCATTTTGATTAAGAACTGGACTTCCACTATTCCCTTTATATATCGGTGCTTCAATCATCATGACCGGAACATCCCAGTCATTTAACCTGACTTTACCCACTATTTTGCCTTCATTGGCTATTTGAGTAAAGGCTAACGGATTCCCAATGAATATGATTTTCTGTCCATTTTGGAACAGGAGAATCCTTTGTAGGGAAGGTAATCGCAAAACATCCGGAACTAGACCTTGCCATTGTTGATATAGAGGCAAATAACCTCCCAGTTCTTCCACTAGATGGTAAACAAGAGTGGGAAAAATGGGAAGGCGGTTTACCCTATTTGTATTTTCAACAACATGTTCGTTTGTCACAATTATTCCATCAGAAGCGATATTAAAGCCCGTTCCTTTGACCCCGCCCCATTCTAGAGTCACAACTGCTTTCTTGTATTCCCGAACTTCCGGTTGTTTAGAAAGACGATTTGACACTTCGACAAAGCGAAGTGCCGGGATATTAAAAACATCAAACCACATCCCTAATCCGCTAATTAACAAAGCAAAAACTAGCATTGAACTAACGATTTTTACGATGAATTTTTTCCTCTTTTTTCTTTGCGCTTTTTCTAATTCCCATTCTTTTGCCTCATCTTCATTGAAAAAGGATTCCAAATCCATTTCTTTATCTGGAAGTTCATGGGTAAAATCTTGATATTCTTTCTCCACATTATCCCCCTCATAAAAACACTATATATTCTTATTATAACGACTTTTATATGTACATTTCCGCCATTTCTGAAAAAATGGAACTATTTAAAGGTTTAGAGGAAAGTTTGTTGAAATTGTATAGTAGATAAAATTTCATTTCTATGGGTGGGGTGGGGGAAATTGGCCGAAATACAGTATGCTTTTATGGATGAATTTGGAGATTATTGTTTTGATTTTGATAAAAGTGATGTTTCAACCCACTTTATCATAGTATCCATACTTGTAAAAGACGCAAACAAAGAAATGCTAGAACAGGAAATGGAAAAGATTAGCCAAAAATATGTTCAAACCGAAGTAATGAATTCCTACTTAAGCAACAATAACGATAATCAGATAATCCAACTATTAAATGTGCTAAAGGGTTTACCTTTTAGTGTTTATGCTTATGTCATAGATAAAAGAAAAATACGAGAAGACTTCGGGATCATGGATAAAACGCCGTTTATCAAATATCTAAATAGAACGGTTTATAATGATTTAAATAGAACGTTTGAACAGCTTGACCTTGTAGCAGACGAACAGGGAACGAAACTGTTTATGCGAGAATTTAAAAATTACATCAAGACAAAGAGTATTCCCGATTTATTCAATTATTCAACATTTGGATTCAATAATAATCAGTCAAATCTTCTTCTTCAGTTGGCGAATCTTATCGCAGGAACACTTGCAAAAGGCTACGATCAAACACATCATTCAGACCATTACCGCTCCTTTATGCAAATCATCAAAAATAAAATAGCAGCCATTAATCTCTTGCCTCTTGACTATAAAAATTTTCTTTTTGAATACAAAACAGAGAATCATGACTCTAGATACGACGAAGTAATCATTAAACAAGCAGTAAATCTTACCTATCAATATATTGAGAAGCAGCGAAAAAGTGAGGAAGAAGATGAAAAGCTTCGCCTAGATTTTCTCAAATTCCTTCTTTTTAATCTGAAAGAAAATCCAGATGAATATGTGTATACTCAGGAAATATTGGATAACTTGAACGCTATCAGAGATATAAAAATTAGTCAGCACTATTTTCGCTCAAACATTGTCTCAAAACTGCGTGATAGTGGGTTACTCATTGCCAGCAGCAATAAGGGCTACAAATTACCGGCATGCCTAAACGACTTATATGATTTTGTGAATCTATCAAGTCTAAAAATCCACCCGATGATTCAGAGAATATCCAAGTGCAGGGATCAGGTTCTTATTGCAACCAACTATGAAGCAGATATTCTCGAGCAAAAGGAATATGAATATCTAAAAAGAGTAATTGATCTGGAGAAATTGAGGTTATAAGATTTATTACCTTGCTTTGGTGCTTGACCCCAGTTGTGTGGTGCGTTAAAGTGGTGGGGTCAGGAGGGAATAAACGTGGAATTTAAACCAAAGGCGATTTTTTTAGATATGGATGGGACGATATTAAATCATCAAAATAAGGTAAGTATTCATACGAAAGAGATCATTGATGTATTACGAATTCAGGGAATCTTTGTTTTTGTTGCTACAGGGAGAGCATTTGGTGAAATTGAAGAATTAGTACCATCAGGCTTTCAAGTGGATGGTTTCGTTACTTCGAATGGTATGGCTGGCTATGTTGGGGATGAGGTTGTCTTTAAACATTCACTTTCGCTTGAGTTGGTGGAAACCGTTATTAAAAAAGCGAGAGAACATAAGGTGTACTATGAACTTTTTCCATATGGTACTGCGCGCATCACACTAAAACAAGATCAAGAGTACGTTGAGGCAGAAATAAGAGACCCTAAGCCGGAAAGTGTCGGTATAAATGAGTGGCTGTCACGTAAACAAGCGATTAAAGAAGACATTGCCTGGAAGGAACAGATTGAAGCAAATGAATTCTCCAAGTTTTATTTTTTTGCTAGGACAAAAGAACATATCAATAGCTGGAAAAATGAGCTTGAGCAGTTAAAGAAGGAAATTGATTTTACCATGTCTGTTTCTTCGGAGCACAATGTCGAGGTGATGGTTGCGAACGTGAACAAAGCAACTGGGGTACAACAGATGTTACATCGCTTTGGGTTGTCTGAGAGTGAAACTCTGGCAATTGGTGATAGTGACAATGATTTTCCAATGTTAAGGCTGGTCAATTATCCTGTAGCGATGAAAAACGCACCCGATCGCATTAAAGAAATCGCGAATGAAGTAACGGATTTCACCTGTGATGAAGACGGAGTTTACTATTATCTGAAATCAAAATTTACGGAAATAATCCTATAATGTAAGAGATGTAAGGAAGTGTAAAAAATGATTAGAGTTGTAGCGAAAGGCAAATTAAAACCAGGTGTAAGGGTTGAAGATTATGTAATGCTGGCTAAAGAACTTGTTGCAGAAACCAGAAAAGAAAATGGCTGCCTATCATACGCTCTTCATGAAGAGGTCAATGATCCTACGATTCTTACCATGCTTGAAGAATGGGCGGATGAAGAGGCTTTGGGATTACATAATCAAAGTGTGCATGTATTGAAAATTGTTCCGGAGCTTAGGAAACTGCGAGAGAGTATCGAGGTTAATATTTATCGCGAAGTGAAATAATTTAAATTGGTGCCTGCCCCCTAGTGTGCTAAAGCGGTCGTGCAGCTGGGACAGGCACCGATGTTCTTCCTTATTTAGCATAAAAGTTTTCAGTATAATAAGGTTGTGATTGATTATTAAAGGCAACGCCCACTCCTAAATATTTATATCCCTTACGCAGTATATTTTCTCTGTGACCAAGTGAGTTCATTAATCCTTCGTGGGCAAAAATGCTGCTAAACTGACCATATGCAAGGTTCTCCCCAGCCAGATAAAAGATGATATGATCCTCTTTCATTCGATCAAATGGTGATTGCCCTTTAAGATTTGTGTGATCAAAATATTGATTGACCGCCATATCGGTGCTATGCTTTCGGGCAGTTTCTTTTACATGGTTATCCCATGATAGAATTGGAAGCAGGTGTTCAACGCGGGACGCATTCGTCAAATCGAATAACTGGTATTCAAATCCTTCCTTTAATGCCGGACTCGCACTAGTGTAGAGTTCATGTTTCTTTTGTTCCATGTCTTTGTTGATTAATTGCATGGCTGTTACTGTATTGTTTTCATGTTTGTCATAGAAAATGGTAACATAAACTGCATCCAGCAGATATACGTCATAATCAGCATTTTCTTGTATTTGAAAAATAGTTAATCCCTTTTGGATCCCGGTCAATGGTTCTCCAAGCGCAGCTCGCACTGTTTCTTTCGAACTTCCTAACTTAATCCCATTGCTAGAGGCAATTAAATCTTGATTCGTGTAAAGGCCTGCTGCCTGATTTTTTTTATTGTACATTACCATAAAAAAGTTTTGATAATTATTGTGATAGGCATACCACTTTGCCCCGTATTCATTTAGTGTTTCCAAGTTTGCCTGACCTAAATCGTGTTCAATACCTTCTTTTGTGGCACCGAGCTCAATATTATGAATGAAAAAGACTTGATCAGCCGGGGTTTGTAACGCTATTTTTTTTTGCTCTTCCGTTTCTTCTTTTGGTTGTGTGAGTGGATGTTTATCTAAAAAAAGGCCAAGCTGCTCTACTAATTGTTTAACCTCACCAGATAGAGAATCGATGGTTGTCTGTAATTCCGGGTTGTTTTTGACATCATTTAGTTTAGATTCAACTTGATTCATTTCCTTTACATAATCAGAATTTGCGAATTTTTGTTTAATAGTAGGTCCAGAAACATATAGTATAAATAGTATTACTAGGATCGAAAAAAAACGCCCCATCATCTTTCCTCCATTTCTAATAGAATTGTAACCAAACTAGTATAAATATATAAGCAATATGCTTACGTTCAATACAAGCTGATTAAATGAAATCATTTTTTTCGTGATACATGGAAGCTGTTTCCTAATAAAGGGAACGGCTTCTTTCAGTTTTATGTTGGGATTTTTACAAATAGATTAGGCTTAAGCCAATATTTATTTTGCATTTTTCAGATGTAGAAATTAAATCTGTTCTAGATAGTATAGAACAAGTTTGTTATAATAAAGATAGAACAGATTGGAGGAACAAAAGATGATTATCCATATTGAATCTGAATCCGAAATTCCCCTTTACACCCAATTGACCAATCAAATTATAGAAGGCATCGCTCGCGGTCAGCTGCAATCAGGAGATTCCCTTCCTTCTGTTCGGGCATTCGCAGCAGACTTGGGTGTGAATATGCATACGGTAAATAAGAGTTATCATGAATTAGAAAAAAAGGGGATTATTCGAATTGTACCAAAGTCCGGGGCTGTCATCTCTTCTCAAGAAGAGAGAGGGAAGCTTCAAAACATATCTTATCAAAGGGTATCCATGGAATTTAAGCCGATCATTGCAGAGGCGCTTGTCATGGGTTTAAGTAAAGAACAGGTTCAGGAAATGGTAACATCAATCATAAACGAAATAAAACCACTTAAGTAATTTTACATATTGAATAAATAGGGGGGAACCGTCAATGTCTTTGCTTATTTTTCTGATTATTTCTGTTTTTCTTTTGAGCATACAAACGGCAATTCCGTTTTTAGTAAAGCGAACTGTTGTGTTTGGTGTAACGATTCCAGAACAATTTATCCATGAACCAAAACTTGCAGCTTTTAAAAAAAGCTATGCCTTAATCGTCTTCTTCACATCTATTTTCATTTTAGGGATTTATACATTTTGGGCACTGTCAAAAAATCCAACTGAAGAGCACATTGTGTTATGGGGTACCATTGGCCAATTTGGGATTATTTTAATCAGCATGTCATTGTATTTTTATTATCACGGAAAGACGCTTCAATTAAAGAAAAAACAAAAGTTTACGGAGGATTTAAAGCAAGTAAAAATAATGGATCTATCCGTTCGTTCGCAGGATGAAATGCTGCCTTGGTATGTATTTTTATTACCGATCATCGTTAGCATTGGATTAATTATTTATACATTTCTGCAATACAGTATATTGCCGGAACCGATTCCAACCCACTGGGGTATCAATGGAGCAGATGCCTTTACTGAGAAAACACCATTTTCAGTCATTTCGCTGGCTTTAGTCTTACTGGTTATGCAGTTCATGTTCCTTGGAATCAATATCGCCACCAAAAAGTCGGGAATTAAATTAAGTGCGACAAGTACGGCAGCATCTAAACTTCGACAGCTATCTTTAAGAAAATATTCAAGCTGGTTTATGTTCCTGACAAGCCTGTTAATCACCTTGTTGTTCAGTTTTCTCCAGCTGTCGATGATTCATCCTGAGCTAATCTCGAATAATTGGATGATTGCGGTTCCGTTTATTTTCCTAATTATTGTATTTATAGGAAATTTTGTATTCGCTTTGAAAGTCGGTCGAGCGGATAAAATGAAAATTGACCATGTAGATGGAACAATAACAGATCTGGATGAGGATGACTATTGGAAAGGCGGACTGTTTTATTTTAATAAAAACGACCCGTCGATCTTTGTGGAAAAACGCTTTGGCATTGGCTGGACATTGAATTTTGCCAATCCAATCGGGTATCTTGTGGTTATCGTTCCACTTATTATCATCTTGCTTATTTCTTTTAAGTAAATCATTTTTGGAAAATAAGCTTGGGTGTCCATAAGGGAAGATATAAAAAATAATTTCGTTTTTTAACTAGTAGAATAAATATTGTAATCTCAATTGAGATAATTATAAAAAATGCTGTCGCCAAAAATTAGGCGCAGCATTTTTTTATTTATATCGGCTTTTATTTGCGGCAACGACGCCACGCTTCCTTAAATACGAATAATCCAAAGATAATAAAAGCAAGGAAGCCAATTAATGCAATAAGAATGTTTAAAATATTTCCAAGGTTCCCTAGACCGAGTAATCCAAAGAAATCAGAAATGAACCCCAATACTGAAAAAAGCAGCCAAAAAGCTCCTGTTATAAATCCAAGAAAAATTCCAAAAACACCCCAGGAAGATTGCCCATGACTCATAAAATTTCACCTCCTGCCTATGGTTGTTCAATATTAATGTATGTGGTACATTGTGAACTTGTTTATAAAACCACAAAAAGCGGGCTCAATTCAGGAATAAATAGGACTATGGATACAGTTTCCATAGATAAACGCATTGACCGAATTGAAGACAGGTAAGTTTTGAGGTGCACGAAGACAAATACGAAAAGCCATGTGAATTAACGCATGCCATTTTTGTTGTAATATCAAGGTTTTTTATTGTTTTATTGCTGGGTAGTAAGCACACTTACTAAGAAGATAGAGGAATATCCACCAGAAAACAGCAATTCTAATGGACCCAGTAATTTTTGACCTTAAAATGATTCACATACAGCTTCTCTAGGACAACTGGATGTCCAAGCAATTGAAGTCTTTAAATGTACCTCCGCTTGGGACCAGCTTCAAAAACAGAAAAAATGCTTGGATTGGGGACTAATCCAAGCATTTTAATTTCCTGTATAAAAATACTAAATATCATATTAAATTTAGATATTAGGGAAATATGGTTCAAATTTAATAACCAACTTCGACCGATGCGACAACTATGTACATTAGATCATTTTTGTCTCCCTTTTCTTCAAGGACAATCCCGCTTGTTGTCTTCATTCCTCCATCCATTACTTCCACCGTAACCTTCCCATATGGCAAGGCTTCCTTTACAGCCGCAATATCGAGCTTATCTTTATCACAAGGAACGGCGAGTTTCACATTTACTCTCATATTATCTAAACTATTTTCAGGGAGTACCGAACGAATACCCGGCATCGAATTATAGTGAATCGCATTTTTTACGGCACGAACTGCTGCAGACGTAATATTTTGACCATGCACATCAATCCCCATCCCGGTTTCAATAAACATTAATTTTTCCATAATTGCTTCATCTTCCTTTCCTATTGCTGTTTCCACTATATTTTACTCTTTTCATGATTGATGATAAAGACTCGCAGTAAAAAGGTTTTATTATCAAACATGGCGTAACGTAAGGTATCATAATAATATAGAGTTTCGAGTATTTAAAAAATTTGGAGGTATTGTATTGAAAAAGCTAAATTCTCTTTTTCATAAAAGAATAGGCATGCCAGAAAACGAAAAAATCACCTTTAAAAAATTAGGTGACGTCCTTGAAAAAACTGCACAAAATATCCCTTTCGAAAATTTAAATATTATTGAAAAGAAAACGTGTGATATCACAAAGGACAACTTAATTAACAAAATCTTAGAAAGAAATGGAGGGGGGCTTTGCTACGAGTTAAATCCACTTTTCTATTTCTACCTAAAAGAAAATGGTTTTAACGCATTCTTAATAAGCGGGGTTGTTTACAATCATACCGCCCAAGAGTATATAAAACTTGGAAGAACGCATGTATCGATCCTTATAAACCACGAGGATCAAACCTATTTAATTGATACCGGATTCGGAAGTAATTTACCGTTAAAACCTGTTCCTTTATCAGGTGAAATTATATCATCTAATAATGGTGAATTTAGAATTAAAAAAGTAAATAATGAACTGGGAGACTATGTCCTGGAAATGAAATTAAAGAATAAAGATACAGAATGGAAAATAGGTTATGTTTTTGATTCTAGTAAACCTATTACAGATGCAGCGAATTTGAATGAGATCCAAACGATTATCAAAGAACACCCTGATTCTTCCTTTAATAAAAATCCATTAATTACCCGACTTACTAATAAGGGAAATATCACATTAACAAATACTACATTTACACAATGGGCTGATGGAATTGTATCTAAGAAGACAATAGATGAGGTGAAATTCAAAGAGCTGGCAAAACAACATTTTGGGATGTAACTCAAAAAAAATTTAGAAATACGAAAAAACAACCTTCCTAAAATGAAGAACAAAATATATAAATGATATTTCAGGTGTTGACATATGAATTATTTGTAATTAAAATGATTACAGGTATTCAAGTTAATTACAGCTTACTTAAACAATAAAACTATTGGGGGGATAATAAATGAAAATATTAGTAACAGGTGCAACTGGAAAATTGGGAACAAAAGTAGTGGAAAGCTTATTAAAAAATGTACCAGCGAATCAATTGGCTATCAGTGTGCGCAATCCAGAGAAAGCAGGAGGGTTAGGAGCTCGTGGAGTAGAAGTTCGCCAAGGGGACTTTGACTTTCCGCAAAATTTAGATACTGCATTTGCTGGGATTGATCGTTTATTAATTATTTCTGCTGATGGTGACAATGAAACAAGAATTCGTCAGCATACAAATGCGGTCGCAGCCGCTGAACGGGCGGGAGTTAAATTTATTGCCTATACAAGTTTAGCAAATGCAACAGAAAGCACAAATTTAATGGCGCCACCTCATGTTGCGACAGAAGCAGCAATCATTAAAACAGGCATTCCATATACTATCTTGCGCAACAATTGGTATTTGGAAAACGAAATTGGCAGTATTCAAGGTGCGTTGGCAAGTGCTCCATGGGTAACTTCAGCCGGAACAGGTAAAGTAGGGTGGGCACTACAACAAGATTATGCTGATGCCGCAGCAGCAGTGCTGGTAGGAAATGGGCACGAAAATACAGTATATGAACTTTCTGCGCCTCTTTTAACGCAAGAAGAATTAGCATCTGCTCTCGGTGCTGTACTGAGGAAAGAAATAGCAGTACAACAAGTCAATGATGAGACTTATGCCGAAATCATGAAAGGTATAGGTTTACCGGATTTTGTCATTCCGATAGTAGTAGGAATTCAAGAGAGTATTCGAAATGGTTCACTAGAAGTTGAAAGTAATGATTTTGAGAAGCTTCTGGGCCGTCCAATTACACCAATCAGCGAGGCTTTAACCCAATTGGTTAACCAGATTTCTCAAACAAAATAAAATAAATTCCTTAACAACCGACCTTTGTGAATTGAGGTCGGTTTTTAAATCTGGTGTCTGACCCCCAGTGCGCTAAAGCGTTAGGTATTGGGGGTCAGACATCGATTCTTGCCACCGATACAACAACTATGTACATCAAGTGTTTGAACCTTTTATTAAGTACTTTTTTTAGAGAATAGATTAAAAGTGAATGAAATCAGGTACACAATACCAAGTGCACCCAAGAGATACGCGCCAATAAAGAGTAGAATTTCCATTAGCTTCCCACCTCATAATTTTTATATTGTTCGACCAAATCTCAAGTCATTATAAACTAGGAACTTTGAAAAAGTTGTCGATATATCACTTTTTAAATGAAATGTTAAATTCTTTTAATACTTTTAATAATAGAAGTAATTTTTCCACTGATTGACTCATGTTTGTAATGTTCAGAGCCGGGTACAGGCGGTGTAAGTCTCGAACGGTGAAGGGAGTAGCCTTAGCTAATGCGAAGTGTATAGGATATGAAGTATATGGAAGGATATGGCTAAAAAGGTAAGGATGTCAGTGATAGTTTCTTTAGTTTGGATGACAGTCCTTTATAAAGGAAAATACACCGTTTTTTCGACTTTGTGTGACCTAGAATTCAATGATAAGATGAAACCTACGTAAAAGAACAATTCGCCATATGAAAAAAACTGAAAGGAATGATTTGTTATCAATCATTTACAATTAAGTTATACGAGCGAAATGGAAAAGGCGATGCATTGTGCTCATGGTGTAGGTTATGAAGAGTATATGAGACATCATTCAGTAAGAATGAGAGTCGAAAAAAGCCGTGAAAAGGATTATATTACGTGTCGCAGAATGGTTGCGGATCTAGACCAACTTGTTCATTATAATAATCGCTTAAAGTCATGAAAAAAGGGAAACCAATGTGAAATTTGAACACTGGTTTCCCTTTTAATCTTTCAAATAAAACAAAATAAAAATAACACTGTATTCTCTTTAAGTAAGGGGGTGATGTTGACTGATGTACTGTATTCATCTGAATCATCCTTTTTCAAGAATTAAATCATTTGAAGTATTTAGGTAAATACAAATCCGTGTCAATTGCTGGACTTAGGATAAAAGGCTATATGATATACTATTTAAAAAAATGTAATGAGGAGGAGACCGATTGAGTATTAATTTTGAAGTGAAAAGAACCATCCATGTATCTCAACAAAAAGTATATAAAGGTTTACTAGATCTCGATTCTGCCCAGCAATGGATGCAAGGATTTGTTGGAATTCATCGTTTAGATGAGGGGCCATTGAACGTGGGAAGTCAGTGGAAGGAAACCAGAAAGATGTTTGGTAAAGAAGCTAGTGAACATTTTGAAGTTATCGAACTTAATGAACCAAATAAAATTGTCCTCCGCTGCGATGGAACAAAAGGAACAACAGGCAAAGGGGAATTTGTGTTTACATACATAGTTGCTTCATCATCGGAAGACCAGACGGAGGTTACTTTGAATGGTGAAATCAAAGGGCTAACTGGTTTGACTAAATTTTTCGGTAAATTGATGGGAGGAATCTTTAAAAAAGCTTGTGCAAAAGATTTAAATGCGTTGAAAAGTTATTTGGAGACTAATTGAAGAGGAAATGTAGTGATGGTAATGAGCAAAAAATGAATAATATTTTATCTTTTTTTCAATAATGAAGTAGGTGTAACAACACCTTAGGTAGAAGTTATATACTGTGGAAAAAATTTGATTAAATTGTAGGTGGATATCATGGGAAGATTAGTTCATTTTGAAATTCATGTAGATGTCATGGAACGAGCAAAAACGTTTTATGGTGAAGTATTTGGTTGGAAGTTTGAAGATTGGACTGACTATGCGGGGATGCCCTATTTTGGAGCTGTAACTGGCAATGCAAATGAACCTGGTATTAACGGAGCATTGATGCAAAGACAGAGTCCTCCTCCAGGAGCAAACCAGCCTTTGAATGGCTATGCATGTACAATGGGTGTTGAAGATTACGATTCTATTGAACAGAAAATTTTGGCTAATGGTGGGAAAGTGGCATTGCCGAAATACGCGCTTCATGGAATGGCATGGCAGGGTTACTATGTTGATACGGAAGGAAATGTATTTGGGATTCATCAACCAGATGAGAATGCGAAATAGGTATTAAAAGTTCCTTTCAAATAATAAAGCCTTTTTGCCGAATAAGGGGCGGAAGGCTTTTTTTGCGATATGTATAATCTTTATCGATGTTGATCGAAAAGAATTTGATTCCCGTCTGGATCTTCAACGATAAAATGTGCAGGTCCTTCACTTGATTCATCTGCTTCAGTCAGCATTGACATTCCTTTTTCTTTAAGTTGCTTTTGAATATCTCTAATCTGGTGCCTGACCCCCAGTGTGCTCGAGCGAAATGGAAAAGGCGATGCATTGTGCTCATGGTGTAGGTTATGAAGAGTATATGAGATATCATTAAGTAAGAATAAGAGTCGAAAAAAGCCGTGAAAAGGATTACAATACGTGTCACAGAATGGTTTCTGATCTAGACCAACTTGTTCATTATAATAATCGCTTAAAGTCATGAAAAAAGGGAAACCAATGTGAATTTTGAACACTGGTTTCCCATTTAATCTTTCAAATAAAACAAAATTAACCAATATAAAGGTGATCTAGATAAGTTCTTTACTTGGATGCTTTGATCAGGGGATTTGTTGTAGAAAGTGATTTTTTAAAAGCACATGGTGAAAGCCTGACCTCTAACAGTTCAAGCTTTTTGTCATACATTATACCCCTAATATTTGGGCCAATTTAGCCTGATCAAATCCCAGGATAACTTCTTCGCTATCATCGTCTTTGATAATGGTTGCTGGCGTAGCAGCAGCACCCAGTTCAATAAGTTCTTGCAGATATTGATCGTTTTTCCGTATGTCTCTTTCTTCAAACTCAATCCCATTTTCTTTTAACCAAATTTTTTCCTTATGGCATGGCGGGCACGTCTCTTGAGAATAAATAATCACTTTTTTCATTTTACTACCTCCAATTCATTAAAATCATTGTACAATGAATTCTGTTTCTATGGGTACTATTATATACTTTAGAATTCAGCCTGACATTTATTGCAATTAAAATCCGAGGAGCCATTCCTCCTTTTTTTAATGCTTTATGTAATCTTATTTATATAGAAGAAATGAAAGTGCTTTTATGGATAAGTACCAACTGTTACCTTTTGTCTCTTTCGACAATTTTTATTTTAGATAGTCCGGAAATTGATATATAGTGATATAATATAGGCAATGAAACGGAGGTGAATTAAATGGAGAAGCAGATTTTTACCCTATTACAGCAAATGAATAATAAGCTAGATCGTTTAGAAGGTACGTTGAAAGAGCACAGTGAAACCTTAAAAGAGCATGGTAGAATTCTAAGCGCATTGAGGACGGGACAAGAATTTCAAAAGGCCGAATTAAGTGAAATGAAACTTCAAAACGCTAAAGACTTTAGCGAAATAAAAGAGCAATTAAAAAACCAAGAAGACAGCATTGAAATATTAAAAGATGAGACATGGAATAATAAGAAAAGTATCTTAAGGGTTCAAAAAACAATGGGACTATCCTAGCATCTACTCAACCAGCACTAAAAATTTAATAATTGTATTAGGAATAATTGAAAAAAAGTAGGGAAAACAATAATAACAATATCCATTAGGTTTATTAAATAGGTAGAACCAACTCCTCATATGTATAACATCAATTACCGCTTCAATTGAAATCCCCATTCAAACAGCCAGACAAAATTGGCGGTTTTTATTTACCAAATGAATGCAAATAACGGCATGCAAAATAGCGGAAAATTTAAGTGCCCAACCCCCAGTGTGCTAAAACGGTGATGCAGCGGAGGGCACACACCGATTCCCATCTCCATGTTTTTTTGATTTTCCAAATCACATGAAAATGTTGTTATTGCAATGGAAGAAGCGAAAGCCGTGTCATTACCGGCTGCAAAGATAGAGGCCTTACTAAAAAGCCCTATTTCCTATTGCAAAAACTTGGCAGATGAAATAAAGACTTTAAAAGAAACATACGAAACTAAAAAGCTGGAAACAAAAGAAACCTTTGAAGATTATATACGTAACGCCAACCGCTCCCAAGAGACATTAAAAATGCTTGCCTTGCGTATCGAAACGATACTCCATAACAATCGAATTTATGATTACAATTATGTTGAAACCGAATTCAATACCATTTACCAGGCAATCCACGAAATGAAGGACACCTATTAACGGGAGCTGGAAGAAAGTGAAAAGAACAAAAGCTTCCTTATTCAAGAATGTATCCGCAAAGCTGAAATAGTCTACGAAGGGGTAAAAGAAATCCCAAGCTACAGCAAAGTGGAGATTCGTGGCAAAGAAAGAAAAATGCTGGATTTCGAATGGACACATTGGGGAGAACAAGGCGAATACAAGTTATGGAATTATTTAGAGTATGTTATTAATGAAATGAACAAAATGAAAGAAACAGGCAAAGAAGACGGGACAGATAAAGAGAGGGATTATGCTAATCAATCCTTTTCTATCGTGCAGCTATTAAATGTGTTATCTCCAATTAAAAATGCGAAAATCCCAGTCATCAAACCAAGAAATTACGAAGAAATGAAAGAAGGCAGAATTGGCTTGGAGGATTGGAAAGAGGTAGCTCACTGGTCTGGTGGAGAAAAGACTACCGTTTATATGACCTTATTTATGATACTCATTAATTACATTCGTACACAAAATAAGGAATTTGGAAACCCGTGGAAGGTTATCATAGCGGATAATCCTTTTGGAAAAGCGTCTTCCCAACACATCATCCAACCAATCTTTGAAATTGCCAAACGAAATCAAATACAGCTCATTTGTTTAACAGCTCATAAAAATGAAGAAGTGGTTCGCTCATTTCCTGTGGTCTATAGTATTAAATTACGAAGCCAATTAGATAATGTATTCATAAGAGCCACGGAGGAAAAGACAAGCAGGGTAACCTTAGAAAGTGCTTACTACAGAAATGAAAAAGGTGACCCACTTCCAACAGAAGAGAAAGTAGAAATAATGAACCACGAGGCATTTAAAGAGAGTATTGGTCAGGGATCCTTGATTTGAAAACTCAACAAAAGAGAAATAATATAAAATCTAAAAATAGTAAAGGCTGATAGGGGCTAGACTATTTTTCCTGTTATTTACCGTATGGCTTGTATTCTACTTCAACCTTATCTTTTTCTTGATAAGGTGCTAGCATAAAAGCTGCATTAAAGACTGTATTTCCCTTATTTATTAAATAGTGAACTTTTTTGGGTTCAACGTGAACAAAATCCCCTTGTTTACATTGGAAAATCTCATTGTCAATATGAATTTCTAGGTCGCCCTCTGGTTTTGGTGCCTGACCCCCGTCGTGTTATTGTTGTATTAACGTACAGGGGATCAGGCACTTTTTTAAAGACAAAAGTTGATAATAAATCAATAACTAACTGATCCCATAATATTTTTTTATCTAAAATCCATCAATGTCATTTGCTTAATGGTTTCGATGTGTTCTTCCATAAGATTTTGTGCTAATAGGACATCTGATTGTAAAAGTGCATTTAGAATTTCTTTGTGCTCGTTATTTGCTTGTCGTGGTCTTTCCTGGGAGTGTGCAATCATGACACCAATCCAGCTAATTTGAGCTTCAAGTGATTCCATCATCTTTATTAAGCGGCTGTTTCCTGAATAGGTAATAAAGGTTTTGTGAAGATTTCTATCGGACTGAAAAAAGGAGTTGAAGTCTCCCGTATCGATATCGTGATCCACATCCAAGACATTTTGATAAATCTTTTCTAACATTTGGCGTGGCATATTTGTCATTGATAATTTTATTGCTTGCCTTTCAAGTGCTTTTCTAACTTCATATATTTCCTCGATATCTTTTACATTTGGTTGACTAACAAATGTGCCGGACCTGCTTTTTACATCCACTAAACCATCTTGTGATAGTAGTTGTAATGCATCTCTCACAGGAGTTTTACTGACACCCAACTCGTTAGCGATTTCATTATAATCGATTCTGGTTCCGGGCGGTAATTCATTATTTACAATTTTATTCCTTAAAAAGTAATAAATTTTTTCATTTAAATTACGGTTATCGAAAGCTGCATTTATCATATTCATTCCCTCCATATACAAAAATATATTTTATATTCAGAAATTATTGACAATTAAAATTATTGGTATTAATATCTAATATATCAGATATTATATATCAACGCTAGATATTATCTTTACAAAAGGAGGGAATTTTTTGAAAAGTATAGCACTATTTGGATTAACGGGGCAGGGCATTGAAACTGCCGGTGAAATCCTTTCAAAAGTCATTGAATCTCTTGGGTATACTCATCGAAATTGGCGAGATTTTTCAACCATCATCCGTGGTGGAAATACTTCTTTTGAGATTTATATTGCCGATAAGTTCGTAACTGAATCCCCACCTAGAATGGAAGAAATCGATTTGGCCGTTGTTTGGACCGATGAAGGTGTAGATCGTTATTTATCCAGGTTAAAAGATAAGTCGATGGTATTTGGTCCTGATAATGTTAAGAGTATACCAAGCGAGCATCAAGGAAATCCTCCAAAACTTGGATTTAACGTTTGGTCTTTAGGCATTATTTGTGGCCACCTAGGTATTCCGTATCATCTGGTAAAGACTGAAGTGGAAATGAAATTTAAAAAGGGGAAAAATACCGATTTATTTGAAGCAGGTTATCAATTGGGATTAACGGTTTTATCAGAATCTCCATTGATTGACCTTGGGATTGAAAATGCAACAATTTCTGGAAATGATGCCTTATGTCTCGGTGCAATTGCAGGGGATGTAAGATATTATTATGGATACCCCATAACTCCAGCTTCCGAAATATTAGAAAACTTTTCAAAGTGGCTGCCGCCTTTAGGTGGAGGAACCTTTCAAGTAGAGGATGAGATTGCAGCAATCCATGCTGCATTAGGATGCAGCTACGCCGGTAAACGTACTTTTGTGGCAACCAGTGGACCTGGATTAGCGTTAATGACCGAGGGATTGGGTTATGCAGCGGCAACTGAAATTCCACTGGTGTTAGTAGATAATCAGCGCGGTGGACCTTCAACAGGAATGCCAACCAAAACCGAACAAAGTGATTTATTACACCTTATGAATGCTGGACACGGGGAATTTGCCCGTATCCTACTCACCCCAACAAGTGTTTTAGATTGTATCGTCACAATACAAGAAGCACTCAACCTCTCAGAATATTATCAATGCCCCGTGATTATTGCATTAGATTTAGATCTTGCTCTTAGAAAAATATCCATTCCATGGGAAAAAATTGAAAGCGCTATCAGGTCCGTTGAAATCGACCGAGGACCAACTATTTTAGAATCACCATTTGAAGGTACTTATAAAAGATTTGAAGCTATAGGCAGTTCGCCTCCTCTTCGAACAGTTCCGGGAGTAAAAGGTGGAGCCTATGTTGCCAGTGGTGACGAGCATGATGAAAGAGGCCTAATGGAACCCGATTTTAAAAAAGTTAGAAGTACTTTGCATATCAGGAGGTTAAATAAGGCTAACTCCATCCAATATGATAGACCATTAACAAGAATAGGCGATGAAATAGCTCCAATTA
The DNA here is from genome assembly GCF_044762155.1 of Neobacillus sp. NPDC097160. Lineage (NCBI taxonomy): Bacteria > Bacillati > Bacillota > Bacilli > Caryophanales > Bacillaceae > Neobacillus > Neobacillus sp. NPDC097160. The sequence goes on along the minus strand of NZ_JBIWDU010000007.1, from coordinate 101,472 downwards.
CCATCATTGGAACAGGTGCAATGGGAGAATTAATCGAAAACTTTGTTAAGGATAATCCTGGTGTTTATCAAGGTTTGCTAATACGGCAACTTGCACCATTACCTATGGAAGAATTAATATCAGCATTGAAAAATTCTAAAAGAAGGATTGTGGCAGAGTATAATGCCAAAGCACAAATTAGAAAAATTTTAGAGCCTGGGTTAAAGGATAAAGAGGTCTATTCTCTTTTAAGATTTGATGGTGAACACTATACAGATAAAGAATTCAGTGAAGGGATTTTAACCATTTTAAACGGAGTTACAAGTAATCTGAGAAATTAGGGGGGATAAAATGTCGGCAACATTAACTGCAAAGGATTTCTCCAATGGAAATACTCCAACATGGTGTCCTGGCTGTGGAGACTTTGGTGTATTAAGGGGAATCCAAAGTGCTTTAGCAAAATTAAATATTAGACCGGAAAATTCAGTTCTTGTATCAGGGATTGGATGTAGTGGGAAAATATCCCATTATTTTGGAGGCTACTCTATCCATACTACACATGGTCGAACTTTACCTACTGCATTAGGGATTAAATCCTCTCGACCGGAACTAACGGTGATCGCTGCAGGTGGTGATGGTGATGGATATGGAATTGGAGTAGGACATCTGGTCCATGCTGCGCGAAGAAATTTGCCTGTCACCTATATTGTTATGGATAATTCGGTATATGGAAATACAAAAGGTCAAACATCACCAACCAGTCCATTGGGGTATGAATCATCGACTTCACCAGAGGGGAATCTTGACCAGCCCATTAATCCACTACTTTTAGCATGGTCATCTGGGGCTACTTTCATCGGCCAAGGTTTTTCTGGTGACATAAAACATTTGGAAGATTTAATTATTAAGGGGATACAACATGATGGTTTTTCCTTAATAAATGTATTTAGTCCGTGTGTCGTTTTTAACAAGGCACAGGGATACGATTTTTACAAAGAGAAAATTACTTATCAATCACTACCTGCGAAAACAAATCCAGAGTTCGTTTCCTTACTCTCTGAAAATCCTTTTACCTCTGGTGTGCTGTGGCAGAATATAAAGAATACAACTAGATATCAGCAGCAAAAGGTTGTTGAAAGTGATGTACTTTCATATCTAAAAGCAAGAATTGTTTAATTTCTACTTAACTAAAAAATATATTCAGGGGTGAAGACATGGAAGGCAAAATCTATGAATACTTAGAAAAATACAATTATGAAAATCTATTCTTTTTTAATGATAACGAAACAGGACTAAAGGGTGTTGTTTGTATTCATGATACAACATTGGGGCCAGCAACTGGCGGCTTGAGAATGTGGACCTATCAAAATGAATGGGATGCAATAGAGGATTCTCTACGACTTGGTAGAGGGATGACATATAAATATGCTGCTGCTGGAGTAGATCTTGGCGGTGGAAAGGCAGTTATTATTGGGGATCCAAAAAAGCAAAAAAGCGAAGCCTTGTTTAGGGCATTCGGACGCTTTATTAATCGGTTAAATGGGTTATATATTACTGGGCAGGATGTAGGTACGACATTAAGAGATATGGAAACAATCCGTTCGGAAACTCCTTATGTCGTTACGCTGCCAAGAGAGTTTGGCGGCGCGGGGGAAATATCACCTTATACTGCATTAGGCGTATATCAAGCGATAAAAGCTTGTGCTAAGGAAAAGCTTGGAACCGACAGTCTTGAAGGTGTACGAATTGCGGTTCAAGGTGTTGGAAATGTAGGTTATCATCTGGTTAAATACCTTTCACTAGAAAGAGCAATTATCACGATTGCAGATATTGATAATAAAAGGGTTAAAGAAGTAGCTGATGAGTTTGGCACACATATAGTTTCTGTAGAGAAAATTCATGCATTGGATGTTGATATTTATTCCCCATGTGCGCTTGGAAAAGTTATCAATGATCGTTCGATAGGAGAGTTAAAATGTTCGATTGTTGCTGGGTCTGCAAATAACCAGCTAGAGGAAGAGAAGCATGGTAACTTCTTAGATGAATTAGGTATCCTTTATGCTCCGGATTATATTGCCAATGCCGGTGGAACTATTTTTGATACGGATCGAATTAAACCGGGTGGATTTAATGAACAAAGGGGGATCAATGCTGTTAATCGGATATATGAAACGATGACAGACTTAATTCATATCTCAAAAACAGAAAATCTACCAACCTATAAAGCTGCCGATTTATTTGCAGAAAGAAGAATTGAAAGTGTTGGGAAGGCGAAACAATTACGGAAACAAGTCTCCATCTTTAATTAAAAAATAAACCGGAGTGTGATCAAATTGCGTTTAAAAGATAAGGTTTGTATTGTAACTGGCTCAAGTATGGGGATTGGTGAGGCAATCGCGGAACGATTTGCACAAGAAGGTGCTAAAGTTATTGTTAATTCAAGAAGTCAAGAACGGGCAGATAAGACGGCTAAAGCACTTAAAGAAAAGGGATACGATGTATATGCGATTGCTGCAGATATGTCTAATAAGCAATCAGTCATTTCACTGATGGAAAAGACTGTGGAAAAGTTTGGCGGGGTAGATGTCCTAGTAAATAATGCGGGAGTCAACCGGATTGGCCCTTCCATTGAATTAAGTGAAGAAGATTGGCGGACTGTTATTGATACGAATCTGACAGGTACCTTTTTTGGCTGCCAAGAAGCAGCTAAATATATGCAGGGTAATGGGGGATCCATTATTAATATCACATCCGTTTATGGTCAAGTCTGCGTCCCAATGAGAGCGGCGTATAGTTCAACAAAGTTTGCTATGAATGGGTTAACGAAGGTCTTGGCAGTGGAATGGGCAGAAAAAAATATTCGTGTCAATGGTGTAGCTCCTGCTTATATTAAAACGCCCTTGGATGAAACCGATCAGGAAACTGGTGGGTATGGAGATGACGATGTGAAAAGACGGACACCATTAAATCGCTTTGGTACGACAAAAGAAGTGGCAGACGTTGTATTATTTCTAGCTTCAGAAGAATCAAGTTATGTAACAGGTTCCATTTACAATGTCGATGGTGGATGGGTTGCGTATGGCGGTTGGTAAATAAGGAGGAATATGATGGGTGTCAAATTATTAGAAGAAAAGGGCTATTTTTTTGAAACATTAGATGGAACAATCGGAACTGGAGCGGCAAAAATCGCTCGGTTTGTAACAGATGAACTTTCTGCTACACTTGGCGGTGGAATGGTAAAGATGGAGAAGTGTAGATTTCCCTGGACCGTCCGTTATGATGAAATATTGTACGTAACCGAAGGTGAGATAATAATTGAATCAAATGGAGAAATCATGGTAGGAAAGGAGGGAGATTCATTTTTTATAGAAAAGGGGACTTCCATCGTTTATGAGGCTGTTTCCCAAGGAACCTTTCTATTTTCTTTATATCCGGCCAATTGGAACAAACTATAATCAATCAAGATGAAACATCTATTTTAACAAAAAATAGATGTTTCATCTGATATAAATGCCCCATGGTAAAAGCCTCAATGTTGGATTTTAATTCGCAAAAAGCCAATAATTCTAAAAATAATATTCAGATTACTATGAATAATTAGAGTGTAGGAATACCAACCTTTTAGATCAAAAGTCTTATGAACGATAAAGATAAATTGGAAAAGGGGCGAGTATAGTATGGATATGATAGTTCTAATTGAACTAATTATTTACTTTGTGGCAATGATTGGGATAGGAATCTATTTTAGTCGCAAAGGGCTGGGATATGATGATTACCATCTTGGGGGTAATAAAATTCCAGGTTGGGCCCTGGCTTTTTCAGAAAGGTCCACGGAAGCTTCTGCCTGGTTACTGCTTGGAGCAACGGGTTTTGCATTTTCGACAGGACTTTCTAGCATATGGCTATTTGTCGGGATGTTAGCTGGAATCATTATTTCATGGTTATTTTTAGCCAAAAAGTTTATGCAGGAGAGAATAAAGTATAATGCTCTGACACTTCCAGACTATTTATCAGCTAGATTTCCCAAACACGCAAATATTATCAGAGGAATTGGGGCAATAATCATCATTCCTTTCTTTACTCTTTATGTAGGGACCCAATTTGGCGGTACAGGTCAGACTTTAGAACAAACGATGGGGATTAAACCAATAGTAGGCATCCTTGTTGTAGCAGTTGTTGTCGTCGTATATTCATGTCTAGGAGGATTCTTATCGGTTGTATGGACGGATGCCATTCAAGCTATTTTAATGGTTGTCACTCTCGTTGTTTTGCCGATTGTTGCCTTGTTTAAAATTGGATCTTTGGACTTATCCATTAGTGATGCACTCGTACATGCTGGAAATGGTGCTTCCTCTTGGACAGGTGGCTTAACAGGGGTAGGAGTTGGACTTCTAATTTATACAAATTTTTCATGGGCATTGGGGTATTTGGGAGGGCAGCCACATATTAGTGCAAGATTTATGGCGTTAAAAAATGAAAAGGATGCAAAAATCGGTAGAAATGCTGCGATACTTTGGGGTGTATTAGCTTATGGCGGTGCATTTTTAATTGGTATTACAGGGTTGACTTTGTACGGATCTGGTGGGGTTGATAACATTGAGATGATATTACCATTTATGCTGACTGAATTACTTCCTGGCTGGTTAGTTGGTATTTTACTAGCCGGTATTCTTGCAGCTATCATGTCAACAGCCTCTTCTCAATTATTAGTCGTCTCCACCTCCATAAGTGAAGATATTTTACACAAGATAATGGGGTTGAATTTAACGGAGAAACAACTCTTACTGATTTCGCGTATTTCAGTGTCGGTTGTTGGTTTAGTTGGTCTAGTCATCGGTCTCATGTCCAAATCGTTAATTTACGTGGTTATTGGCTGGGCATGGGCTGGTGTTGGAAACAGTTTTGCCGCCGCCATTCTTTTAACATTCTTTTGGAAACGTATGTCCGGTGCTGGAGTAATTGCTGCACTTCTCACTGGCTTTATTAGTACCATCATTTGGATCAATACCCCACTAGAAGGAATAGTGACATCTCGTGGAGCCACATTAGTTCTTGCATTGATAGCGGGAGTAATTGTGAGTTTGGCTATTCCGGAGAAAAAAGACGTTCTATCAACAAAGAGCGGAGGTGTAAATGTCACGTAATCAACTAGAGAAGTGACCTTAGATGAAGAAAATGGAAGGTATATGCTAAGGAAATCAGATTCAAGCGGAGAATATTTAATAGTCCAACAGAGTTAGTGGATTGGATTAAGAATAATTGGACTGAAAGAGAATTCCTCGATCCCAAGGAATTTATTGATATGAATCACTTTGTTAGAAAGGTATATTGGTAAATTTCCTAATTAATGATAATAACTTAATATCTCTAATTATAGGACCCTGACAGGGGCCTGACCCGGGTGAGCTTTTTAAATAGGGCCAGGCCCTTTTATTACGATTTGAAATAATGAAATGTGAAAAAATATATCCTTTCATAAGGAGTGAAGAAGCAATGTTTAATTTTATAGAAAACGAAGAACAACAAAAAATGATAGATAAAGCAAATGAAATTATGGAAAAGTATGTATTCCCAAATGAGAAATACATGATTCCACATAGAGGCTTACCTGCAGAAATATTAAAACCATTGCAACAAATCGTAAAAGAAAAGGGCTTATGGGCCGCGCATCTTCCAAAGGAGTTTGGAAGAATGGGAAATGGGTTTGTATCACTTGGATTACTTTCAGAAGTAATTGGACAAAGTCCGATTGGACCATATATTTTCGGATCGATGGCTCCGGATGCGGGAAATGGTGAAATATTATATCACGCAGCCACAACCGAACAAAAGGAAAAATATCTAAGACCATTAGCTAATGGAGATATTCGTTCATGTTTTGGGATGACTGAGCCGGAAGTGTCCGGTTCAGATCCGAGAACTCTGCAAGGGACCGCGGTAAAGGATGGAAGTGAATGGGTTATCAATGCTCATAAGTGGTTTACTACAGGTGCGGTTGGCTCTGCCTTCTGTATAGCTATGGTGGTAACAGACCCAGAGGCAGAACCACATCTCCGAACCAGTCTTTTCATCGTTGAAACAGATAACCCTGGATTTGAAATAATCCGTGAAGTTCCGGTTTTGGGTGATCATTATCCAGGCGGACACTGTGAGGTTCGATTTAATGAATGCCGCATCTCCCAAGAAAATATGCTTGGGAAGCGGGGGGAAGGATTTAAATTAGCTCAGCTCCGGCTGGGACCTGGAAGAATCACACATGCGATGAGGTGGTTAGGAGTTGCACGACGTTCATTAAATGAAATGCTTCACTACTCATTAAATAAAAAAGATGGAGAAAAGACACTTGCTGATTCGCAAACCATCCAGAATTTTATTGCTGATTCTGAAGCAGAAATTCAAGCCTCTAGGCTATTAACCTTACAAGCGGCATGGAAAATGGATAAAGGTTTCCCTTCGCGTAAAGAAATCTCCATTATCAAATTTTATGGTGCACAAGTATTAAATAATGTCATTGATCGGGCAATTCAAACGCTTGGAACCTATGGTCTAACGGAAAATACACCTCTTGAAGGTCTTTATCGTGAAGCAAGGGCAGCACGTATTTATGACGGAGCAGATGAGGTTCATCGTATGGTAGTGGCCAAACAAGTCTTAAGAGAATTTCAGGAAAGGGGTGTTCCACATGAGCCAGCAGCAATTTCAAAATAAGCATCAAGTTGATAAGGTAAACTGGGAGGTCCTTGAAACGTACCTTCGCAGTAAAAAGCTGGTAGAAAGCAATGCTCCACTTCATATAGAACAATTTTCTGCTGGATATTCTAATTTAACCTATTTAATATGTATCGGTGATTGGAAGGCAGTATTACGGAGGCCTCCGTTTGGTCCGGTACCGCCAAAAGCCCATGATATGAAAAGGGAATTTGATATCTTGGTTAAGTTAAATCGTTTTTTCCCCCTTGCACCTAAGCCATACCACTACTGTGAAGACCCAGATATTATGGATCGACATTTTTATATTATGGAAAAGAAAGATGGAGTTATAATTGATGATTCTTTGCCTTTGGAATTTGCTGAGAACTCAAGAACCAGTCAACTCGTCTCGGATGCAGTCATTGATACTCTTCACCAATTACATGAGGTGGATTATAAAGAAGCAGGTCTTGATACAATCGGATATCCAGAGGGTTATTTGAGTCGACAAGTCCATGGTTGGATCAAGAGATACCAAAACTGTAAAACCGATGCGATTGATGGAGTTGAAACCCTAGAGAAGTGGCTTACTAATCATATTCCCAAATCACCTGATCCCACAATCGTCCATAATGATTTTAAGTTAAATAACATGTTGTTTTCCCCGCAAAATCCTGGTGAGATAGTGGGTTTATTTGACTGGGAGTTAAGTACAATTGGGGATCCATTAACAGATTTAGCGGTGATGTTAGCCTATTGGAAAGAAGAGGGGGAAGCTGAAACCGGTTTAACCTCCGTTACAAACACACCAGGGTTTGCATCGCGAAAAGAAATGTTGGATAGATACGCAAAAAAGAGTTGAAGAGATGTTAGCCAAATTGATTATTATTTGAGCTTCGCTTTTTATAAAATTGCTGTCATTCTTCAACAAATTTATTATCGTTGGAAAATCGGAGAAGCAAAGGATGAGCGATTTAGCAAGTTAAGTGGAGGTATTGAAAATTTGATGAAACAGGCAATGAGGGCACAAAGAAAAGAAATTTTACTTTAAAAAATTGAATTTACTTAATATGAAGTAAAAGGGAGGGTATATCATGAAAGAGGTACTTATGGATAGAGAATTATCAATCTTAAAAGATTCTGTAAAATCATTCGTTAAAGAGAATGTTTTAACTGCAGAACAATCGCAAATGGGTTACCTAAAAGAGTTATCAGAAATAGAGGTTGCATCAATACAAGCTAAGGCAAAGGAAATAGGTTTGTATGCATTAGGAGCAAAGAAAGAATGGGGAGGCGCCGACTTATCATTATATACAAGGACTGTGGTTTATGAGGAAGCTGCCCAACACCGACTTGGTCTTTATCATCCGGCAGTCGATGGCTTTAGTGCCGAACTGCCAAGCTTCCTGGAAAAATGTTCTCCGAGACAGATAGAGAAGTACGTAAAACCCGCTGTTATCGAAGGTGAAGGTTGTTTTATCGCCCTTTGGGAAGAACATGAAGATAACCAGATTGAGAAAATTACTTGTCATGCGGTAAGGAGTGGGGACGATTGGATTATAAATGGTCATAAGTCATATATTCAAAAAATAGATCAATCGGGTTTTGGGGTGATCCTTGTAAACTGCCAGGAAGGGAACGAAACACAAAAACCAACGATATTTATTCTTGAGCTAGATGATCCATTTACGAAGAAGGATACGATGCTAATCGATGTCCAAAAAACCTGCACCCTTACATTTAAGGATTTTAAAATCAAGGATATAAGAAGAATTGGTAAAGTTGGTGAAGGAGCCAGCTTAATGAAAAAGTGGTTAGCAGAAACACAAATTCTATTAAGTGCACGGTGTTTAGGCATTTCTATTAAAGCACTCAATTATGCACAGGAATACGCGCAAATGCGAATAACAAGAGGAAAAACCTTATCTGAGTTTCCAAGTATTCGCACGATGATCGCGAATGGGTTTATGAATCTGAAAGCAGCTAGACTAATGGTTCATGATGCAGCTAATAAAATTGATAATGGAGAGAACGATGGCATCATAGCTGCGCAAATGGCGAAGTTGTTCACGACAGAAACTGCAGCAAAAGTCATTGATGATTGTTTGCAAATTCACGGAGGTGCTGGGTTTGCTGGCGATCTCCCAATAGAAAGATGGTATAAAGAAATTAGACTAGCAAGGTTGGATTTGCTAAAGAAAGAAACGATTATTGAAAATATCGCCAGGAGTATTAATTTATAGGATTCTTTAAACTTTTGGCCAATCACAAAAGGGCTATAGTTGTAAAAAAAACGGGGTATGCCCTCTGAAAGTGAAGTAAAGCGTTACCTCACATTCAGAGGCATTCCCCAATTAAGTTATAAGAACACAAACACTCCTTCACCTGCAAACCTCTCCGTTTTCAATTACCACCCAGATTTATTGTCCGCAATGAGAATCGTTCCTGTGGAGGATTCCGCGTAAAAAGTGATCTAAGGAGTTATCCATTCGTTCCTCAAGGGATCCGGAACCATTGGATATCACCCAATTGACAAGTGAACCAACATAAATATTTTCGATGTCGGTTGCAATATCTTCAGATGTAATATCCTTGGTAACTATCTTATTTTGTTGACAGTAATCAATAACTCCTTTCGTGACGGCACGGAATATACCGAACATATCAGATAGCAAAGTTTTGTAGACCTTATCTATGGTTACTAAATGCATCATATTCTGTGTAAACATGTAAGTAGTATGAAGATTGGCTGCCATATGTACAATTGATTTCCTTAAGTTGACGAGAAGTTCATCATGGTTACTTAGCTTGCTTTTCATGGTAAGTTCGAATGTCTTTAGTTGCTGAAGGTCAAATTCATATAAAATTTGTTCTTTGGATTTAAAATAGGCGAAAAATGTAGGCTTGCTAACACCAGCGGCTTTCGTAATCTCTTCGATTTTCGTTTTTTGATACTCCTGCTTCTTAAATAGATCCATTGCCGCTTCCATAAGTAATTTCCTCGTATATTCCTTGTTTTGTTCTCTTTTCAAAAAATAACCTCCTGGTTCTTGTGTCGTATTTTTTTGGAAAAAATGCCCTTTACATTTTCTGAAAAGAACTTTATATTTTAAATAGTAAAATAATTTTAACCCAGAGTAAAGCCATTTGATGAAAGGTGAGTAAATGATGTACCGTTACAAAAGCTATGGAATCATCCTAACTGTTTTATTTTCCCGCACCATACTCGCGGTTCTATCACAGGGTATTTTTTCTTTGATCACAAATTTATCGAATCATCCATTAACATACTTGGAGAGTGGGAGGTGGTGGACAGTTTACGGGACCTTGATTGATATCGGTTGCTTTGTCCTGCTGATCTGGCTTCTTAAAATCGAAGGAACAAATATTGGGAACCTCATTGGTTTTTCCCGCAGTGAGATAAAGAAGGATGTTAAACTATTTAGTTTAACATTTGTCATCCTTTTACCACTAACCATTGCATGGGGTACTGCCATTGCTTTCATTATATATGGGACAGCATCTGCGCCAATCATTGCAGGACCACTCCCAAGGCTGGGCGATTATGGAACAAGTTGTATATAATGGCTATTGCCTGCCCAAATTAGTGAGCATTTATAAAAATAAAGTCATCCCCATTACAATCGTCATGTTTTCTTGCATAAAATATTAAAGGAGCGTAAAAAATGAAAAAAACTATTGCTCGTTTGGGGTGTATCACTTCAATTCTCTCTGGAATCTTCCTGGTGTGCGCACATTCTTTAAATCTTATGTCTGGAGAAACTGAACGCATTTTCGGAACTTTTCTTGTGTTTGCTGCCCATTTACTACTCGTTTTTGCATTTTTCGGATTGTATTCACTTCAAGGGGAGAGAAATGGTTTGCTGGGTTTTTTGGGTATGATTCTAGGAAACATCGGAAACATCATCGTAACAGCAATTGTTTTTGTGGAAATCGCGCAGGCATCAGGTGAAGAAGTTGACCATGTTTTTACCACAGCAGTTACTAAACCCATTTATACGTTCGGCCCGCTCCTATTTGTCTTGGGGATGATCTTGTTAGGAGTATCGATGATTAGGGGTAAGGTATTTCCAAGATCTTCGGGCTATCTTTTATTAATTGGGACTATCGTGTTTGCAGCGGCAAGTGTGTCAGGCGACAGCCAGAAGATTGTCGAGGTCATTGGCGCTTTTTTCACTGGGGCAGGATTTATCGTGTCTGGATTAAAGTTCAATGAATTGATGAGATCCCCCGAATGGGAGAAGGGAAAAAATGTACCATTGTAGAAACACCTAATCAAGGCTGATAAGGAATCTGTTGTCTTCCAAAAGGAAAAATGAAGTTTTAGTCAAATTCTATTAGTGAAAAAAGGTTAGCTGAACTAAGCGGCTATCGAACCAAATTATTTCGAGCCCCTTATGGCTTTTTATAAAATAAATTAGTTGAGAAGCTAAAGGAGATGAATTATTCCGTTGTTGCCTGGTCAGTGGATTCGCTTGATTGGCATGAATCGCCTCCTGTACAAATTTCCTATAATGTCTTCAGAAATGTACATCCAGGCGCCATTATTTTGATGCATGATGGGGGCAGTACGGGATGAAGGTATTACTAATAAGATAAAAGCTTTGAGACTGATCATACCAGAAATAGATAGTATATAGATAAGAAAAAGACCATCTAGGATGGTCTTTAAATGCGTTTGGTTCCAACGTATCTTGGATGCCAATATGGGTTGTTTGTACTTGTAATCATGACTCCTTTTGATGAAGAGGCCATAATCATTTTACCATTCCCAATATACATCGCAACATGTGTCGGTTTACTTGCTTTGGTTGGAGCAAAGAACATTAAATCACCTGGTTGTATATATGAATAGATACGATATCCGTTTCCATAGAACATTTGAGCGGCTGTTCGGTTTAGCGTTATTCCAGCCCTTGCATAAGAATACTTAATAAGACCTGAACAATCAAAACCGCTGGGTGACATCCCGCCCCATTGATAAGGTACCCCAATATTTGACTTTGCAATCGAAATTGCTTTTGTATGATAATCTGCCGCTTCCGCTTTATCACCCATGTTAGCAAACAAAGAGCCACAAGAAACTATAATAACAAATGCTACGATGAATTTCTTAAGCATGATTGTTACCTCCCCACTGTGATTTGGTAGTTTAAATATACTAGAAAGGTATAACAGGGACTTCTCAGCAAAATGACAATTTCATTACAGAATTATTTTGAGATAATTTTTTGTTTGTCTCCTTTTGTCCAAAAAGAATATCAGCAGCACTCGTTAACTGAGCCTTTGTTAAAAACAACAGACAGTCAGATGCTGATTTGGAAGGAAAAAGGCGCAGAAAGGTAAGAGTCAATTTGAAGGGAACATAATTTTATTTTCATAAAGCTAAGTCATAAAAAGCCATAATTAAAGGTTAAAGTGGAATTATTAATAAGGAGTTGTTTTTTGTTGACTTTATAAACTGTAAATAATAAAATTACATTAATCTTCTTGAGGAGGAAGCATCAAAGTGAATAGTGATTTTACGATAGCCGTCCATAGTTTAGTCTATTTAGCTTATTTACCAGATCATATGGCTAGCAGTGAGTCAATCGCTACCAATGTATGTACAAACGCGGCACGGATTCGCAAGATCATGAGCTGTTTGCGCAACCATGGGTTTGTTAGGACAAAAGAAGGTATTGGCGGTGGCTATATTCTCGACTGTAATTCTCAAGAGGTATCATTGGCAGATATTTATCGTACAGTTTCACGCGGAAGTCTAAAACCAAACTGGTGTACAGGTGATCCGGAGCAAAAATGTGTTATATCGTCAAATACCCAGGTGGTTATGGATCAAATTTTCCATGATGCAGAATTGTATTTTGAAAAATATTTAGAGAATATTACCCTTAGTACTGTTTTAGAAAAAATTAAACATTGTCCATGATTTAGTTTTTTCTTTTGTTTATACTGTATATTATTTTATTACAGTACGATGCGATATTGGTGTTGAACTTTTTGAAAAAACCAAACTGTAACTTTTTTTATAACATTAAAGGGGTGTAGATGACGATGGCCAATAACTATCGATTTGAAAATGGGGATTGGGTACAGGGGAGGTCCAGAGATGGAGAACTGATTCACGGGTATGTTGAAACCGTAGACTCTATTCAAGAAATTGTAAAAGTAAAGGTAATCGAAAGTGACAATGAAGAAGCAATTAGCAAATCGATGTGGATCCTTAATAAACGGGCTGAAAAGCTGCCCGAATTACCAGTTAATAATGAAAGTCAGCTTTTATCATTAATCGATTTGGCTTTACTATCAAAAGATGAGCAGTGGTTTATAGAATTATCTACGCAATTAGCAGCTATTAAAAAAAAATCAAAAGTGAATAACAAGAAATCTGAGTATCTAATCAGTGGAAACAGAATTAGGAATTTTGATGCAAAAAGGTAATTTTCATCTTAATGCTGTAGGAATTTGCTTTGAACGAAACGGTAAACTATAGGATGAACTATCAGAGTGGGCAATGATTTTTGTTGCCTTTTTCATAAATGATCAAGGTGGAGGAGTAAAGACATGATGAATATAAAATATGCACCATTATTTGAATCATTTACCCTAGGAAAGGGGATTCAATTAAAAAATCGCATTGTTATGGCACCGATGACAAATTTCTCATCAAATCCTGACGGGACCGTTTCAGATGCGGAAGTCAAGTATTATCAACGACGTTCTAATGGCGCTGGGATGGTCATTACTGCATGTACTTATGTGACCAGGAATGGTAAAGGATTTCATGGTGAATTTGGTGGAGAACGTGATGAAATGATACCAAGTTTGCGCCGTCTAGCATCAGCGATTAAAGAGAAGGGTGCGAAAGCGATTTTGCAAATCTTCCATGGCGGCCGCCAGGTTCCACCTGAATTAGTAGATGGTGATGTGGTAAGTGCTAGTGCAGTTCCTTCAGAAGGTGAAGGAAAGCCCGTTCCCCGTGCATTAACTGAAACAGAGATTGTCTCTATTATTCGCGATTTTGGAGAAACCACTCGACGCGCAATTGAAGCAGGCTATGATGGAGTTGAAATACATGGTGCCAATGGATACCTGATTCAGCAATTCTTTTCCCCTCATTCTAATCGTCGTGAAGACCGATGGGGTGGAACTCTTGAAAAACGGCTAACTTTTCCGTTGGCGGTTGTTGATGAAGTAAAGAGAGTTGTTGCAAAATATGCGAAGGAGCCTTTCTTGGTTGGATATCGTTTTTCCCCTGAAGAACCTGAAACACCTGGAATTACTATGGCTGATACACTAGCACTAATAGATGCACTAGCAGAAAAAGACCTTGATTATCTTCATGTTTCATTGATGGATTTCAGGTCCACACCTAAACGAGGAGTTGAGGATACACGTTCACGTCTTGAAATCATTCAGGAGCGTGGAGGTGACCGTGTTCCAGTCATCGGTGTCGGTTCGATTTATTCAGCAGATGATGCCTTAAATGCATTGGAAACGGGAGTCCCATTAATCGCATTGGCACGTGAACTGATTATTGATCCTGAGTGGGTGCAAAAAGTGGAACAAGGTAGAGAATCTGAAATTGTCACCAAAATAAACAAGAATCATCAGCACGTGCTTGATGTACCAGATCCCCTGTGGCAGAGAATTATCCATTCACCTGGATGGTTTCCGGGCGTTGAATAGATTGGATTAAACGAACAGTTTGGGTGCCAGACCCCCACTGTGCTAAAGCGTTAGCGCATCGGGGGTCTGGCGCCGATTTTTCCGTAAACAGATCCCCTGATATAAATCCCAATAAATGATTTGATTGATAGTTGCCCGCGATATTTAAATATTTTACCGAGAATAATAAAATTGTAAAATGAGACTAAAAAACTTTCTAGTATGGCTGCAACATTGTTAGTCTAAAAGAACGAAGTGATTTATAATAACAACAACGAATGTACTAGAAAATGGAGGAAAAACGAATGAAATTTCCAAATGATGCTGATGGAGATGCTTTACGTAGTCTATTTAAAGAGGGACTAGATTTTAAAAAACAACAATCAGTGGAGTTTTTTGTTGCCGTGCCTGATAAAGAAACAGGTGAAAAATTATCGCAATTATTAAAAGGAGAAGGCTTTAATTGTTTCGTAGAGCAAGACGATGAAACAGAAGAGTGGGCATGTTGTTGCTCTAAAAGAATGCTATTAAATTATAATGAATTAATAAAAATACAGAATAAATTAAATAACTTAAGTAAACCACACGGTGGTTATTCTGACGGTTGGGGCGTTTTTGTAGATTAAATTGAATGAGTGAATCTAAGGGATTATTAGGGCTAAAGAGAAATAAAGTGCCAGGACCCATTCTATTTTGGTCCAGGCACTTTTGACACTTCACCTTTGAAATAACAAATAAAAAATAGCATTAGTTAAAATAAATAATATTGACAAAATTTTCACAATAAAATACTATAATAGACAAGTCATATAAGTTTACTTGGCTTTAACTGAAGTTAAATTATTCATGCCCACTATACAAATAGAGGCCCCTTTTTAAACAAGAGGTCTCTATTTTTTTGTTTATTAAGGGAAAAAATAATTAGGTGGTTTTGATCATGGATTGGACCAGGATCTATTCTCTGAATTTAAGAAAGTTGAAGAGATACTGGAATATTCGAAATGGAAATGTATACGATTTATTGTATTAGAGGATTGATATCACTTCTACTAAAAAAAGATACGGAGGAATAATAAAATGTCAGAAACAAAACAAAAGGGTATAGAAATCACTGAAGAAGAAATAAATGATGATTTACTAAAGGAACTATCTGAATATCCGCTTCTTGATGCTCTTTTCGGGAGACGTTCCCGACGGTTTTTCCTTGGTGCAGAAGTTCCTGATGGTCCGCTTGCTTATAAATCGAAGCATGAACCAGTCCCCTTAAATAATTTAGAAAAGCTGCTCATTTTATTGGGAGTTAGTGGTGTGACAGGGTGGCATCATTCAGTTACCAGACATGACCGATATAAACCACATCTTTCAAATTATTCAGGTTCCGCATCAGGCAGAACACATCCGTCTGCAGCAGGTTTTCATACTTCGGAAGTGTTTTTTACAGAAGATACTGGAACGTACATTTTCCGAACTCGTGATTTTGCACCGGAAGTTGAACGGTCTGAAAATGGAAAACTATCTACTAAAGAATTGCTATTGTCACATCAAAAGAGAATTGAAAAAATATCTGAACACCGAATTCATATTCCAAATTATGAGCCCTATATGGAAGGTCATAATTCTTGGGTAGCAAATAAGCCGGGTACATTTTTAGCTTTTCCAGTTGGAGATTTAGCACAGCACACATTATTAAATTTATGCTTTTATGTTCAAAATGGGCTTGCAGTCTATGACGATATTAATAATCGGAAGATTCCAGGATTAGTGAAATATAGACACATAGTGGATGTCGATAATCCTGTTCCCTTGAGCTTTTTAGATCAATATTCGCTTGCTGAACTTTCTGCTGAATTAGCGACAGCAACCTATTCAGGAATGCTATTGCAGCAAGCAATTGGACTTGGAGGTTGGATGTTTGATGGAATTGATCGCTTAACTGTTTTAGGGGCAAGTGGGAACCCCAACGTTCCGGGACTTGGCTTCCGATATGATACCGACAGTCGTTGGGCCATTCCTAACCCAACCGGACTTGAAGGTGTATTTACTTCGTTTACACCGCCGCATTTCCCAACTATGCGTGATGCTGTTGAAGCACTAGTGGAACGAAAATTTGGAAAGAATGGTCCCTTTAACCCTGAAACAAAAGGTATTTGGAAAAATTCAGAAAAAGTTCGCGGCAGTGCACAAGTCCACGATGAAGAATTTAAAGAAATTATTGCATTGCAAGCTCAATATATGTATGACACTTTCGGAAAATTTCCGGCAACCACTCCATCAGTCTATTCACTAATGTATTTGCAATCACACCATCTAGATTTGGATTACTATGACAATCTTTTTGATCCGCATTCCTATTTACCTACACATGCTGAACACTTGAAAAAATGGCATGGTATTAAATTGTAATTTTGTTTAAGCTAACTGTTCTAAATTTGAAACAAAGCGGGCAATGTTATTAACAAAGGCTAGTCCAAATAGGGTTACCTATAAAAAAATATTAGAAGATGAAGCTTCTGAATTGAAAAATAGCTATTAGGAGGAAATGAGATAGAATACATGCGGAGATATAAGCTATGCTTATATGCCTATTAAATACTGGTATTTCCCACTAACCGTTTGTCTTATTATAATCAAAATATATAGAATAATTAAAATAGTTGGTAAATTAAGTTTTTGGAAGGGGTGTGAACCTTTGCTTACCAAGTTAAAAGAACGTAAGGTAACCTATACCAATCCTATTTTTAACACAATGACAGAAGAGGAAATCAGTTCTTTTCAGGCAGATTTACTGCGGAAGCAATTAAAGTATGTGTATAGAAATTCGGAATTTTATCGCAAAAAATTTCACGAGGCTGGAGTCTATCCAGAGGATATTCGGACAATAGAAAATTTTCAGCAATTACCGATATTTATGGATAAAGTTGCCGAAAGAATTAGCCAACAAGAATCAATAGATCGATTGGGACATCCTTTCGGATTACATTTATGCTGTTCTCCAGATGATATCTTTTTTACTGGAACAACAAGCGGCACATCAGGTAATCCAACATTTACGTATACCTTTACAAAGGAAGACATCAATTTTTTGAATCGTTATATCCGGAACATGCTAAATTATGGAGGGATTGACGCAGGGGACCGCCTATTATTCAGCCATGCTCTAGGAATTTACGCAACCTCCTCCATATTATTTGGAGTTCGTTCTCACGGTGTTTTACCTATTGACGTCGATGTACGTTCAGGAAGCAAGACCATTTTACAATATGCCATGATGACAAAACCAAAAGGTGCGATGATGACTCCTTCGTTAGCAGAGCATCTAATTGATCGCGCAGCAGATCTTGGGAGGAATGTAAGTGAACTTGGACTTCAGGCCATTTTTACAGTTGGTGAAATTGGCGTCGGGGTACCTGAAATCAAGAAAAGAATAGAAGATTCATATGGGTGCCGAATCTATGATTATTTAGGTGAGTTAGGCTATTCATGTGATTCAGAAGAGTATCATGGCATTCACTGTGTTGCACCAGACCTTAATTTATTCCCCGATGATTTAGTCGATCCAGAAACAAAAGAACCATTAAAGATTTATGATGGGGTAATAGGAGAACGAGTGACAACGGAGCTAAATTTAAAAGGGCTTCCAAGAATCCGTTATGCAACCGGTGATGTCATTCAAGTGTTTACCAGTGAGTGTCCCGGCTGCGGGTTTAAAGGGAGAAGGGTAAAATTCATTGGCCGTTCAGATGATATGCTCATTGTAAAAGGAGCAAATGTTTATCCATCAACAATTAAAAAAGTAGTTTCAAATTTTATTCCAGATATCACAGGAGAATTAAGGATTGTCCTTCATAATCCACCGCCAAGAGTTGCACCGCCGCTTCAAATTAAGCTCGAATACAGCAGCCAATTTGACAAAGGGAATTTAGAGGAACTGGAAAGAAAAATAAAAAATGCACTCCATACGGAAGCAAGACTTACACCGGAGATTATTTGGTGTGAACCAGGGACATTGGAAAAATCGCTCACGAAAACGCCGCTCTTTGAAAAAAATTACTGATTTGTAGAAATTCATGGGATTAAAGGAGGAATTGTCAATTGTTTATCGATTGTTCGAATACATTACCGCAATTACAGTTTGAAGATTCACAAGAAATGAATCCAAAAAACACGGAATACCGATTGTTATTTGGTCCTAGATGGGCACAACTGGCGGGATGGACTAAGGAAGAATTTTTTAAGCAAGTTGAATTGCATTCCATTGAAGTGGTTATGCAGCAAGTATATGCAAAATTAGAGGAAGAATTTGCAATGGACAATTTTCTGAATATGCTCAGGAAAGCGAATATTGCTTATCATGCTATTCACAATATGGATTATGGTAGAGACAGTTCAACACCACCTGTTGATCATGAAGTGGTCGCTGAGATATTAAAACAGTATCCTAATCGTTTTATTGGATTTGCTGGATTTAATCCACATAAAGGAACGGAAAGCTTGAAAACTGTGCGAAAGGCAATAACGGAGCAGGGCTTTAAGGCCGTGGTGATTCCACCATACGAACATGGTGTAAAAGCGGATGATCGTAAATATTACCCATTATATGCCCTTTGTGATGAACTAGGGATACCGATTTGGATTCATAGTTCCATCAATTATTTCCGGGAGACCTCTGTATTCCTTGATCATCCATCCCATTTGGAAGCACCGCTAATGGACTTTAAAAATCTCAAAATTATTGCCGGACACGGTGGTTGGCCATGGATACCTGATATGATTGCCATGCTTTTAAAATATGAAAACCTGTTTGTTGATACCTCAGCCTTCAGACCGCGCTATATTGCTGAGGCCAATACAGGCTGGGATATGTTTATGTATTACGCAAACACATTAATTCAAGATAAAATTGTTTTCGGTTCAGATTGGTTGACATTAGGAATGCCAATAAACGATGTCATTGAGGAAGTAGAAGCATGGCCATTAAAAGCATCTGTTAAAGAGAAATTTTACTGGAAGAACGCGAACAAGTTATTTAAATTAGGTTTGGAAAAGCCCGCTTTAACTACTAATATTCGAGGTGAATCGTGATGGAAAATATTAAAAATAGTGAACAATTCTCAACTCTCGTAAATGGCGATAAAGCGGTAGTGATGTTGTTTTCGGCGAATTGGTGTCCGGATTGCCAGTTTATCGATACTTTTATCGATGAAATTACTGAAAATAATCATGAAGAATTTGATTTTTATAAAGTGGATTCTGATGCGCGGAAGGATATTTGTGCTCTAGCTAATGTCATGGGAATTCCAAGTTTTGTCGCGTATAAGGGCGGGATCACACTTGCTGAATTTATCGGAAACGATCCGAAAACAAAG
This sequence comes from Neobacillus sp. NPDC097160, assembly GCF_044762155.1. Lineage (NCBI taxonomy): Bacteria > Bacillati > Bacillota > Bacilli > Caryophanales > Bacillaceae > Neobacillus > Neobacillus sp. NPDC097160. The sequence continues at coordinate 81,748 of NZ_JBIWDU010000007.1, read as the reverse complement.
GAACAAATTGAAGAATTCCTGGAGAATGCTAAAGCAAAATTGCAAGGCTGAAGATATCATAAAATGCCAAATTTACTAGGGGGAAGAAAATGAAAAAAAGATTCAGTATATTGGTAACCCTCACTTTTTTAATCTCTCTAATCTTAGCAGCCTGCAGCAATAATACAGCTTCCGATAAGGATAAACAAGATAGTAATAAGAATAAAAGCAGTGAAAAAACGTTAATCTTTGGCAGAGCTGCCGATAGTTATTCAATGGACCCCCAAAATGCCAATGAGATTGAAACATGGAGGGTGACCAAAAACGTCTATGAAACTCTTGTGGAATATGATAAGGAAACAACTGAAGTGGTTCCGAAATTAGCGAAAGATTGGGAAGTCTCAGAAGATGGGAAGACATGGACATTTAAACTGCAAGAGGGTATTAAATTCCATGACGGCACTGATTTTAATGCAGATGCAGTTGTGTATAATTTCGAAAGAATGATGGATAAAAATCATCCAGCACGATATAAAGCCACTTTCTCCGTATACCGCGGTATGTTTAACGGTTTTAAAGGAGAAGGGAGTGTGATTGAAGAGGTTAAAGCAATTGATCCAAACACAGTTGAATTTAAATTGGCTGAACCACAAGCCAATTTTTTAGCAAATTTGGGCATGCATGCATTCGGGATTATTAGTCCGGAGGCGTTGAAAAAATATGGAGAAAAAATAAATGAACACGCTGTAGGGACAGGACCTTTTAAATTCCAATCGTGGACACCTAATGATTCCGTTACATTGGTAAGAAATGAAGATTACTGGCAGAAAGGCTTACCTAAACTCGACAAATTGATTTATAAAATCATCCCAGATAACTCTGCGAGGTTGACGGCTTTGAAAAATGGAGAAATCGATATTATGGTTAGCTTGAATCCATCAGATTTAAGTTCTGTAAAGGCTGATAAAAACTTACAAGTCATGCTTCGCCCACCATTAAATGTTGGTTATTTATCCATTAATAATCTGAAAGAACCCCTTAATAATGTAAAGGTTCGTCAAGCAATTAATCATGCCATTGATAAAAAGGGCATTGCAGATGCCTTCTTCTATGGACTCGCTGAACCTGTAAAAAATATGCTGCCTTCTTCAAGCTGGGCCTATAACAATGACGTGGAAGATTATGATTACGATTTGGAGAAAGCTAAAAAACTTTTAAGTGAAGCTAGTTATCCAAATGGATTTGATCTTGAGTTTTCTGTCACTTCTAATTCCCGAATATATATGCAGCAGCCTACTAAAATGGTCGAAGCAATGAAAACGAGTCTTGAAAAAATTGGGATTAACGTTAAAGTGGTATCTTATGAATGGGCGGCATATATTGACCAGATTCGAAATGGAGAGCACTCTATCGGATTAATCGGCTGGGTTGGTGATAATGGCGATCCTGATAATTTCCTCTATTCGATGCTTAGCAAAAATAATGCCGTAAAAGGGTCAGCCCAAAATCATACATTCTATCAAAATGATGAAGTGAGTGAGCTTTTATTAAAGGCAAAATCGGTTATGGATCAAAGTGAACGCGCTGAGATTTATAAGAAGGTACAGAAATTGGCTCACGATGATGCTCCATCTGTTCCATTGGTGGAAGTGAAAGAGCCTGTAGTCACTGCCAATTATGTGAAAGGCTATTTCCCACATCCTACTGGTGCAGAAAATATGTATGAAGTGGACATTCAAGAATAATAAAAAGGTAGGGGAGAGGATATTCTTATGACAAAACCATTAGATGGTATTAAAGTTCTTGATCTTAGCTGGGTGTTTTCAGCTCCATTCGCAACGCTCATGCTTCAGGATTTAGGAGCAGAAGTGGTAAAGATAGAAAGACCTGGAGCGGGGGATCGCTCTAGGTCTATCCCTCCCTTTAAGGAAGGTGTAAGCGGATACTTTTATATGCTTAATAGAGGGAAAAAATCAATCTCATTGAATATGAAAAGTGAGGAAGGGAAGCAGCTATTTTTGAATCTAGCACAAGAATTTGACGTTATTGTAGAAAACTTTGTAGCCGGTACCATGGATAAACTCGGCATTGGCTACGAAGAGGTGAAAAAAGTAAATCCAAAAATCATTTTTGCTTCTTTAAACGGTTTTGGAAGTGGTGGTCCTTATTCACATCTTCCATGTATTGATGGAATAGCCCAGGCAATGGGCGGCCTAATGAGCCAGAATGGATTAGAGGGCGGAAAACCGTTAAAGACAGGTCCCGCTGTTGCGGATTCAGTGTCAGGAGTTTACTTAACGGTAGGAATTTTAAGTGCCATAATTGAAAGAAATAAAACGGGTAAGGGTACTCGAATCGAAGTGAGCATGATGGATAGTGTCTTCTCTGTCCTTGAAGAGTCGGTAATCCGAACCAGTATGACCGGCGAATCCTTATCCGCACGGGGAAACAAAGACCCTCTTGGAGCACCATGGGAAGCCTTTAAAACGAATGATGACAAATGGGTGATTGTCTGTGCGTCCGGGAATGACCGTTTTACTAAAGTTTATCAAGGAATTGGAAGAGAAGACATTGTTAGGGAGTTTGAAGGGGACGATATACCATCGCTTGAAAAAAGAGCAGCAAACCTGGATTACTTAAACCAAATTTTTGAAGATTGGGCTAAAACTAGATCAGCTGACCAGGTGCTAAGGTTTTTAAGTGATTTGCATATCCCGGCCGGTGAGGTAAAAAACACGAAAGACTTAATCCAAGACCCCCATTTAAAAGGAAGAAACATGGTCGTCGATGTTCAACATCCAGTTCTTGGAGATGTGAAACTTCCTAACCTGCCAATAAAATTCTTTGATAGAAATATAGGTTTGCAGAACGGGGATACACCGATTGAACCGCAGTTAGGTGAGCATAACAAAGAAGTTCTGCAATCCGTTCTCGGAATTGATGAAAATGAAATCAACAGGTTAAGAGAGCTGGGGGTCATTTTTGATTCGCACAATATGAATGCGATACATTAATATATTTCGAGGTGGGAAAGTATGGACTTTTATGAGTATTCAAAATATGATGCAACCGGCCTTGCATTATTGGTCAAACAAAAGGAAGTGACACCAAAAGAGTTAAAACAAGCAGCATTGAAGGGAATTGAAAAAATCAATCCAACCATTAATGCTGTTGTAAGTATTCTTTCAAAACAGGCCGAGGATGAAATAGACGCGGGTATTCCTGAAGGTCCATTTACAGGTGTACCATTTTTAATCAAGGAGTCAAGCGCTCAAGCAAAAGGAATTCCGGTACACCTGGGAAGCCGTTTTGGTGCAGGAATGACCACCCCACAGGATACAAACCTGATGGCACGATTTCGGCAGGCAGGTCTCGTTATCATCGGAACGTCAACCACTCCGGAATTTGCCTTTAATTTTTCAACGGAATCATTAGTATATGGTCCGACACGAAATCCATGGAACCCCAGTTTAAGTGCGGGGGGTTCCAGTGGCGGAGCATCTGCTGCGGTAGCAGCTGGTATTGTCCCAGTTGCACATGCAAATGATGGCGCTGGGTCAATCCGCCAGCCGGCAGCTGTGAATGGGCTTGTGGGTTTAAAACCGACACGCGGCCGCATTCCAAATGGACCGCATCGAAGTGAAATATTATGCGGGTTAGGGAATGAATTTGCGGTTACCCGAACTGTAAGGGATGCCGCGGCACTCCTTGATTCCATTGGTGGAGTTGATATAGGGGCAAGAAATTGGATTGAAAAACCGAACCGCTCCTACGTTAACGAGTTACAAATTAAGCCTAAAAGAATGCGAATTGCCTGGACGGATAAACCATGGAACAACGCTCCGGTCGATCAAGAGTGTAAACAAGCTCTTTATAAAACCATTGAACTATGTAAAGATATGGGTCACGAACTTATTGAGGCTTCACCAGTGATAAACGCTGAGAAGCAGCTCCTTGCAACCCTTCGCATTTGGTCAGCGAATCTTAGCCATAGTGTCAATAAGATAAAAGAAGGGTTGAATCGGAATCCTTCTGCGAAGAACCTTGAAGCCTCAAATTGGGCTATCTATCAGTATGGACAGAAATTAACCGCTTCAGATTTATTGGAAGCTTTTGAGATTAATAATACTGTTTCTAGGATAGTCGGCGAATTTTTTACCAGGTACGATGTGTTATTGACCCCAGCTATTGCACAATTGCCTTGGCCGATAGGAATACTTGACGCTAATGATCCGAGTCTGAATGCAGAGGAATGGACGGAAAGAATGATGGCATACTCACCGTTTACCAACCTGTTTAACACTACTGGTCAGCCGGCTATCAGTCTGCCACTCGGATGGAGCAGTGAAGGACTTCCCATTGGGTTACAATTTGCAGCACGCTTTGGCGATGAGTCTACACTTTTCCAATTAGCTTCCCAACTGGAGGAAGCACAGCCATGGCAAGATAAAAGACCGAATCTTAATGTTCTGCTGCAAAATAAATAGTGGGGGAATTCGTATATGAAACAAACAGTCAAGTGGCTGAAGATTTTCACAATCGTAACGATTCTTTTAATAGCTGGATGCAGTAATAGGACTACAAATACTACAGATTCTAAGAAAAAAGGGGATACCAGTGGAGGAACTTTAATTTATGGCCGGGCTACTGATACAGTCACATTGGATCCGCATAATTTAATAGACGCTGAGTCTTCAAGAATTTCAAAAAATATATTTGAAACATTGATAGATTATGAAAAAGAAGGGACTGAGGTTGTTCCTAAGTTGGCAAAAGAATGGTCCATCAGCGATGACGGCAAGGTTTGGACTTTTAAGCTGCAGGATAATGTCAAATTTCATGATGGAACAGATTTTAATGCAGACGCAGTTGTTTACAATTTTAACAGGATGATGGATGAGAGCCACCCACAACATCAAGGTGATTTTTCCATTTTTAACCGGACCTTTAAAGGGGTTATCCAAGAGGTGAAAGCGATAGATCCTCAAACGGTTCAATTTACTTTAACAGCAGCTAGTGCGACGTTTTTGCCCAATATGGGCATCACCACGTTTGGCATTATCAGTCCGACAGCCTTAAAAGAATATGGAGAAAATATTAAGGATCATCCGGTTGGGACTGGACCTTTCAAATATGAAGAGTGGAAACAAAATGATGCCGTTACTCTAGCGAAAAACGAAAATTATTGGGTTAAGGGTTTACCTAAACTTGATAAAGTAATGTTTAAAGTAATACCAGACAATTCAACCAGATTGACAGCCCTTAAGAATGGGGAAATCGATTTAATGGATGGGTTAAATCAGACCGATCTGCCATCCGTTGATAAGGATCCCAACCTACAGCTCTTTAAACGTCCTGCGGGAAGCCTTGGTTATTTGACTTTTAACCTAGCAAAACCTCCCTATGATAATGTCAAGGTTCGCCAAGCGATTAACCATGCAATCAACAAGCAGGGAATTATTGATACCTTCTATGGCTCAGTGGCTAAACCTGCAAAAAATATGCTTCCTCCTTTTATATGGGGATACAATGAAGATGTAAAGGGGTATGACTATAATCCAGAAAAAGCAAAGCAGCTGCTTGGAGAAGCGGGATTCCCAGATGGATTTGATACGGAATTTTGGATTATGTCAACAGAAAGGTCCTATTTTCCACAACCTACAAAGGTAGCAGAAGCATTAAAATCAGATTTAGCAAAAGTAGGAATTAATGTAAAAATCGTATCCTTTGAATGGGCTACTTATCTTTCAAAACTTACGAAAGCAGAGTTTCCTTTTGCTGGGATTGGCCGTATTAGTGAAAATGGTGATCCCGATAACTTTTTATTTACAATGTTAAGTTCTGAATCTGTCCAAAATCGTTCGATGTATAAAAATGAAAAAGTGGATGAGCTTTTGCGAAAAGCTCAAACAACAATTGATAAAGTTGAACGGACAAAATTATATAAGGAAGTTCAAGTACTGGTTCATGAAGATGCGCCTACGATTCCATTAGCCTATGTGGAAACACCGATGGCTGGAGGAAAATATGTGAAAGGCTATATTCCTCATGCAATCGGATACGAAAGCCTTGCTGATGTCTATTTAGAGAAGTAAGAAATGGTGTATCAAGAGTGATGGGAGGGATAAAATGGAGCCTATGCTTTCTGTTCAAAATTTAAAAACATATTTCTACACAGATTATGGCGTGGTTCGCTCCGTAGATGGTGTCAGTTTCACCGTTAACGAGGGCGAAACTCTCGGCATTGTGGGCGAATCGGGTTCAGGAAAAAGTGTTACTGCCTTATCAATCTTGCAGTTATTACCCCCGAGAATAGGGAAAATAGTGGATGGTAGCATTTTATTTCAAGATATGGATCTTACCAATTTAAATGAAAAAAAGATGCGTAAGATTCGTGGAAATGATATTGCAATGATTTTTCAAGAACCAATGACAAGCTTGAATCCGAGCTACACCATAGGCAATCAAATAGGCGAAGCCCTAAGGTTACACTTGAAATTATCTAGAAAGGAAGCTGAAAAAAGAAGTATAGAACTTCTTAAACAAGTGGGAATTCCACGTGCTGAGAAAATCGTGAAGGATTATCCGCATAGGTTATCCGGGGGGATGCGACAGCGGGTCGTAATCGCGATGGCGCTTGCCTGTAATCCAAAGTTGATCATTGCGGACGAACCAACCACAGCGCTTGATGTTACGATCCAGGCACAGATTTTGGAATTAATCCAACAAATGAAAAAAGATGGCAATACCTCGATTATGATGATTACGCATGACCTCGGCGTTGTGTCAGAGGTTTGTGATCGTGTTATTGTCATGTATGCAGGTCAAGTCGTAGAAGAAGCGGATGTTAAAACGATTTTTACGTCTCCTTCTCATCCTTATACAATGGGGCTCATTGAATCCATTCCTACATTGGATGATGAGGTAGAGTGGCTGGAAACGATTCCTGGGAGCGTTCCTCTTCCACATGAAATGCCTTCCGGCTGCAAATTTGCTTCCAGATGTAAATTTGCAACAGAAGCATGTTCAAAGGAAGAACCTGAATTGTATGATATTGGATCGGGCCAAAAATCACGCTGTTTTTTTGCCAAGGAGGTAAATCATGCCGGTACCGCTACTTGAAGTGAAAAATTTAAAGGTACATTTTCCGCAAAAAAGTGGTTTTTTTGGAAAAGACACAAGCTATGTAAAAGCCATCGATGGAGTTGAATTCTCCATCAATGAAAATGAAACATTTGGTTTGGTAGGGGAATCGGGCTGTGGTAAATCAACAACGGGTAAAACTATTTTACGTTTAATCAATCCTACTTGTGGTGAGATATTTTTTAAAGGGAAAGACATTTCCAAAATAACGCGAAAAGAAATGAGAATGGTGTATAGGGATATTCAACTTATTTTTCAGGATCCCTATGCATCACTTAATCCAAGGAAAACAGTAGGGGATTTGATTGAAGAACCACTCCTTGTCAATAGTGATTTAACAGCAGTAGAACGAAAAAAAAGAGTTCACGAGCTTTTGGAGGTTGTCGGGTTAAATGCTTACCACGCAAACAGGTACCCCCATGAATTTTCTGGGGGTCAGCGGCAGAGGGTTGGAATTGCTCGCGCACTTTCTTTAAATCCCAAACTAATTATCGCAGATGAGGCGGTTTCTGCGCTGGATGTTTCCATTCAAGCGCAAGTGCTGAATTTAATGCGTCAATTACAAAGAGAATTTGGCTTGACATACTTATTTATTTCCCATGATTTAAGTGTAGTAAAACATATAAGTGACAGAATTGGTGTGATGTATTTAGGGAAGATGGTAGAACAGGGAAGCAAAAAAAGTATCTATGAAAATCCGCTGCATCCCTATACAAAAGCATTGCTATCGGCTGCGCCAAGTATAAATCCTGACAAAAAGCGAGATAGAATTGTTTTAAAAGGAGATCTCCCAGATCCTACTTCTCTCCATAAAGGATGTCCATTTCAAGCAAGATGTTTTGCAAGAATCTCTGAATGTGAAACCGTTACTCCCCAATTACATCATATAGAAGACGATCATTATGTTGCATGCCATCTTTATAAATAACAAGTGGAGGAGGTTTAAGAAAGAATGTCTTCCTATATATCGCGACGTATACTTCAATTAATACCTGTCTTGATTGGAATGTCCATCATTGTATTTTCAATCATCCATGCGATCCCCGGTGATCCAGCAACTGTTATTCTTGGTGACCAAGCCACACCAGAGGCTGTGAAAGACCTAAATGAGGAAATGGGGCTGAACAAACCTCTTACCTCGCAGTATTTTTCCTACGTATCTGGTATTTTGACAGGGGATTTTGGAACATCTTTAAAAACGAAAAAGCCGATTCAGGAGGAAATAATGCCTTACTTGACGGCGACGATTGAATTAATGATTATGAGTATGGTTATTGCTATTATTGTGGGTGTGAATGCCGGCATTATTGCAGCATGGCGGAGGGCATCTTGGTTCGACTATACTGCTATGTTAATTGCCTTAATTGGGGTATCGATTCCAGTTTTCTGGTTTGGTTTAATGGAACAGTGGATTTTTGCCGAGAAGCTCAGTTGGCTTCCCTCGACAGGACGGATGAATGCTAGGGAACCGGTTGAAGCGATTACAGGCCTGCTGTTACTAGACACGTTGATACAGGGAAATTGGGTAGGATTTTGGGATGTTTCCAAACACTTACTATTGCCAAGCATTGCACTTGGGACCATACCGATGGCAGTTATTGCAAGAATTACCCGTTCAAGCATGCTTGAGGTTTTGGAACTTGATTACGTTCGAACAGCGCGTGCTAAAGGACTGTCAGGGTTTTGGGTACTATATAAACATGCATTAAAAAATGCCTTTGCTCCCATTTTAACCATTATAGGAATGCTGACAGGACTCTTATTAGGTGGAGCTGTCCTCACCGAAACTATTTTTGGCTGGCCTGGGGTTGGGCGCTACATTTATGATGCCATCGGTTCCCGTGATTATCCCGTAATTCAAACAGGTATATTACTGATAGCTACTATTTTTGTATTCGCCAATTTGATCGTTGATTTACTATATTCGCTCTTGGATCCACGGATTCATTACCGATAAGGGGGGGAGGAATCTTGAAAACAATCGTTCAGCGGGTACCAGAAAAGACCTTTATCAAGAAATCTACGAAAAAATCAATATGGCAGGATTCGTGGAATAAACTCAAAAAGCAGCGTTCGGCCATGATTGGTTTAGGGATTGTGCTATTTTTTATTATAGTTGGAATTTTAGCTCCTGTTATCACATCACAGCCATATGATGGATTTAACCCAGAGAAAACCTTGATCTCCCCAAATTCGCAACATTGGTTCGGAACGGATGATCAGGGAAGAGATATTTTTACCAGGATTGTTTTTGGTGCAAGAATATCGTTATGGATTGGTTTTTTCTCTGTTATAGGATCTATCATTGTGGGCTCCATTCTTGGACTAATAGCTGGATTTTATGGAAAATGGCTGGATGCCATTATTTCGCGCTTCTTTGATATTATGCTTGCCTTTCCCAGCATTCTCCTGGCTATAGCTATTGTTGCCATCTTGGGACCAAGTCTTTTTAATGCGCTAGTTGCCATTGCTATTATTAATATTCCGACCTATGGAAGGCTGATCCGATCGCGCGTATTAAGTGTAAAAGAAGAAGAATATATCATGGCCGCAATAATAACAGGAATGTCAGATGGCCGGATTCTGTTTCAGCATATTCTGCCCAACTCTATCACACCTATTATTGTACAGGGAACCTTAGGCATTGCAACGGCCATTTTGGAAGCAGCAGCATTAGGATTTCTGGGATTGGGAGCCCAACCGGGTCAAGCGGAGTGGGGGAAAATGCTTGCTGATTCCAGACAATTTATTACAATCGCTCCTTGGACATTGTTATTTCCCGGTTTTGCCATCATGCTTGTTGTCATAGGGTTTAATATGTTCGGGGATGGTTTAAGGGACGCTTTGGATCCTAAGATGAAATAAAAGCTATGAGTATCTCAAAATAGAAGACTCTTTCTCCTATTTTGAGATATTTTTCAATAAAGCTAATTGGATTATCGGGAAGTGGTTGTCTGCACATGTTTTTTATAGCTGAAAAAATGTTGGAGTTCCTTTTCCATATACTGAATTGCTTTTTTGGTTTCAATGGAGAGAGATTGATTTTTTAGTTTGCCTAACCCCAGACCGGAATTTTCTGATAGTGTTTCGAAAAGAGGGATGGCAATAATTTCACCCGATTTAATATAAGGATTTGTAAGTACTTCATTTTCAATTTCGATGGCAATCGCCAATCCGCTTCGAATAGACTCGGAAATGATTTCACTATTTTTAGAAGTGAGTAATAGGTTAAAAGGACCATAACGAGACTCAAACTTTGAATAAAACCACATCATATATTCCCCGTTAAACATGACGAAGGTTTCGTCTTTTAAATCTTCAGGAGTTAGTGTGCTATGAGAGGCTAGTGGAGAATTCTTGTTCACAAAGACATACATATGGGCTTTATGCCATTTGCTATACGTAATTAAATTTTGATATTTTAATGTTTCTTCATAAATCGCTAATATTCCAATATCAATTTTCTTATTTAAAATATCCTCCATTATTTCCACAGATCTTTTTTCAGTAAAATTAATTTGTAAGTGCGGAAATTCTTTTTTTAATTGAGTAAATACTTTGGGGAGAAATGGAAGATGAATGCCTGAGACAATCCCAATCGTAATATGTTTTTGAGTTGAATGGGAATATTGGTTGGCGCACTCCTGTAATTCAGCGATTTTGTGTAAGGCCTCAACAGCTATTTTTATGATTTGTTTACCTTCTTCAGTAGGTTTTACCCCTGAATGAGTTCGATCAAAAATCATTATCCCCAATTCATTTTCCAGCTTTGTTACCGACTGGCTAATGGCCGACTGTGAAATATGAAGTACCTGTCCTGCTTTAGAAAACGATTGATATTCGGAAACCGAGACTATGTATTTCAATTGCTCAATTTGCAAAGCATCCTCACCCCACACCCTAATTGTTATGAAATCACTTAAAAATATTTATAAATACTACTATAAATTAGATAATTAATAGAAAAACCCTTTTTTAAATATATCCTATTTACTACTTGAATGTAATGAATGACAATTATGTCCTAAATAATGGAAGGGTATTTATGGGGAGTAATTGTTCATGGATAAGATATGGAAATAGCAAAAAGGTGTAAATATGCAATACCTTTTTTGTCCTCCGTATAAACAAAAATAGAGGTATAACCCTCTTTTAGAAATTACGAATTTTTATCCAAGTTTTCCATCAATGTCTGAAGTATCTACACGATCACCAAACCAATCTTTTAATTTTTCTTTTGCTTTATTTTTAATATCATCATCAATGTACATTGCCACTTGGAAGAGGGCTACTCCTAATGCTCCTAAATCATCGGTATAACCTACTCCAACTGCAAAATCGGGAATTAAATCAAAAGGCAGGATGAAATATCCCAAGGCTCCAATAATGATGGTTTTTGCTTTAACTGGTACTTCCGGTTTTTGAAGAGTAAAGTATAAGAGTAAAACCGCATACACAACCGATGAACCCGCTTTTTTTCCAAATTTCTTTAGTTTGTTCCAAAACTTTTCATCGGAAAAATTTTTACCCGCAGCTTCAATGTCTTTTTCGAATTCTTCTTCATTTTTTACCATTTTCACACAGCCCTTTCATAGGTTCTAATGTTATTTTACATATAAAATGCAAATAATGTTAAATAATGAATTTGAAGAAACAGTGAGATACTTTATAATTTACAATTTATCATATTCTAAAATAATAAAAATTATCGGGTTTTTGTATTTATAAAAAAGAGTTTGACAATATGTCTTGATTATTTTCAACATCCGTTATAGAATAAGAAAAATCAAAAAATTCAAATTAAAAACATGATGATTGGGAGTATTAAGGAATATTTATTGTATAGAGAGCTGTCGGCTGGTGAAAGGCAGTCAATAAATCCCCCAACTCGCCCAGGAGTGGTAAGGCTGAAATGTAGGCCTTAACGGTCGGCCGCCGTAATCGAGTCGTAAAGTGGATTTGTTTTGTTTTAAAACGAATCAAAAAGAGTGGTACCACGTAGGCAAAGCCTGTCGTCTCTTATGAGATGATGGGCTTTTTTATTTTTACCAAAATGGGAAGGTGGTCGTGAATATGAAAAATGTTGAAAAGTATTCAAGGGGATATTTTATGCCCCCGGTGAAAAGTTTGAAATGGACAGAGAAGGAATATATTACGGAAGCTCCAACGTGGTGCAGTGTCGACTTACGGGACGGAAATCAGGCGTTGGTGATCCCTATGAGTCTAGTGGAGAAGCTCGAATATTTTCAATTGCTTTTGGAAGTAGGGTTCAAGGAAATTGAAGTGGGCTTTCCTGCTGCATCAGAAACGGAATATACTTTCCTAAGGACTTTGATCGAACAGGATCTGATTCCAGAGGATGTAACTGTTCAAGTGCTCACACAGTCAAGGGATCATATTATTGAAAAAACATTTGAAGCGCTTCGGGGTGTAAACAGGGCGGTAGTTCACCTTTACAATTCGACTTCAGTCGCACAGCGTGAGCAGGTTTTTAAAAAATCAGAAGAAGAAATCATCGACATTGCGATAACCGGAGCAAAATTGCTTAAACAATATGCGGCCGAGACAGAGGGGAACTTTCAATTTCAATATTCACCGGAAAGCTTCACGGGTACAGAGATGGAGTTTGCGCTTAAAATATGTAACAGAGTACTTGATATTTGGCAGCCTACTTCTGAAAACAAAGTGATTATCAACCTTCCAGCTACTGTATCCATGTCCATGCCACACGTTTACGCAAGCCAAATTGAGTTTATGAGCAATCATCTGAACTACCGTGACAATGTCATCCTGTCCGTTCATCCACATAATGACAGAGGAACGGGTGTTGCAGATGCAGAGCTTGGAATGCTCGCGGGGGCACAGAGAGTCGAAGGAACACTGTTTGGTAATGGAGAAAGAACGGGAAATGTCGACATCGTAACCCTATCGATAAACATGTATTCACACGGAGTGGATCCACAGCTTCATTTTGAACATATCCGTGAGATCATTTCCAAGTATGAGAAATTGACAAGAATGAGAGTTCATGAAAGACACCCATATGGCGGCGAACTCGTCTTTACTGCCTTCTCAGGCTCCCATCAGGATGCCATTGCCAAAGGAATGAAATGGCGTGAGGAAGCAGAACGTCAGTATTGGAGCGTTCCGTATCTATTAATTGATCCAAAGGATATTGGCAGAGAGTATGAAGGAGATATTATCCGTATTAATAGCCAATCCGGTAAAGGGGGGATTGGTTACATACTGGAGCAAAATTATGGGCTTGACCTTCCTGCTAAAATGCGTGAAAGCTTTGGCTATCATGTTAAAAATGTATCTGACCGTTTGCATAAAGAGCTTATGCCAAATGAAATCTATGACATATTTAATAGAGAGTATGTAAATATCAATACCCCTGTAGAGTTTACCAATTATAAATATACGCAAAATGGGCATTACGAAACGAATGTATCAATTCGAATCAATAATGATATTCACGAATTTACAGGTGTTGGTAATGGAAGACTGGATGCCATCAGCAATATTCTTCAAAGCCAACTGGCGATTCATTATAAGGATTTAGTCTATAAGGAGCATGCTCTAGAAATTGGTTCTCGGTCAAACGCTGTTTCGTATGTTGGAATTACCTCTTTGGAGGGTGTTGTTTATTGGGGCTGTGGGATCGATGCTGATATTATGACATCCTCTATAAAGGCGCTGTTTAGTGCAATTAACAACATGATTACCAGCACCCAGCTGCCAATTGAAAAAAGCTTCAACCTTACAAAAAATAACATCCAAAAAGCTTGTAGAAAATATTAAGTTCGTAGACAGATTCTATTAGCAGGCTTCGGTGGATTATTCTACCTAAAATAGCTGACCGCATTGAGGGAACCATCTATTGCTAGGCCGGGCATGTTGCTGCATGTTCGGTCTTTTTTATATAATGCAGTATTTAATTTTATTATTGGATTGTACACTACATATTTAAAGGGTAAGACCAGCTTGAATCGATCTTATATTTTGGATTATGTGGTGTTTTTTCGACAAATAAGAAAATAATGGTAAGATGAAAATAACGAATTGGTGAGGAGAGGTTTGGAAGGAGTATATTACAAAATATGGAAGTGGGAGATTGTTATGAGAAAACTGATTTTGTCAACAGAGAGTGGTGCGGATTTACCGGAAGAATTAGCTGACAAACATAATGTGCAAGTGGTCCCGATGCACGTCATCATGGATGGGGAGGATTATTTAGACGGTTCATTACCCATAACGGATATTTATAACTATTATGAGCGGACCAAAAAAATACCCTCAACAACGGCCACAAATTCCCATGAATATCTTGAATTTTTCACGAAGATAAAAAATGATTTTCCTGATTGCATCATCATACATATTGGTTATACGTCAAAGGCATCTTCTTCCTTCCAAAATGCGATTATCGCATCGGAAGAATTGAATGATATTTTTCTTATTGACGCGTTGAACGTTACAGGTGGATTAACTGCGATTGTGATGTATGCGGTTACCTTGTTAAAGAATGAACCTACGATAGATCCTGTTCGCTTAGTTAAGATGATTGAATCAAAGATTCCTAATTCAAGGCTGGCTTTCGTTCCCGGAAATTTAGAATTTTTAAGAGCAGGTGGACGAGTTAGTAATCTAGCTTATCTCGGAGGGGCTTTGTTAAAAATAAAGCCCCGTATTGAACTAATTGATGGAAATCTTGTTTCAACAAAAAAATATCGTGGGAAAATGGATGTAGTTACTGAAAAACTTATGCGAGATTATTTAAATCAATACGATATTGATAGGGAACAACTTTATCTTCTTTACTCAATTGGACTTGATGAAAGGATCAAGCAGCGGATGGGTGAAATCGCAAAAGAAACTGGTTTTAAAAATGTTATATGGATTCAAGCCGGCGCTATGATATCTACTCACGCTGGACCTGGTGGCTTCGGACTGGCAGGCTTAGAAGTTTAGGACCGGTCTAAAACACAGTGCCTGTCACTACCCGGTATTTGTTGTATTTTGTCGGATGTAAACTTCATAGATGAACGCATTGCGGGAAGACATTTTTCCTTTTTAAAAAATATATTGATGGCTATACTTGTAATAGATTATGGAGATGAATTGTTTTATAAATGAGGGATAACGATGGGGAAAAAGGTAAATCGAGTTCAATATGAGCTTAATGCAAACGGGATTAAGTCTTTGCCGATGAATGAAATCAAAATACTTTTGCGTGGCGCAGATGATTTAATCATGAGTGGCGGCAGAGCCATGCTTGCCAAGATTCTTGCTGGATCGAGAGAAAAAAAGCTATTGGAGCTTGAATTGAATTACAGTCCTGTATATGGAGCATTTAAAGATATTACGCAAAAGGAAATTCTCGCAAAAATAGACTGGATGATTCTTCATCATTATTTAGCGATTGAATATGATTACAGACTTCCACTTTTAGTCTATACCGATAAAGGTTGGGAGATTGAAAGGGAGACCTATGCTGATGAATTATTTGATAAGCTTATTGATGCAGCTAAGAATGGTCAATATGAATTTGTCGAATTATTAAAAGATCGTAACCGAGGCATAATTCTTTTATTATTAGACAAGATTGCGGACTCTAGTAAAAAAGAGTTGGTTACAATTTTGAATGCATGGCAAATGATTGAAAACAAGAAGATCAGAACAAGAATCCAAGAAGTCATTGATGTATTAGAGAAAATAGAAGATACCTTGGAACAAACACAGAATCAAGAAGTAATTTCATTTTCCGCAAATAAAAAATGGCTTTCCCTACCTGAGGAGACACGTAGAAAACTTGAACGAAATGTTTGGTGTGGTTCCTGTCGGGATGTTGCAAAAATTGAAAATTATGTTGTCAAAGAATCATCCAATCAATTACTGCTTCAAGGCATATGTCACAAATGTGGAAAAGAGGTAAAAAGAGTTATTGACTAAAAATTCTAGAATTGCAATTGAATATTCTTTTTAGGATTTATCAGCTTTTATTGTTTTTAGCTAATCCTATTTTTTATTTCCTTAATTCCCTATGATTGGTAAAATAGAATAAAAGTTCGTTAATAGGGAAGGGAAAATCTTATGCCGTTAGAAATTGTTCGCCATGATATTACAAAGATGAACGTAGATGCGATCGTGAATGCTGCGAATACAGCTCTGAAAATGGGTGGTGGAGTCTGTGGCGCAATATTTCGTGCAGCGGGTGCCAATGCATTGCAAGAAGCATGCGATCAAATTGGTGCGTGCAAGGTGGGAGAAGCCGTTATTACTGATGGATTTAAGTTGGATGCAAAATATATCATTCATACTCCTGGACCTATTTGGCAAGGCGGTTCAAATCAAGAGGCGGCTCTGTTAAAGGCATCTTACTATAATTCCTTGGAACTAGCAAAAAAACATGAATGTGAATCTATCGCATTTCCGTTAATTTCGACAGGTATATATGGCTATCCGAAAGAGGAAGCATTGCAAATTGCTGTTTCCACTATCAGTTCATTTTTGCTCAATCACGACATTCTTGTTTATGTAGTTGTTTTTGATAAAAAATCCTTCGGTATAAGCAAGAAGTTATTTACATCCATTCATCAATATATTGATGAGCATTATGTTGAGGAAGTAGAAAGCACTTTTAATCGTACAAGAGAAAATCGATATATAATGGAACAACACCGTGATGTTGAAATTCTTCAGCAGGACTTATATGAAGAAGTAAACTCATCATTAGAAATGATGCTAAACCAGCTCGATGATTCTTTTTCCGAGAGGCTGCTTCGTTTGATTGATGAAAAAGAAATGACAGATGTTGAGACGTATAAAAGGGCGAATATTGATCGGAGATTATTCTCGAAAATCCGAAATGGGGTCGATTATACCCCACAAAAGAAAACCGCTATTGCTTTTGCCATTGCCCTAAAATTAAATTTAAAGGAAACGAGTGAGCTGCTGTCTACTGCCGGTTATACCTTGTCACACAGCAGTAAATTTGATGTCATTATTGAGTTCTTTATTCAACAAGCCAACTATAATATTCATGAAATTAATGAAGCCTTATTTGCTTTTGATCAACCATTACTCGGTGCTTAAAATGTCGCTTTCGAAGCGACCATTTTTTAGCGGATTATTGTTATCCTTGGATTATCAAAGAACGGAGGATGACATTAATGAAAAAGAATGTTACGGAAATAGTGTTTATTTTAGATAAAAGCGGATCCATGGCAGGGCTTGAAGCAGATACAATCGGCGGCTATAATGCGATGTTGATGAAACAGCAGAAAGCTGAAGGAGAAGCCATTGTAACGACTGTATTATTCAATCACGATTACGAATTATTACATGACCGAATTAATGTAAAGGGCATATCTCCCATTACTAAAGAAGATTATGAGGTAGCGGGGACTACTGCGTTATTAGATGCCATTGGTTTTACCATTCAAAAAATGGTGAATGTACAAAAGAGGACAAGTGAGGATGAACGTGCTGAAAAGGTACTTTTTGTTATTACAACGGATGGGATGGAAAATGCCAGCCGTGAATTCTCAACGGCTAAAATCAAAAAAATGATTCAACATCAAAAAGAGAAATATGGCTGGGAATTCCTGTTCCTTGGAGCCAATATTGATGCCGTTACAACAGCTGCACGCTTTGGAATTGAAGAGGACTTCGCAGTGGATTACCATGCAGATCATGTAGGAACGCAATTAAATTATGAAGCGGTAAATGAAGCCGTGAATAACCTTCGAAGCGGCAAAAAGATTGAGCGAAACTGGAAAGAGGGAATTGAAAGAGATTATAATCGGCGGTCGAGGAATAAATAAAAAAATTAATTCAATGCCCTTTAAGGGAATTATCAATTGCTGAACCGTACATGCATCCAACTATGTACGGTCTGTTTCATTTTTCCTATTTATAGAGATTGATAAAATGAGTTGCTCTTCCATTAGAGCAACTTTTTTGATAAGGTAAATACTGGGTATAGGGATTTCAGATATTTCAAAACCTGATGGTAGTTGATAGGCATAATAAGAATAATATACTAAAAGGGGATCGTATTTATATGAATATAACATTTGAAAATATTAATATTCTTGGACATGTAGTGTTTGAAAGTCATCAATACAAACACATTCATTATCCGGAAATGCTGCTTAGATATGATAGTAATTTTATCGAGTTTAAAAAATCACCTTCTTTGACTGAATTTAAAAGTGCTGAAAATTATTTAAGGAATTATCATTTAAAAAATGGCCAAAAGCATGTAAAGTTTTATTTTCCCGCGAATGAAAAACCTGCAGTGGAAATACTTGATTACATGAATCAATCAGGTTATGCAATTGGTTTTCTCGAACTATACACTATTCAACCTCATCAATTTCCATTCGTAATAAACAACCCAGACATAGTGATCGATGTTGTGACGGATAAGAACTTTGAAGCCTATCTTGAATTTCAGTATCAGCAAGATTTAGAGTTTGGTAGTGAATTTGCGAACCAAAAGATTGAATTACATAAACGAAATTTTGAAGATAAGAATATTCTTCAATTGATTGCATTATATAAAGGAAATCCAGCTGGCTCAGTTGATGTTATTATTTCGAAAGAAACAGCTGAAATTGATGGTTTAGTTGTGGACGAAAACTTTCAGAAAAAAGGAATAGGAAGTAGACTGCAAAAATTTGTTATGGAAGAATTTCATGATAAGACCATCATTTTGGTAGCGGATGGTGAAGACACCCCAAGAGAAATGTATAGAAGACAAAACTATCAAAATCATGGATATAAATATCATGCAGATAAAGTTTACGAAAATTAGTATCATGGTGCCTGATTTCTGGTGAAGTAAAACCGTTATTTCAACGGGGGCAGGCATCATTTGTAGAGAAGGGATGATGGATGATTCTTACAACGATCGTATTTACTTTACTATTTATCATTGGAATCTATTATTTATTACGAAATCTATTAAATTTGAAAATGGCTGCTGATGCCTCAAAGGATGCACTTTATCCTGTAAATGAAATTGAGTTTGCAGGTATTTTGATTCCAACTGAATGGAAATCGATGGAGCCACTTACGAAAAACACAAAGTCCTATCGCTATGTCAAATGGGGGACTATTGCTGCCCTAATTTTATTGACGGTACTTTTAATATTGGTGCTTACAACCGATTGGTTCGGGTCTTCTTATTTCAGTTTAGCCTATTTGTTTTTTGTTATCATTAACTCGGTTCGCCATCGCGGAAATTTATTTATTTTATCAAAAGGAATTATTCTTAATGGGAAAATGGTTTCTTACAATAGAATTAAACATTATGAGACAGAACAAATCGTCCGCTGGCATAATTTGTATGGTCTTGATGCAAAAGTTAACAATGCCTATAAGTTGTCATTTAGACTGAAAAGAACGATTTTTCAACCTCAATTCATAGTTGTAGAGAATGCTGTACAACTGGAACGAATATGTGCATTGCTTCACCAAAGAGGTGTTGGATGCAAACAAGATGCCTAATCCCTAACAGGGTCAGGCATCAGATTATCGGTGGTAATTCTGGTAATAAGTTGGTGATACAACACAGCCCCAAAACATAGACTCTTCTTAGAAACGGATTCAATTTTTTAACAGTAAGGAGAGGAAGATATGAACTTCGAGATGCAAAAAGCAAAAATGCTTGCTGAACAAATAAATGATTTTAATCAATATGTCCAAAAAAGTTATCAAACTAAAAATAGCCTTTATTCAAATAAAGATAAAATTTATCAAATTAAACTCTGGATGGAGGAATACAAGTTTCAAATAATAGCCGATGAACTCATTAGAATAAATCAATTTTCTTGGGATGAAAAGTATACCTTTTATCTAGTAGATCAATTTCGAAAGGGCATCAACATTATCGATGAATATATATCCAATAACTACGACGACTTATTCCTCTTTACGGCCAGACTATATACCTTAAAGAACCTCTGCAAATTATTACAAAAGTGAGGCTAAGGGACGGTTATCGAAACATGGTGCCTGACCCCCAGTGGAGTAAAGCGTTACTTCAACGGGGGTCAAGCATTTTTCAGTTGGACAACGTGGAAGCAGGTTAGAAAGAGATAACAAATAGGTTGGAAATCGTGAAAACAGTTCAGAAAGAATTAAAATTTTTTTAACGGAAAGTACTTTATGGTAATATTAGAAGAATGAGTAATAACAGGAGGATTTTAAAAATGAAGACAATTGAATTAATTAAATCACGACGCACTATAAAAAAATTTAGACCTGAATTGGTAGATGAAAATTTAGTTAAAACATGGTTAGATGCAGCTGCGATGGCACCCAATCACCGGATGACTGAACCATGGGAAATTATTTTTATCGGCCCGAAAACAAGAGGGAAATTAAATCATAAAACAAATTTTGGGAACGCTCCCACTTTATTGGCGGTGCTCTCCAGGCATGGAGCAACCAAAGTTGAGACCGAAGAAAATTTTGCCGCAACAGCTTGCTTTATCCAAAATTTTAATTTAGCTGCCTGGTCCGAGGGAGTAGGGACATTTTGGTCGTCTATTGGCATAACAGAACAAAATCGCGTCCTTCTAGAGGTACCGGATCATTATGATTTGCTCGGCGTCCTTGCTATTGGGTATCCTGAGATGATTCCGGACCCCAAGCCACGAACTCCGATTGAAAATAAACTAAAATTTTTACCATAAAACTGATTTATAACAAAGAAGAAATGGGGATTGGTATTGAGGGGTTCTTCCTACCACAATATTGTTTAATATAGTAAAATAAGATGAATGCTGAAGTAAAAGACAATTTGAAATATACACAGTGTGGAGGATGTAAGGTGACGTACCAATTAAATAACAGATTTAAAATGTTTACATTGAATTCAAATCAAACGCTTGCAGCCGAGATGGCAGCGCTATTAGGTTGTGAGTTGGGTAAATGCTCCGTATCTAAGTTTAGTGATGGAGAAATTCAAATCCATATTGAAGAAAGTGTTCGTGGCAGCGAGGTATTTATTGTTCAATCAACTTCCTATCCTGTCAATGAAAATATTATGGAGCTTCTCATTATGATTGATTCCTTGAAAAGGGCTTCTGCTAGTAATATAAATGTTGTCATTCCTTACTATGGGTATGGACGTCAAGATCGGAAGGCTCGTTCACGGGAACCGATTACGGCGAAACTCGTAGCTAACCTGTTAGAAGCTGCTGGAGCTACTAGAATTCTAACAATGGATCTCCACACCCCACAGCTTCAAGGTTTTTTTGATATTCCAGTAGATCATCTATTTGGTGTCCCAATCCTTACACAGTATTTTGAAAATAAAGGATTAGAAAATATTGTCGTTGTTGCGCCGCATAATGGCAGTATTGGAAGAGCAAGAAAAATGGCCAACCTATTACATGCACCACTTGCGTTAATCGATAAAAGAAAACTTGAAGAAAATGATGATGAAACATACTATGTGATTGGTAATGTTGAAGGAAAAAATGCCATTATCCTTGATGATTTAATCGATACAGCTGAAACCATTACGTTATCAGCTAAGGCTTTGGCAGAAAACGGGGCAACTTCAATCTATGCGGGCTGTACTCATCCTGTTTTGACCGGCCAAGCGATTGAAAAAATTGAAACGTCACCAATAAAAGAATTAGTTGTAACGAATACAATCGAGTTACCAGAAGAGAAAGTAATCGGGAAAATAAAAACGATATCCGTTGCGCCATTGCTTGTAGAGGCGATTGATCGGATTCATAATGAAAAAGCTGTAAGTCCTTTATTTGAATAAGTTTAGAGTGTAGCCAACTATATTTGTAGTTGGCTTTTTTATCGAATGGAAATTGTAACATTAAAAAGGTACCTTTCATAAATTTGGATAGTCCCTGGCACTCTTTTCTCTTCCCATTTTATTTTGATAGAGTGATGTTGTATTAATTTATGTAGAAGGAAAATATGGAACCTCAACGAATAGTTTAATTGCAGGAATATATTGAATTGAACGTATATCTGAAAATTCTGTTAAAAAAACATTAGGAGGTTCGCGAAGAGAATGAGAGTATTAATTGTAGGTGCAAGCGGAACAATAGGGAGTCTTATAGTGGAGGATTTAAAAAATGATTTTGAAATCATCCAAGCCAGTAAGAGGAAATCAAATATTCATGTAGACATTACCTCAACTGAAAGCATCAAAGAAATGTATAAGAAAGTTGGTAAAATAGATGCAGTAGTAAGTGCAACTGGAGCTGCACATTTTGGCCATGTGAAAGAAATGACTCCTGAATTAAATGACATCGCATTACGTAGCAAATTGGCAGGTCAAGTAAATTTGGTATGTTAATTAATATTTATTCTATTATGGCCGAAAACGAATAAATTGATAGGAGATTTCTGCCATTGATTTAAACATTGCTAGACAGATGGAATCAGGAAACGATCCAACCCTATATTCCAATTTTATTGGAAGCAACAATGAGGATTACAGTTTCATTATAATAATTCTTTATAAGTAGGGGTTTTGATAATTTCAAAAATTGATAATATTTTGACTAATTAAAACTCATATAATATAATAATGGTATTCCATGGTTAGCCCAACAAATGCAAACGGTTCCAATGCTTATGGGAAGGAGGAAAATATTGGGGATAGGACTAGAACATCGAAATGAATTGTAAAAAATTCTGAAACAAAGTAATTAATAATTTTTAGAGCAATTTTAATAAATGAATATCTTGAGGTAGTAATTAATTATGTGAGGTGATACGAGGTGTTAATCGTTTTTCCAGATGCAGATCATCATTTATCTGATGATATCATTACTCCATTAAAACAGTATGGTGATTTTCAAACTTTTATAGGAAGACCTGAAACGAACGATGAATATATTAATAGGGTAAGAAATGCTGATGCGATCCTCCTAGGATGGTCTATCCCTAATGAAGTTATAGCTGAATGCCCCAATTTAAAGATTATTTCATTTACTGGGATTGGAGCATCAAATTTTGTAAATTTGAAATATGCAGAATCTCGTGGGATTATCGTTACAAACACTCCAGGATATGCAGATAATGCGGTTGCTGAACATGCTCTGTCTTTGGTTTTATCCCTAGCTAAAAACATAAATCATAACCACACAACAGTAGGACAAGGTATTTGGGATCAGTCTAGAACGAGTATAGAATTAAAGGGAAAAACAATTGGTTTGATTGGCTTGGGTGGAATAGGCCAAAGAATGGCGGAATTTTGTAAAGCAATTGGAATGAATGTAATTTGTTGGACATTTAACCCGAATCCTGAAAGAGCTCAAAAATTAGGTTTGTCGTTTACTAGTTTAGAAGACCTTCTTGAAAAATCAGATTTTGTTTCCCTTCATCTTCCTTATACGGACCAAACTAAGAAAATGTTAGGAAAGAAAGAACTTTCGTTGATGAAACAAGAGGCATTTCTAATTAATACATCAAGAGCAGAATTAATAGATACTGATGCTTTAGTTGAAATGCTTTCCTCAAACCGAATTGCGGGAGCGGGTATTGATGTTTTTGATGAAGAGCCAATTTCGAAACAAAACCCACTTTTGACACTGGATAATGTCATTCTTAGTCCACACATTGCATTTAACACTCCTGGGGCAAATAATGAAATATTTAGGATTTCCATTAATAATCTTATAGAGTTTTTTAAAGGGGATATTCGAAATTCAGTAAATTTCTGAAAGAGAAAATACCTTTCTTAATAAATAGGTTGGGAGTGACTGTATTGGAAAAGTATTCAAGGGAACATTTGATTGAGTTGGACAAAAAACACTTTATCCATCCTACAACATCAATCAAGCAGCAGCAGACTCATGGAGCAAGCTTTATTTTCTCAGAAGGAAATGGGATTTATTTGAAGGATATGGACGGTAGGCAAGTGATCGATGGCATGTCATCATTATGGAATGTAAATATTGGACATGGTAGGCAAGAACTTGCAGAAGTGGCTTATAAACAGATGGGAAAGATGGCATATAGCTCAGCATTTTCTACGTTCAGCCATGAGCCCGCTATTATTTTATCAGAGAAAATAGCAAGTTTGGCTCCAGGAGATTTATCGACAGTATTTTTTACTTCAGGTGGCTCAGAGTCTAATGATTCTGCGATAAAGTTAGTTAGACATTATTGGAGGTTAAAAGGAAGACCTGAACGAATGAAAATTATTTCACGGAAGAAGGCTTACCACGGTGTTTCTACAGGTGCAACCAGCCTAACAGGAATACCAGAATTCTGGGAGATGGCAGGCTCAGTAGAGAAGAATATCCTGTATGCTGACGTTCCAAATTGTGAAATTCAAGGTCATACGCCCCCAGTATCAGGTGATAAATGTGCATGTGGAGGAAAAATTCGTCAATTAATTGAAACTGAAGGACCAGAGACCATTGCCGCCTTTTTAGCTGAACCAATTCAGGGTGCAGGTGGGTTGATTTTCCCTTCTGATGGATACATGGAGCAGGTTCGCCAAATATGTAACGAGTATGGCATTATATTTATTATAGATGAAGTCATTACGGGCTTTGGTCGTACTGGTAAAATGTTTGGGATGGATAATTGGAGTGTCGTTCCGGATGTAATGACAATGGCAAAAGGAATTACCAGTGGTTATATTCCACTAGGTGGTGTAGTATTGTCCGAAAAAATGCACAAGAATATGATTGAATTATCTACAGGTACGTTATTCCATGGGTTTACTTATAGCGGTCATCCTACTGCCTGTGCAGTAGCTTTGAAGAACATTGAAATTATTGAGCGGGAAGGACTAGTTGATAACTCGAAAAATATGGGTCAGATAATGTTAGATGGCTTTGAATCGCTAGAACGGAAATTTGATATTGTTACGAATACAAGAGCTAAGGGACTCTTAGGTGCATTTGATTTAAGACCAACAAGTGGTCAAAAAGACAATTTCCCAACCGAACTTCAAGTGGCGGCGAATGTCGTAGCACTGGCAGCCGAAAAAGGTCTTATTTGCCGATCTGTAACCTATGAAGGTATGAATACAATCGTCTTAGCTCCACCATTAATTATTAATGAAAATCAAATAGGTGATGTTATTCAAATTTTGGAAGATTCCATCTCGGAAATACGAAATAAATTAGCCATATAAAATAACTTTCTTCAAAATTTGACTTACTATAAACAAATAAAAAACTTAAAAGTATTAAGATTTATTAAAGTTATACATTGACTATTCAGAATATTAAAATTATAATTATGTTATCACTGGTCCAACCAGTCCAACCAAAGTTGTGCTTAGATTGGTCCAACCAGTACAACCAGAAGAAACTTCAATATTTAGCAAGGTTAATAGCTAAATTATGTATAAATGATAATTATTTCCTAAGGAGGATCACACAAACCGATCATGATAGTGAAAATGAATAAAAAAGAGGTATGGAAATGAGTGAGGCCTTATATTTAGACATCGTGGCTGACATTGAAAAGAAGATTATTGAAGGAACTTTAAAAGAAGGAGATAAATTACCTTCTGAAAGAGAAATGTCAAAAGAACAAAATGTTAGTAGACATGTGGTTAGAGAGGCATTTAGAGTACTTGAAGAAAAAGGATTTTTGTACATCCATCAAGGCAAAGGAGTATATGTCATTAAACCCCAAGGAGATATTGTTACTGAATCTTTAAAGAGAATTCTTCAAAATGATCAAACTAGTGCAGAAGATATTCTTGAGGTCCGTGAGTTTCTTGAAGTTTCAATTATCAAAAGAGCTGTTAATAGAGCAACAAAAGAGGATATAGATAGGTTAAAAGAATTATACAAGAGAATGGAGGATAAGAAGAATATTATTTCGGAATTTTTACTTGAAGATTTTAATTTTCACTTGACTCTTGCAAATGCTACACAAAATAAAGTATTTGTAGTATTAGCAAAAACATTTTTTGAGCTTACTGGAAATTCGTTATTTGATGTAACAAAATACACACAAACTGTAAAAGTAGCACTAGAACACCATTGGAATTTAATCAACGCCATCGAAACAAGAGATCAAAATGCTGCTGTGACAGTAATGAAAGACCATATGAATGAAATTAGAAATGAATTGGAAATGCTTCGAAATATGAATTTGTTTTGAAGACAGTAGCAACTATTTACTGTGTAGAGATGTCTTTGAAAAGAGAGACAAATAATATTGTTTGTTTAACCCCTTTTTATACGGTAGGTTTAATGAAAAAGTCCTATTAAATTTTTTAGTGAGGAGAATGTTAATGAGAAAATACAGAATATTTTTAATAGTTTCCGCATTACTAATGTTAACTATTGCTATGTTGGGTTGTACAAATTCTTCTAGTGGTTCGAGTGAAAAAGAGGAGGGAGATAAGATACAATTATCTTTCTTTCACCGATTTGCTGACGGAGCGAATAAGCAATATTTTGATAGTGTAGTTAAAGAATTCGAAAAACAAAATCCTAATGTAAAGATCAAAATATCTAGTGCGATTAATGATGATTATAAACAGAAAATTAATGTGTTATTAGGCAGCAGTAATCCACCTGATATTTTCTTTGCTTGGAGCGGAGAGTATGCACAAAAATTTGTTCGTGGAGGCAAAGCGTTAGATTTAACCCAATATACTAAAGAGGGAACTGAGCTTTCTAAGCAAGTGGTAACTTCACAATTTGGCCCGTATACATTTAATGAAAAAGTTTATGGTGTACCAATTATCATGGATGGGAAGGCGTTCTTCTACAACAAAGAAATATTTAAAAAGCTTAATTTAGAAGTGCCAGCCACTTGGAATGATTTTATTGGCACATTAAAAATAATCAAAGAAAATAATATTACACCAATCGCTTTTGGAAATCAATCAAACTGGGCTGTGGGACATTACCTAACAACGTTGAATCAAAGAATTGTTGATCCAACAGTCCTTAAGAACGACTATGACCGTTCAAAAGGAGAATTTACAAATCAAGGTTACGTAGATGCATTAAATAAAATTCAAGAATTAGAGCCTTACTTTACACAAGAGCCAAATGCTGTAACCGATGATTCAGCTATTAATGCATTTGTTAATGGAAAGGCCGCAATCTACTATAATCAATTCAATCAAATTCCGTATATTAAACCAGCAAAATTTGAATGGAGTTGGTTTAACTTCCCAGGAATTGAAGTCGGAAAAGGTGATCCAAAAGAACTTACTGGTGCTTCCCAAGGATTTATGGTTTCTTCAAAAACGAGAAATCCAGACATGGCCATTAAATTTTTGAATTTCCTAACATCTAAAAATGAAGCTGAAAAAATGGTAAAAGAAACCGGAATGGTAAGCTCTTCTATCGGTGCGGTTAATGAAAATAGCGCAGATGACAAAATGATTGAGGTTGTTGAAACCATCAATCAGGCTACTGGAATGAATGTCTGGTTAGATACAGCATTAGATAGTAAAATCGTCGATGTTTATTTGAATGGTGCCCAACAAATGATGAATAAGGAAAAGACAGCAGAGGAAGTTATGAAAGAAGTTCAAAATGCAGCTAAAAAGGTTCGAGAATCAACTGAGTAAAATAACAAAGGAGTAAAGTGGAAATTTCCACTTTACTCTCTTCAATGGAGGGTACGTGATGGTAAGTAAAAAAATAACTCCATACCTCTTTCTTGTTCCGAGTCTAATATTGGTATGTCTTTTTATATATTACCCATTAATTCAAAATATCAAATATAGTTTCTATGAATGGAATACTTTTTCAACTATTAAAGAGTTCATAGGTATTCAAAATTATCAAAAGCTATTAGAAGACAAGATTTTTTATCAGTCATTAAAAAATAATGTCCTTTATGCCATTATCTCAATGGTATTTCAAATTGGCGGTGGACTTGTGATTGCTGCCATTTTAGAAGACACTGTCTTTAAAAGATTTTCAACAACATTTAGAACAATGTATTTTATACCCGTGCTTATTTCTACTTCTGTCATTGGCTTACTATTTAATTTCATTTATGATCCTGAAGGTCTATTAAACCAATTTCTTCAATTAATTGGATTAGGGAGTCTAGTAACTGGATGGCTAGGCAATAGTGAGACAGCTATTTATGCAGTGATAGCGATGTCACAATGGCAAAGCATTGGATATGTAATGATGCTCTTTATTGTTGCAATCCAAAAAATACCACCAACTCTTTATGAAGCAGCAGTACTAGATGGTGCATCGAAAATACAGATTTTTTTCAAACTTACCGTTCCAATGGTAAAAGAGACGATGATTGTTGCATCCGTTATTACATTATCTGGTGCCTTTCTAGTCTTTAATCAGGTATACATTTTAACGAATGGTGGACCAGGTCAGGCAACAGAAGTATTAGGAACACAATTATTTCATAGCGCTTTTATAAATGGTGATATGGGATATGCCTCAACAATTGCGAATATCATTTTTGTCATTACCTTAATTTTATCTTTCTTACAAATGAAGGTATTTAAAACTGGAAAGGAGTGATGAATATGGATGAGCGTTCAATTTTAACGACGACTGATTTGATTACAGTAAGCCCGACGTTAAAATCGAGAAAATCAATTTTTTCTCGTATTAAAATCGGATTTGTTTCATGTATTTTGTTGGCCTATTTTGTATCTATTGCCTTTCCGTTGTTATGGATGGTCATAAGTTCTTTTAAAGAAACCACAGCAATTTTCGGGGATTCATGGGGCCTCCCAAAAGAGTGGTTGTTTCAGAATTATAAAAATGCATGGAATCAAGGGATATCTAAGTATTTTTTCAATAGTATTTTTGTAACCTGTCTCACTTGTTTATTAACGGTTTTATTTAGCGCATTTACAGCTTATTCTCTGTCAAGATTTGAATTTAAAGGAAAAACATTCTTTTTCTTATTATTTGCTGCGGGATTAATGTTTTCTCCGCAAGTAAGCTTGATTCCACTTTATCAGCTTATTCAAGACATTGGAATCTATAACACGTATTGGGCCTTGATTCTTCCGTACGTTGCCTATCAAATTCCACTGTCTGTTTTGTTATTTCGTGCTCACTTTATGAGTATTGATAAAGAATTAGAGGAGTCAGCCTACCTAGATGGATGTACAAGTATGGGTGTTTTATTCCGTGTCATTATACCGCTTAGCATGCCTATTATTCTTACTGCTACTGTATTAACATCTTTCTTTGCATGGAATGAGTTTATGTTTTCTCTTGTTTTTATTGATGATGATGCATTAAAAACAATCCCAACAGGGTTACTCGCTTTTAGAGGTGCGGTGAGTACCAATTGGGGAGTTATGCTGGCTGGATTAACATTATCAGCATTACCCATTATTTTATTGTTTATCTTCACTCAGAAATACTTTATCAGAGGTTTAGCAGATGGTGGAGTGAAAGGATAATTAAAATCTTATCAGTTTGACGATACTGAATAGCTGGCAATTACGATGAGTGTGGTTGAAGCAGAGGCCCTGGTACGTAAAAGAAATATGATCCATCGAAATCATTTTAATTTACTAATTATAGAAGGAGAGATTGATATGTTGAATTTTGATAAAAGTAAGTATTTGGAAGTTACAAAAGGGGCTTTATCATTACGAGAACAAGCCGAATTTATTATTGATGAAATTTCAAATAAAGGATTTAAAAATATCTTTTTAATTGGCTCTGGTGGTTCTATTGCTATTATGTATCCGTTTGAATACATATTAAACTCAACATCAACAAAACCTGTTTATGCAAAAATAGCAGCTGAATTTATGCTAATGAATGATAAGCATTTTGGTGAAGAATCACTTGTTATTTTGTCATCATTATCTGGAACAACACAAGAAACCGTTGCTGCTGCTAAGTTTTGTAAGGAAAAAGGTGCGACCACAATTGGATTAGTTGGATATGAAAAAACACCTCTAGGTGATTTAGTTGACTACAAGCTGGTTAATTTTTGCGAAAATGACTTTGCATCTGATTCAATTAATCTACAGTTATACATCCTTATTTTTAGACTGATGCATAATAATAATGATTTCCCTGAATATGATAAGTTTGTTTCTGAATTACAAAGTATTCCTGAAAAGTTAGTTGCTGTGAAACATGTTGCTGAAGGTAAAGCAGAGGAGTTCGCCCAAAAATATAAAGATGAAACATATCATATGGTTGTAGCTTCGGGTAATTTATGGGGTAAAGCATACTCGTATGCAATGTGTGTATTAGAGGAGATGCAATGGATTCGCACCAAAACGATTCATGCAGCTGAATTTTTTCACGGTACATTAGAACTAGTTGAAGAGGATACAAGTATACTTGTTTTGAAGGGCGAAGACGAAACCGTTCCATTAATTGAGCGAGTTGAAAAATTCGCTGAAAAGTACACCAATAAATTAACCGTATTTGATACGAAAGACTATGAAATGGACGGAATTAGTGAGCAATTTAGAGGATACCTTTCACCACTTATAATGGGTACAGTATTGCAGAGACTAAGTGTTCATTTGGAGGATAAACGAAATCATTCTTTAGATTTAAGAAGATACTATCGAACTGTTGCCTATTAATCCATCATCCAAATAATTAAAGAATAGAGCTGTTGAGAAATTTTCGACAGCTGATTTTATTAGCGACTAACATAACCAAACATACGAAATGAGAGTGAATTTATGAAACTAATAGCGGTTGGTGATAATGTAGTAGATTACTATGTTGATCAGGAGAAAGTTTATCCCGGTGGAAATGCATTAAATGTAGCCGTTTTTGGCAAAAGATACGGTGTAGAAACAAGTTCTTATATTGGAATAATAGGTAATGATCATGAAGGGGATCATATTGAGCAATCATTAATAAAAGAAAAAATTAATGTTTCGAGAATAAGGAGAGTAGTTGGTGAGTCAGGGATTGCTAAGGTCAGATTGTCAGAAAATGGTGACCGAAAATTTTTAGGATGGAATAAAGGAGGAGTTCAATCACTTGTCAAAATTCAACTTACTCCTGAGGATTTGCAATTTATTCATTCACACACACTTCTTCACACAAGTGTTTATAGCAATCTTGAAAGTGAACTTCCAGGTTTGAGTAAGGACATTTCAATATCGTTTGATTTCTCTCAAGTAAGGGAAAAGAAATATTTAGCAGCAACTTGTCCTTACCTAGATTTCGCTTTTTTCTCCGGCAGTGACTTAACGAAAGAAGAATGCCTGGAATTCATCGAAACGGTTCATCATTTGGGTGCTAAAAACGTTGGAATAACAAGAGGTGAACATGGTGCTATTTTTTCAGACTCTAAGCAACTGTTTGAACAACCGATTGTACAAACGAAAGTCGTCGATACATTAGGAGCGGGGGATTCATTTATTGCTATGTTCTTAACAAAATATTATGAATCTAAAGATATAGAAATTAGTTTAGGAAAAGCTGCTAGAGCAGCTGCAGTTACCTGCGGTTATTACGGTGCTTTTGGTTATGGCTTATCTAAGAAGGAATGGTCTGAGAGCATTGGTAGATCGTCAAACTAAATCCACGCTAAAACTCTAAAAATCATGGGAGTCTGCCAACTAATTTAATAAAAGATTTGATGGACTCTCGTTCTTTATATTTAAAATGATATATAAAAAATTCTGAATATTTATAATTGAAATCATATATGATTTGGTATATGGTAAGATATATAATATATACTATAATTAACATTAAATTTGAGTAGATGATGGGAAGGAGTTTGGCAAAATGTATATTAACGGAGAATGGATCAAAACGAATGGAACCATTGAGGTGTTTAATCCGGCATCGGGTGAACTAGTGGATAAAGTTTACACTGTGGGAATTCATGAGACAAAGGATGCAATAGATGCAGCAAAGGAAGCATTTAAGGAATGGTCCCAGCTTCCTGTAGACGATCGTGTAAATTATTTACATAAAACAGTGGAAAAGTTAACAGAGCAGCGTGAGCATTTAGCCCAATTGATTACGACAGAGATGGGAAAATCTATACACAATGCACGCTATGAGGTTCAGAGTACCATATCATTTTTTCAATGGTTTGCCGAGGAGTCACGCAGGGTATACGGTCGAATTATTCCTGCTTCTGCACCGAATAAACGTATTAATGTAACGAAACAGCCAGTTGGAGTGGTTGGCGCAATAACACCTTGGAATTTCCCCTTATCCATGACAGCAAGAAAGCTTGCACCAGCATTGGCAGCAGGATGTACTGTCATCCTAAAGCCTTCCAAAGAAGCGCCTTTATCATCCGTTGCACTCTTTAAAATCTTTGATGAGGTAGGATTTCCAAGAGGGGTAGTCAATCTTGTTATGGGAAATTCTGATAAGATAGTCGGCACCTTGATGGAAAGTAAAGATGTACGAAAGATTTCCTTTACTGGTTCAACAGAGGTAGGAAAAAAACTTATTCGTCAATCGGCAGATACTGTTAAAAGAGTATCGATGGAATTAGGGGGACACGCTCCATTAATCGTATTCGAAGATGCAGACATCGATTTAGCGATTGAGGGGGTTATTCAAAGTAAATTTGCCTCTTCCGGTCAGCAGTGTGTATGCACTAACCGAATCTATATTCATGATAATATCTACGATGATTTTTCCGTGAAACTTAAGGAAAGAGTCTCGCAACTAAATGTTGGGAATGGCATTCATGAAACCATTCATATTGGACCACTTATTAATGAAGGGGCCATAGCCAAAATGGAAGAGCAGGTTGAGGATGCCTTGGGTAAAGGGGCTTCAGTTCTTTATGGGGGCGAAAGACTAACAGGTGGTGAGTATGATAAAGGCTTTTTCTATTGTCCTACCTTATTGCTAAATGGCAAGGAAGGCATGAAGATTTTACATGAAGAAACTTTTGGTCCGGTTGTTCCATTAATTCGATTCTCTTCTGAAGAAGAAGTCATCCAACGAGCAAATGATATTGAGTATGGATTAGCTTCCTATTTTTATACAAATGATTTATCACGTATGTACCGTGTTTCAGAAAAACTAGAATATGGAATGGTTGGGATCAATGACTCCGCCCCATTCTCTGTTCAAGCACCATTCGGCGGAGTAAAAGAAAGTGGACTAGGAAGAGAAGGTGGCAGTGAAGGGATAGAAGATTATCTAACTACAAAAATGACATCTACTAGAATCCAATTATGATGCCTAATGAGGAAGATGTTCCAAGGTAAGGACAGTGGACGAAAATACGAAAAATGATAGTATTCCTAAATACGGGAATTGGCTTCTTTAAAAAGAGTTTCATAGTATTCCATAAACCTCCTCAAAAATCAGGTTGAGAAGGTTCTTTTTATTATTGATTTCCTGCGAAAAAAAATAAGGGCATCGATTTCCTCGCTAGTAATCTTTAGGCAATTTCTGTATCACTTAGTGCAGCTGCCTTGTTCACTTCGACAATCGTTCCTACCGCTGTAACTAATGGATTCTTTGTTTGCTAATCCCAACTGTATAATTCATCCATCTTATTCCTCCTTCCCATGTGATTTTAATAATGTTTTAATTCAATAATAATGTAAAATTTTAATTTGTTAATGTGTTAAAATATAAATTAATTTAAGGGATAGGAATCCTATAGATAGGACAATTCAACCTGCCAAAAATATGTTATAATTTTACAATGAGTTAGCATGATGCACAGGGACGGTTCCATGTGCTTCTTCCAACTTATAAAAGCATGGGAGCCTTCCCCTTGTTTCCGGCAGTTGGAAAACCAATAATAAACGTTGAAAATGGAAAGGCGGACGGATTGATGTCCCATAACGCGGATGATTCAAAGGTTTTAGAAGGTCAACCGGATTGGTTAAATAGTTACATTGATTCCCCGGAAAAACAAAAACAGTTATATAGACGGACGTTGTTAGTTGTAGTCATTTCCCAAATTTTTGGTGGTGCCGGACTCGCTGCAGGAATTACTGTCGGGGCACTGATTGCTCAAGATATGCTTGGTACAGATCGTTTTGCCGGAGTTCCAACTGCATTGTTCACTTTGGGCTCAGCAGCAGCAGCCTATCTTGTAGGGCGGCTCTCTCAACGTAATGGACGTCGGTTTGGACTTGCCGCAGGATTTTTGACGGGTGGAATTGGTGCTGTTGGAGTCGTGATTTCAGCATTATCGAATAATATTCTATTACTTTTTGTTTCACTATTAATCTATGGAGCTGGTTCAGCAACGAACCTACAAGCACGCTATGCGGGTACCGATATGGCCAAAACTAAACAGCGGGCGACAGCCATTAGTATTGCCATGGTTTCTACCACGTTCGGAGCTGTTGCAGGTCCAAACTTGGTTGATGTAATGGGGGGATTTGCGGCGTCAATCGGTGTTCCGGCATTAGCCGGTCCATTTATTCTGGCTGCCACTGCTTTCATTCTAGCCGGTTTGGTACACTTATTTTTCCTTCGTCCAGATCCTCTCCTAGTGGCGAACGGCCTTGCAGCAGTAATAAGCAGGGATAAGGAAGATCTTTCAATTGTGAACTCCAGCGACACTCAAAGGATAGAGGGGAGGGGTATCGTTGTTGGAACAGCATTAATGATTTTAACTCAAATGGTTATGGTTGGCATTATGACCATGACACCAGTCCACATGAGGCATCATGGACATGGATTGAGTGAGGTGGGAATGGTCATCAGTATTCATGTGGCATTCATGTACCTCCCATCATTTGTGACAGGCATTCTCGTTGATAAGATTGGCCGCTCAGCAATGGCAATTGCTGCTGGTGCTACTTTGCTTGCTGCCGGGGCTTTTGCGGCTATTGCACCTGCTGATTCCATGCTGTTTCTCATCATCGCACTCGCTTTGCTTGGGCTCGGCTGGAACTTCGGTTTAATTTGCGGTACGGCACTCATCGTTGATGCAACACATCCCTCAACACGTGCAAAAACACAGGGAACTGTAGATGTTTTGATCGCATTAGCTGGAGCGACTGGAGGAGCACTTTCAGGGATGGTTGTTGCCCAAACAAGTTATGCAACACTCTCCCTTGCAGGAGGCATTCTATCACTGTTATTGATTCCGGTTGTTATTTGGTCTCGTAAAAATGACTAAGATTATATTATTGTGTTATTTTGTACTTATATTTTTTTAAACTAATTCTAATTTATCATCTTCCTAGTTTTGGTTTATCCATTTATTTCAAATTGATTGGTTATATTCGGAGAATCATTTTTGAACATTTTATTTCGCTTTATTACTTTAGAATTAGATATTATAGGAGTTTCTAATCAAAAATAAGGAATTAAAGTAAAAATTTTCCGTCCGCTCTATCCTTTTGATAAAATTAATTTGAAACAAGTTAATTTGAGGGGGAGAAAAGGATGAGGGGTTTTTGCAAAGGTTGGATTGCCGTTTTATTTAGTGTCCTTCTGATTGTGGGGACACTGCCTTTTAGCGCTCAAGCTAAAGGGAAAACCGTTGATTATGAAAAGTACAGCCAGGTTGCCGTTGGAAAGGATGGAATGGTTGCGACTGCACATCCATTAGCGTCAGAAATTGGAGCTGAAGTGTTAAGAACAGGCGGGAATGCGAT
The DNA here is from genome assembly GCF_044762155.1 of Neobacillus sp. NPDC097160. Taxonomy (NCBI): domain Bacteria; kingdom Bacillati; phylum Bacillota; class Bacilli; order Caryophanales; family Bacillaceae; genus Neobacillus; species Neobacillus sp. NPDC097160. The sequence goes on along the minus strand of NZ_JBIWDU010000007.1, from coordinate 46,107 downwards.
TGATGCGGCAGTAGCGATACAGTTAGCGCTAAATGTTGTTGAGCCAATGATGTCGGGCATTGGCGGAGGCGGCTTTTTGATGTTTTATGATGGCAAAACAAAAGAAACAACCATCATTAATAGCCGGGAGCGAGCCCCACAAGGAGCAACTCCTGATATGTTTTTAGATCAAAATGGACAACCAATTCCATTTGCTGAACGTGCAACAGGCGGTAAAGCGGTTGGGGTCCCTGGTACATTAAAAGGGCTCGAAACAGCTTTGGAAAAATGGGGAACCCGCCCAATGCAGCAGCTGATTGGTCCAGCAGTTAAGCTTGCAGATAAAGGCTTTCCGATTGATTCGGTATTAGCAGATGCTATTGCTGATAACAAAGAAATGCTTTTAAGGACAGCAGCCAAGGACGTCTTTCTTCCAAAAGGAAAACCATTACAAGAAGGAGATACTCTTGTCCAAAAGGATTTGGCAAACACATTTAAATTGATTCGATCTCAAGGTTCCGATGCTTTATATAATGGGCCGATAGCGCAAGCACTTGCAAGTACAGTTCAGAAATTTGGTAGTTCCATGACAGTCGATGATTTAAAAAACTATCATGTTACGATTGATCAACCAATCTGGGGTGACTATCAAGGCTATCAGATTGCGAGTATGCCACCACCAAGCTCAGGCGGAGCGTTCCTTTTACAAATGCTAAAGATTTTGGATGATTATCATCTTTCACAATATGATGTGAAATCATGGCAAAAATATCATCTGCTAGCAGAGACAATGCATTTAGCTTACGCAGACCGTGCGGCGTATGCAGGTGATCCTGAATTCGTGAATGTACCATTAAAGGGACTTTTACATCCTGAATATATTAAGGAACGTCAAAAACTCATCAGTCTCAATAGTGTTAACAAGAATCCAAAGGCAGGAGATCCTTGGAAATACGAATCCACTTCAGCGAATTATCAGTTGACAAAACAGCCTGATGATCGAAAATATGGAGAAACAACTCATTTTTCCGTTACCGACAGATGGGGAAATGTCGTTTCCTATACAACGACAATTGAACAATTATTTGGTACCGGAATCATGGTCCCAGGATATGGTTTTCTATTGAATAATGAATTAACTGACTTTGATGCAGTGCCTGGCGGTGCAAATGAAGTGCAGCCAAATAAACGTCCATTAAGCAGCATGACCCCAACAATTGTGTTCAAGGATGACAAGCCAGTTTTAACTGCTGGATCACCCGGCGGTGCAACCATTATCACATCTGTATTACAGACGATTCTCCATGCAATTGAGTATGATATGGAACTAAAGGCAGCGGTAGAGGAGCCAAGAATTTATACAAATAACTTAAACTCTTATCGTTACGAATCGGGTATTTCAAAAGAGGTAATGAATCAGTTAAATATTATGGGGCATAAATTTGGTTCTAGCCCTGTAACGATTGGAAATGTTCAGAGCATATTAATTGATCATCAAAATGGCACGTTTAAGGGAGTAGCAGATTCCAGCCGCAACGGAGCAGCCATTGGCGTTAATTTGAAGGGAAAATAGTAATAATTTGACCGAATCTTTGGGGTCAGTCTACCGATGAACTAAAACTTTAATGTGCGCCGGGAACTGACCCCATTTTTTCGATTATTATATCTTGGTATGAAGAATCTCACAACTCGTTTTTAAGAAGGTAAATGGTCATATCCATATCTGCCATACCCTATTGGATTGAAGTAGGTTTGTTTCCATTCATTGAACAAGTTCGCAAGTCGAAAGCTGTAACGTAAATCCTTGCAATTGCATTCGATGAGAACGGGATGTCCATTCTTTCTTAGCCCAATATCAAAACCGACATCGGCTAGACCCTCCAGTTCATTTCCTATTGGAATATAGGTTCATACTTATCAACTACAGGTATGTATCATAAGATGCGGAAATTTATATGGAGGTGGAGATTTGAATTTTAATCGAATCACCCCCCATACCATAAAATGCGTTTTACAAAACAAAGCACCGGAGATCCGCAGTGATGCCACCTTAGTACGTGACTTCTTTTTACATTGGGGATGCTGTGGAAGCTCATTTACTGGCAGCAGAAAAACTGGAAAGTGGGCAGCTAGCAGGAGAAGCATTTAATTTCGGCTACGAAAATCCGCAAATGATCATGGAAGTTGTTGAGCGGATCTTAAACATGATGAATAGTGATTTACAGCCGATTATTCAAAATCAAGATAGTTATGAAAACAAACATCAATTTCTGTCTACTCAAAAAGCAAAGGAGTTGTTAGACTGGCCCCCGGCTTATGACTTTGATTCCGGTTTAGAAAGTACGATAGATTGGTATCCGAAAGTACTTTTCCATCCAATAAGATCCTGTTCTTTTATTTAGTATGAATAGAACCAACTAAGACGGTGAAAAACTCACCGTTTTTTGAGTGTTATTGCCGAGGAGGACAAATCCTAAGGAAAAAAAAGTAAAAAAACTAATTGACAAACCGACCGTCGGTTTGTATTATAAAAATGAAAGATAAAGAAAATAAAAAGAGGTGTATGAAACGTGAAGTTTTCGTCTAAAAGAAAAGTGATCCAAATGATTGTTATTAGTTTGGTTATTAATGGTGCTATTCCGGTTGTAGTGTATAACTTGCTTACAAATTACTATTCAAGCTTTGTCTCATTGTTAATCGCAACATTAATTCCATTAGCTGATAATCTTTACCATATTGTGAAATATAAAAAAGCAGATGCATTTGGTCTATTTATGCTAACCGGTTTCATCTTAAGTTTATTGGCATTTGTGCTAGGTGGAAACGAACAACTCATTTTATTAAGGGAATCAATGGTCACAGGATTATTGGGACTGATTTTTATTGCCTCACTGTTCTTTTCTAAACCGTTAATTTATCATTTTGCCATTAAATTCAGTGCGGCGGATGCTGCTGAACAAAAGGGGAAGTTCCAGAAAAATTGGGAAATTCCATATTTTCGTACTGTCCTAAGAATCATGACTGCCATCTGGGGTATCGCTTTATTGGGTGAGGCGGTCGTCAAAATCATCCTTGTCTATGAATTATCCATCAGCACCTTTTTAGCAGTCTCACAACTTATTTTTTACAGTGTAATTGGAGCAGCTATTCTTTTTACTGTTGTGTACCGTCGATATGCAAAAGTACGCCTAGATCATCTAACCCATATTCAATAAGACAACTACTAGATTACGTAAGGAAGGTAATGAAATGAATCATTCAACGATCTACAATAATCAGAGTTTCCAACACATATTATCGGTCACTGAAGAAATCATTCTCGAAAAGGGTTGCCGTAATACAACATTAAAAGACATTATCGAAAGATCAGGTTTGTCAAAAGGGGCAATTTATCATTATGTCGAAAGTAAGGATGAATTATTTGGTCTTATCCTTCAATCAAAAATTGAAGAAATGAATGAAAAATTTCACATGACCATTACTCGTTCCATAAAAGAGGGATCCTCTAACCAAGGAAGTTTCAGCATGGTCAGTCAATTTTTTTACTCGCGGCAAAATGCACATGATATCGGCAATTTGATATTTATTTATTTGTTAAGTCAGGATAATGAGAAGGTCAGAAAAATCCTAAACGATATTTATAGGTACAGTAAAGATACGGGTGCGAAATGGATAAAAATGGGCCAGGACAATGGGGTAATTCCTGCGAATATTGATGCAGAAAAAATGGCAAAATTGATGATCACTTTTTCATACGGTCTAAGGGTCACACAAATTTTATCCACTGAGGAGACGGACAATGTGGATTCGAGTGATATATTTAAAGTAATCATGAAGACATTAACATAAATTTAAATTCCCCTCTTAAGGGGAATTTAAAAATAAAAACAAACCGACAGTCGGTTTGTTGGAGAGGTGACATCAATGGAAATTCAAGCGATTGAACTCATTGAATTAAAGGCAGTGATTCGATTTTATGCTGAAATTACCGCTGATTTAAGGAGAAAGGGGATAAATCAGTGGGATCGATTCTATCCCAATCGATTTATCGTGAAGTCTGATATTAAAATGGGCAATCTATTTGGTTTATCAACAGACAAAAAAATAATTGGTGCGGTCGCAGTTGATACAAATGAAAGCAAAAAATATCGGGAACTTAAATGGGAGGATGAAGATGGAAAGCCATTAATGATTCATCGATTAGCTGTTCATCCGGATTACCAAGGGAAGGGTTATGGAAAGCAGCTGCTCCAATTCGCAGAAGATTATTCACTTAGAAATGGATATTCAAGCATCCGTCTTGATGTATTTAGTTTAAATTCCGGGGCAGTGAAGATGTACGAACGGGCCGGTTATCAAGAAAGAGGGATGATTCGCTTTCCATTCCGGACAGCTCCATATAAATGTTTTGAAAAAATAGTTTAGAAGGGAATTAAAAAATGAATATTGAGTCAAAAAGAAGGCTAACGCTAGGGTTGATGTATTTTATTATTGGTTTGTTTCTCATTTATATTTTTGTGATGTTTTTGCTGAATGGTGTGGAGCAAGCTCCGATGGTTAAAGGGAAAATGAAGGACCATCATTTCTCATTGACAGGGTGGAAGTGGTTTTTCTATCCGCATATTTTATTAGGGACGATCTCGCTCGCAATTGGTCCGTTTCAATTAACAAAGAAAAGCCAACAGAACCCGAGGTTGCATAAAATGCTAGGAAAAATTTATGCGGTGGCCATTTTTATTAATATTCTAATGGTTCCATATCTCTCACTTTCTGCTACGGGAGGGATAGGTACGACGATTGCTTTTCTTGTCCTTAATCTCTTATGGCTATGGACCACTTCAATGGGTGTGATCAGGGCGACCCAACGAAAAATAAAGGCACATAAAGAATGGATTCTCCGTAGTTACGCGATTACTTGGGTTTTTGTCACTTTTCGGATTGTTGTCATTCCATTTTCATTATTTTTAGACAGCTCCCTTGCATTTCCTATCGCTGTCTATCTAGGAATTGGAATAAACCTGTTATTTATTGAATGGCGGAATCGGAAAAACAAAAAATATCCCAAAGTACAAGTACGCACTACGACTAAACCAGTTGTTTAGGAATTAGTAAGATCTGCAAAGGTCAGTCTGCCAGCGAACTAATGCTTTAACACGCCGGACTGACCCCTTTTTTTTGAATAAGCTCTATTAACAGCGTTGAGTGTTTGCTTTGGTTTTCCAAAATCGCTAAACGAATACTAGAATCATGGAAAGTGGTTAAATCTATCAAAGTTGTGGTAAATATACAAAAAGGATAGGAGATGATAGAATGGATGATCAAAAACACAGCTATTATATAAACATCCAATCTCATGAAATTGTCAGAGAGCCTTTCGACGTGGAATGGGACTTTAAAATTGAAGCGACCGAACCTCAAGTTGCCGTTTTGGAACGACTTTTTGATCGTAACGACGAAACTGACTTGGAAAGTTATATTCGATCGCACGTTCCCTTTCTTGAAGCTTGAACGCTCTGGGGATTGATACCATTTTGTATTTCATTCGTTATTTAAAGCTTTGTCCGAAGACTTAAGAGTTCAGGGAAAAATTGATGGTCGAGAACTTTTTTTAGATAGGTTACACCGGATGAGCCGCCTGTGCCTTGTTTATGCCCGATAATTCTTTCTACCGTGGACATGTGTTTAAAGCGCCAAAGCTGTTGTTGATTACCGATGTCTACGAGTTTTTCTGCAAGCTCATATAAATCCCAGTATTTGTCTGTGTTGCGATAGACGGTCAGCCACGCCTCCTCGACACTAAGATTAGGCTCATAATTTTGCGACCAATCCCGATTTAGCACTTTTTTGTCAACGGGTAATCCATGGACGGCGAGAGCAGAGATAGCTACATCATAAATACTTGGTTCGTGAAGTGACTTCTGCAAGCGCTTATATAGATCCACCTGATGTTTATAAACCGCCAGGGTGTGAGCATTTTTTTGTCCTAAAGCAAACTCAATGAGGCGGTTCTGATAGGACTGGAATCCGGAGGAATGCCCAAGTTTATGTCGAAATTGTATATAATCAGCCGGGGTTAAAGTAGTAAGGACGTTCCATGATTGGATTAACTGCTGTTGAATTCTTGAAACGCGCGACAGCATTTTAAATGATGGTTCCAAATCATTACGAAGAATACACTGAATCGCGGCATTCAATTCATGCAGAATAAGTTTCATCCATAACTCGCTTGTTTGATGGATGATGATAAACAGCATTTCATCGTGGTGATTCGAAAGTCGATGCTGAATGGATAAAATGGTATCAAGGTGAAGATAATCGCCGTAAGACATGTCTTTTTGAAAATCGGTTTGAATCTCTATTTCCAGCCCCGAAGCCTTTTTTGGCTCCCCACTATCCAGGTTCCCCATTTAATCATCCCCTTTATATAAGTCTATTTATCAAAAAAAAATAAATGCAGTGAGATTTCAACAACATGAAATCGACTGCATTTATTATTAGATTTTTTATAGAATTCAAAAAAAGTTTTAAGATAAACGTTGCCAATATCCAGAGTGATCAACCACCAAGGTTTTTTCAATGAATAAGTAGGCGGCATTCGTAATGGCTTGTGGTAACGTATCGCCTGTTGCCCGGATGTCATTAATAAAAACCTCAGACGGTCCATTTGTACTGCATTTATGACCAAACTCCTCTAATCTTTCAATAATTAGCATCGCATGACTAAGGTTTTGCTCAGGTTGAAATTCAGAATCATGAATGAAAATCCCCTTTTCATAATCATACCATCGATCCCATCTATTTAATTTCCAACCAAAGATTCTACGTGCTATTGAGTCTGTTTTGCTCATCTTCTTCTACTCCTTTTTTAAGTTTTTTTCATCGGATATCTTAAGTTCTTCTAACAGATAACATCTTTTCCGTGTTTTTTTTATTATATAACAGTTTATTAATTTATATCATATTATATAACACAACTTGAAAAACGACTACATTTTTTGCATTTTTTTAAAAAATAATTTTTTGCAATTTCTAAATATAGAGATGAAAATATGAATAGATGATTATGAACATGAATTTAAAGGGAGTTTTCAAATGAACAGTAAAACGAAATGGAATACGAAACATACAGAACGCGTGAATGATTTAAGTGAATCTGCCCCGAATCCCAGATTAAAAAAACTGAATGCTTATCTGAAGGGTGGTCAAGCACTTGATCTTGCTTGTGGCCTTGGCGGAAACAGTTTATTCCTTGCACACATGGACTACAAAGTCCAAGCAATCGATATATCGGATGTCGCGATCAATTATTTACAAGAACAGGCTACAAAAAATAACCTCAATATCCACCCTCGGGTGTGCGATTTGACGGAAATGAATAATCTGCAATGGCAACCCAGTTCTTTTGATCTGGTTATCATTACTTATTACCTTGACCGCACGCTTTTCCCCATTATGAAAACCATTATTAATGAAAATGGTTATTTTTTCATGGAAACTTTCAGTCATTCACCTGAAACTGAGAATCAGGGGGTGTCTACTAAATATAAATTGCAGCCTAACGAGTTATTGGCTGAATTTGGCAATTGGAAAGTACTCTATTTTGAAGAAAATGAACAAGAGGGACGGCAAACAATTTTTTGCCAAAAACAATGAAGGGGCACAAACAGTCGATGAAATAGGCGGAAATGATGTAGTAGTGAATACCCTTGACCAATAAAGTGCTTTAACAAAAGAAACAGGCTGCCATTTAGGGAGTCTTTTCTTATGCAACAAACGGGTGAGTTCGTATTATTCTATAGTTCAGCCAGAATTCCTTCTTCAAAGTGACGATAGGCTTGAATTGACAACTGACGAATAAATTCATCATCTATTTAATAGGATTAGCTATATACAAGAATTTTAGAATAGTATTCCTTCACAAACGATAATTTTTTCCTTCTTGCTGGTTAAAAAAAATAAAAGGAGGGTGACATGATTAAAGTAAGAAACCTTATCAAGTCTTTCGGTAAACAAATGGTTTTAAACGGTATTGATCTATCCGTTTCTAAAAAAGAGGTTGTCGTAATCATTGGTGCAAGTGGTTCCGGGAAAAGTACGCTGCTTCGTTGTCTCAACTTTCTTGAAATGCCTGATCAGGGAGAAATCATGCTTATGGGGGAAATCATCAACCCTGTCAAAACCAATCTCAATAAGGTTCGTGAAGAAGTCGGAATGGTTTTTCAACATTTTAATCTTTTTCCACATATGAATGTGATAGAAAATGTCATGGAAGCACCTATTAACGTAAGGAAAATGGACAAGGCACAAGCTAATGAAAAATCGATGATGTTACTTGAAAAAGTGGGCTTACGTGATAAAGCAATGGCGTATCCAAAGAATCTATCAGGCGGGCAAAAGCAACGGGTTGCGATAGCTCGGGCCCTTGCAATGGAACCACGCATCATGCTTTTCGACGAACCGACATCTGCCCTTGACCCAGAATTAGTGGGAGAGGTTCTTCAAGTGATGAAACGGCTGGCTACTGAAGGAATGACCATGGTTGTGGTCACACATGAAATGGGCTTCGCCCGGGAAGTTGCCGATCGTGTCGTTTTTATGGGAGATGGAAAAATCTTAGAAGAAGCACCGCCAAATGAATTCTTTATCAATCCGCAAAATGAGAAAGCAAAGCAATTTTTAAACAAGATTCTTTAAATAATCAGGAGGTTACCATGAAAACAAAATGGAAGTTAGGGCTGTTCGTCTCTCTGTTAGTGGTTTCAATTATGTTGACTGCATGTGGGAATTCAGAAAAAAGCAATGGAAAGGACCAAAAGGAATTTCATTATGCAATGAGCGGGTTGTATAAGCCATTTAATTATAAAGAGAATGGTAAATTAGCAGGATTTGATGTAGAAATTGGCGAGGCGCTAGCTAAGAAAATGGGCATGAAGCCAGTCCCAGTAACAAACCCTTGGGAAACCCTGATTCAAGGATTAAAGGCGAAGAAGTATGATGCCATACTTGCTAGTATGACGGTCACAGATGAGCGGAAAAAATCTGTGAATTTTACTCATACCTATTATCGTTCCGGGGCACAAATTTTTGTTGCAGAAAGCAGTCAAGATATTCAATCTCTGGCTGATTTGAAAGGGAAGAAAATCGGGGTTGTAAAGGCAAGTACCTATAAGGAAATAGCCGTGCAACAAACAGATCATGACAATGTGGTGGAGTATGACAGCGATATTACTGCCCTTATGGATCTGCCAACCGGAAGGCTGGATGCAGTCATTACGGATCAAATGGTCGGATTGCCAATCATTAAGGCTGGGACAATCAAGATTAAAGATGTTGGAGAACCGCTCTCCCATGATGACCAGGCAATTGCTGTACGAAAGGAAGACAAGGAACTGCTTGAAAAAATTAATAAAGCTCTTGATGAAATCATCAAGGATGGGACCTATGAGAAAATAAGCAATAAATGGTTCGGGCGTAGTATATTGGGAGAATAGGAGGGTGATAAGGGTGTCACTCGTTGACACTCTTAAATAAAATATCGAGAGGGTGATAATCATGATACAAATCTTCTTAGACACCTACGATGTATTCATATACGCTGCCCTTCTTACCCTAAGGCTAACGATTACATCATTAATAATCGGCTGCATGATTGGACTCATCATTGCTTTTTTCAGAATCTCCACTAATAAATGGCTAAACAAACTAGCAACTGTCTATATTGGTTTAATTCGGGGGACACCCTTGATTGTTCAAATTGCGATTCTTTATTTTGGAATTGCCTCCATCGTCACATTTTCCCAGTTTTGGGCCGGTGCTTTAGCATTAGCCATTCATAATGGGGCGTATTTCGCTGAAATTTTCCGGGGCTCGATCCAATCGATTGATCGCGGGCAAATGGAGGCCGCACGCTCACTTGGAATGACCTACCACCTTGCGATGAGAAGAATTATTTTACCACAGGCGTTCAAATTTTCCATTCCACCGTTAGGGAATCAGTTTATTATCGGATTAAAAGACTCGTCTTTAGTCGCCTATGTAGGGATGGCCGAATTATGGGGTTCAGGACTAAGCGAAGCAGCTTCAAATTATCGTCAATTGGACACGTATATCGTAGTTGGAGTTTATTATTTGGTGCTTGTTATGCTTTTTACGTATCTACTTAAAAAATTAGAGGTACGGATGGACATTGATTCAAAACAAATATCATAGCTAAAAGCGCAAGAACCCTTGCGCTTTTCGTATGAATATCTATTCTACATTTTTATTTAGTATTTGATGGAAAGGGCACTGTGATAATGAGGTTTCATCGTCCCGTAAAAAATATTGCCTCCACTCGTAATTGTCAGGGTTTCCATAGCTGTTTAAATCAGGATGTATCATAATAGAATCATAATTTTCCAGCCTTTTTCGAATTTGTTCTTTAATCCTTTTTGCTAAGGTCTCGTGCTTAAGAAATTCCTGTAAAACCCATCTAGGCGTGATCGCAAGCATAAAATAGTCAAAGTATCGGCTCTTTCTATTCTGGTGGGAGGGGGTCGCACAGTACATAAAGAGCGGCTCCCCATTGTAACAGAACTCCCAAATTGGGTTATGCGGATCGAAGGGTATATGATTTGGCCATTCCATTTCATCATGCTCACATAAACGCCGCAACTGTTGCCAGAACAATTGTTCAAACATTTCAACTGTATGCGTCTTTTTCAAATCTTGGGGTGTTTCATAAAAAATAATAAGCGAGGTAAAATCCCCATACTCTTTTGCTGTCTTTGTGTAATCTCTCAACAGTAAGACAACATCATGCATAGCAGATGAGGTTCTGGGATCACCAACAAAACCGTAACGAAGTTGGTTTGTGTTGAATCCAACAGTAGCTGGAATACATGGAAATGGCCGTTTTTTATCCTTCATTCTAGCTTCGAATTTTTCCAAAGCTGTTTTTTCCCATTGTAGGAGTTGGTTCCGTTGAAATGCAGAATGATCGTATAATCCCTTAATCATTATCACCCCCTAATGGCTCATTCAGTATATTCAGGGGTGGTTGAGGTAGGTGAATGTCCAGATCAATATGGGCTTATACCAAAATTTTTGAAGGGAGTGAAACCAAAATTTAGTACGAATTTTCATTTTATTGTATAGTAAATTATGTATCTAACACGTTTTGGAAAAGGGGTAATGGTAGTGCAAAAGGATTTTTATGTTAAAAATCGTAATCGATTATATGAGAAAATGGAAAATGATTCGCTGCTAGTATTGTTTGCTGGCAAAGCTCCCCAAAAATCTGCAGATGAGGCATATCAATTTGTACCAAATCGTAACTTTTATTACTTAACAGGTATTGACGAACCCAATGTTATCTTGCTTGTACATAAAACCGAAAAAACAGCGGAAGAGTATCTATTTATTGAAAAATCAGACCCAATTTTAGAGAAGTGGGTGGGGAGGTCCATTTCAAAGGAAGAAGCTGAGAAGGTATCAGGAATCAGCAATATTCAATTTATTGAACAATTTGAATCCTTGTTAACTCGAATCCTATTTTCAAACCCGCTAATGAATGTTTATTTAGATCTTGAGAGAAGAGAATTAGATCTTGTAACGACAAAGGCTCAACAATTTGCAAGTAAAATGCAAGCAAATTATCCATTCGTGCAAATTAAAAATGTGTATCGTGATATTTGCGAGCAGCGTGTTTTTAAAACAGCTGAGGAAATAGAAGAAATGAAAAAGGCCATTGCGATTACCTATGATGGAATCAAAAACTTAATGAGCCATGCCAAAGCTGGCATGAAGGAATATCAGCTTGAGGCCTATTTTGATTTTATCCTTAAGACAGCAGGGGTAAAACACTATGCATTTCCTACGATTGTCGCCAGCGGCAAAAATGGGACCGTTCTTCACTATGAAAAGAATGATGCAACAGTTGAAGAGGGCAGTCTTGTCCTGCTTGATTTAGGTGCACAATATAACTATTACAATGCGGATATTAGTTATACATTTCCGGTGAATGGTAAGTTTTCGGAAAAACAAAAAACATTTTACAATATTGTATTAAAAGCATTAAAAGAAACGACAGAACTGATGAAACCAGGTGTCCCATTTGCCAAACTGAATGAGCATACAAAGAAAGTGCTAGCAGAGGAATGCATCAAAGTTGGATTGATCAATGAAGAAAGTGAAATCGGAAATTACTATTATCATAGTGTCAGCCACTTCCTTGGTCTAGATACGCATGATGTTGGCGATTATAAGGACTTAATCCTACAACCGGGAATGGTGTTAACTATTGAACCAGGCTTTTATATTGAGGAAGAAGGCCTTGGAATAAGAATTGAGGATGATGTATTAGTAACTGAAGAAGGTCATGAGGTGCTTTCAAAAGACATCTTCCGATCTGTTGAAGAAATTGAAGCATTTATGAAAAAATAGATTTGATAGGTGTAAAAACGAGTAGCTCATTGAGTTGCTCGTTTTTTATTTTAATATATTTTTCGAGTTGTAGGACACTCGTCATCATGATACATTTAGTTTAGTATTTTATTTGTTTATTAAACTTACGAAATAATAAAAATGCTCTTAAGTCAGAAAATTTTGAAAATAATCTAAAAAAATCACAAATTATCCTAAAAAAAGAACATTCAAAATCATTCATAAGATTCTTAAAATGAAATATAAGAAAACGTTTTCAACTGGGGGGAATCAAATGAATGGAGTAAAAAAAATAGGTCTTGTCATCGATTCTTTTTTCGAAAAATTCACATTACTATCGTTAGTTGCCTTAATCTTTGTTGTTACTACACAAGTTTTTACCAGGAAAGTTTTTAATTTTGTTTTCTTTTGGTCAGAGGAAATTACCCTTTTGTTACTAGCATGGTTTGCGTTTATGGCCATTGCCATTGGATTTCGAGAGTATATCCATTTAGGAATTGATTCGTTCACCAATCTTTTTCCAAAGAGTTTTAATAAGGTCTTAGATAAAATCATTAGTGCCTCCATCTTTGCTTTTGGTTTTTACCTTGTGGTACAAGGCTGGGACTTCACCGTATTGATGATGGAGTCAACACTTCCAGCGACAAAACTGCCAAGTAGTGTCACTTATGCAGTAATGCCGGTTACAGGTGTTATGATTTGTTTTTATTCGCTTTTGCAATTCTTCAATATTAATACAACTAGACACAAAGAGATAGAGGAGGGGATGTAACGTGGACAGCAACACGATTGGGATCATTATTTTACTTTCAAGCTTTGTCATTTTAGTCTTACTTCGTTTTCCAATAGCCCTTACTCTGATTGCATCGTCATTACTTACGGTCATTTATTTAGGGATTCCATTGCCGGTAGTTGGTCAGCAAATGATTCAAGGGATGAATTCCTTTTCCTTACTTGCGATTCCGTTCTTCATTTTGACAGGACAAATTATGAGTGAGGGAGGACTTGCAACGCGAATTGTGAATCTGGCCAGTTTAATGGTCGGAAGAATTCGCGGGGGACTTGCTATGGTGAACAGTGTCGCTGCATTGTTCTTTGGAAATATCTCCGGTTCTGCTGTTGCCGACGTTTCCTCTGTCGGGTCTGTTATGATTCCGATGATGAAAAAGAAGGGATACGAAGCAGACTATGCGGTTGGTGTAACGATTGCTTCCGCGATTCAAGGTGTAGTCGTCCCGCCGAGTCATAACCTTGTTTTATATTCGTTAGCCGCAGGTGGTGTTTCCATCGCAAGTTTGTTTATGGCAGGAATTGTTCCAGGATTTATCATGTTAATTTCCTTAATGATTACTGGTTACATTATTGCTAGAAAAAGAGGTTACCAAAAAGCCGATCCGGTTCCAAAATCTGAAATTGGCGGTATCATTCTTCACGGAATTTTATCATTAAGCCCTGCTGTCATTATCTTGGGAGGGATTATGAGTGGCTGGTTTACAGCAACAGAGTCTGGTGCACTAGCATGTTTATATTCCTTTATTCTAGCGTTTGTCATCTATAGAGAAGGAGAAATTTCTAATATTTGGAAAATATTAACACGGACTATGAGAACTGTTTCGATGGTATTTTTCTTAATTGCAGCTTCCGCATCCTTCGGCTGGATCTTAGCATATTTGAAAATACCAGCCATGGTTACCAACTTATTTTTAAGTATTTCTGATAATCCACTTATTATTCTATTAATCATAAATATTTTATTGCTGCTACTTGGGGCGCCAATGGATATGGCACCAATGATTTTAATTATGACACCTATCCTTCTTCCAGTCGTTACAAGCTTTGGAATGGATCCGGTACACTTTGGAATCGTTCTCATCTTAAATGCAGGTATTGGCTTATTAACACCACCTGTCGGAACCGTACTTTTCGTCGGTTGCGCAATAGGTAAGGTCTCGATTCAGCAAGGGACCAAAGCAATGATGCCATTTTTCTATGCTTTACTCATTGTTCTGTTGGTTATTACCTATATTCCTGAGGTTGTCATGTGGCTTCCAAATATGTTAGTCAAGTAACCGAAGGAATGGTGAATATAAAATAACAATTTTTAAGGGGGAACAGGAATGAAAGGGAAAAAGATTTCAGGAATTCTTGCTGCAACGCTTTTAATGGGAAGTATTCTAGCTGCTTGTGGAAAAGAGCAAACGGCTAGTACAAAAGATGGAGGATCGAAAGCAGAAGGACCAAAATATACCTTCCGTTTAGCCGATAATCAGCCTCCAGATTATCCAACAGTTGTTGGTGACAAAAAGTTTGCTGAACTAGTGGAAGAAAGAACAGATGGCCGTATTAAAATTGAAGTATTTCCTTCCGCGCAATTAGGGGATGAAAAATCCGTCCTGGAACAGGTTCAGCTTGGAGCAATTGAATTCACTCGGATCAATTCCAGTCCGCTGGCCGAGTTCAATAAAGAGTTTACAGCACTTGGTCTTCCGTATGTATTTGAAAGCGAAGAGCATTTATGGAATTTCCTAAATGGTGACATGGGAACTAAATTGTTAGATGGTTTAGAACAGTCAAAAATGAAAGGGCTTGCTTATTACGATTCAGGTTCACGTAGTTTTTATTCTACAAAACCGCTTAAAAGTGTGAAGGATTTAAAAGGACAAAAGATCCGTGTTCAACAAAGTAAAATCAATATTGATTTCATGGAAGCACTAGGGGCAAGTGCAACTCCAATGCCATATGGTGAGGTATTCAGTGCCCTGCAGACAGGAATCATTGATGGTGCAGAAAATAACATTCCAAGTTTAGACTCTTCCAATCACTATCAAGAAGCGAAAAACTTTATTTTAGACCACCATCAACGGATACCTGAAGTATTGCTAATTAGTAAAGCGGCATGGGATAAGCTTTCTAAAGAAGACCAAAAGGTTATTAAACAAGCAGCACTTGATTCAGTTAAAACACAAAGGGAAGAATGGGATAAGTGGGAAGAACGTTCCACTAAGAAGCTAAAGGATGCAGGTGTTACTTTTACTGAGGTGGATGATATGAAACCTTGGAAAGACGCCGTTAAACCTATGGTTGATGAATATACAAAAGAGTATAAAGATGTAATGGATGCAATTGAAAAAGCACGTCCATAAGCAATTGCTTGCACTATGCCTAGCAGGTAAATAGTTCCATTTACCTGCTAGGTCTTTTAAAATTATGAAAAGATAGGAATGAATATCAATGAGGAACTGGTGGAGAAATATAGCAGAATTCTTTGAACGAACTATTCTATTGAAAAATCAATCACTAATGATCAAGTTCTGTGTTTTCGCCAGTTTTCTGGTTATTTTTCCCGTTCTTTCAGTTGGTATCATTTCTTATAAGCGTTCATCGGTTGAGCTAGAACACGAACTTAGACAATCCAGCAGCCAGATTATTGATCAAGTGGAGTCGCATATTGAATATTATGTACAAGATTTTGAGATTACCAGTCTAAAAATCATCAACTCACCAGAATTATCAACACTTTTAAAAATGAGGACCACAGAAAGTAAAACACATTTGATTGAACCTACTCGGAACACATTAAAAGCTGCAGAGTACTCTAGAGCCGATATCTCCAATATCACCATCCTCCTTGATGACGGTCAAGTCATTGATACGCTTGGAAAGAGGAATTATTATCCTGCACCCAATATTAGAGAGGAATATTGGTATTCTTCAGTCCCCTTAAATGGGATGAGTATGATAGTTACGAGAAAGCTCAAATTAGCAAATAAGGAACAGCCCGTCATATCACTGGTAAGGAGGCTTTATAATCCTCAGACACTTATGCCAGTTGGTATGCTCGTGATCGATATCAATTTTAGAAGAATCGAAGAAATTTCTAACAAAGTCACCATCAGTAAAAATGGCTTTTTTTTCATTTTAGATGCGAATGGACATTATGTATACCATCCTGATTACAGTAAGCTTGGGAAAAAGGTGGAATACAAACAGCTGGCAAACTTAAAAAAAGAAGAAAACAGCACGGAAATTTTAAAAAACGAACGAAAGGATTTTGTTACCAATACGTTCTCACCAAACCTTGGCTGGAGATTTCTAACGGCAGTTCCATACAGAGATTTAACAGGTGGAATTGTTCAAATTGAAAAATCCATTTCGTTGACCATTTTGATCTCCTTAATCATTGCTTATATCATTGGTTTTGGATTCGCCACAAGCATCATTCGGCCTATCCGCCGCCTGCAGCATTTTATGAAGGAAGTGGAGATTGGGAATTTAGATGGCAGAGTTCAAGTAGATGCAAACGATGAAATCGGACAACTTACTGCTGGTTTTAATAATACAGTTGAGAAATTATCCAATTTGCTAGAAGAAGTATATATCTCAAAATTAAGAGAAACAGAAATGTCACTGAAGCAAAAAGAAGTGGAATTAAAAATGCTACAATCACAAATGAATCCGCATTTTTTATACAATTCCCTTGAAACCATTAGGGGGATGGCGTTGGAAGAAAATCAGGAAAATATCGCAACGATGTCTTATTCGCTTGGCAAACTACTCCGCTATAATCTAAATAATCATTCAGCTACCGTGAGTCTTAGAGAAGAATTGAATTTTTGTGAAATGTACCTGCAGATTCAAAAGTTTCGTTTCGAAGATCGATTAGAATACAGTCTCGATGTACCCCAATGGGCATTGGATCTTGAGGTGGTCAAGTTTTCACTACAGCCATTGGTGGAAAATTGCTTTGTTCATGGATATGGGCTAAATACGAGAAAAATTGAAATTGTCCTATCTGTATTCTGTGATTCGAAGTCTTCCTTTGGAATAAGCATTATTGATTCCGGTAAAGGAATAGAAGAACATAAATTAAAAGAAATCAAGAAAAGAATGGACTTAAAAAATCCTTCTAGTGATGGAGAAAATATTGGGATATTAAATGTCCAACAAAGAATTCATTATTTGTTTGGACCAGAGTATGGGATCACTATTCAAAGTAAGCAAGATTCAGGAACAGTGGTATGCATCCATTTACCAATTTTAGCTCATCATACGGAAGGGAAGGCGGAAGGATGAAGAGTATTGTATTAGTGGATGATGAGAGATGGGTTCGAACTGCTCTTAAGTGGACAATAAATAAGTTGAATCTTCCGTTGAAGGTGGTCCACGAATGTGAAAACGGATTAGAAGCGCTAGACTGGATTAAACAAAATGAGGCAGACCTGGTTATAACAGATATTCGAATGCCGATCATGGAGGGGCTTACGTTAGTCAAAGAATTGAGTCAATTAAAGAGAAAACAGGATGTTATGGTCATCAGCGTTCATGACGAGTTTCAGTTTGTGCAGCAATCTCTAAGAAACGGGGTTACCGATTATCTTCTTAAACCAGTAGAGGAAAATGAGTTAAGGGCGAGTCTTGAAAAGTGGCTGGATCAACAATCAATAGAAGAGACAACTAGGAATAGTGAGAAGAAGGTGGAAGAAAATCTTCCTTCATCGACAATTGAAAGGGTTTTACATTATTTCCAAAAAACACCATTAGACCAAATTACACTGAAAGATGCGGCAGAGCGTGTCCATATGAATCCTAGCTATCTCAGCCAATTGTTCAAACAACAATTAAACAAAAAGTTTGTTGATTATATCACTGAACTGCGAATTGAGGAAAGCAA
This sequence comes from Neobacillus sp. NPDC097160, assembly GCF_044762155.1. Classification (NCBI taxonomy): domain Bacteria; kingdom Bacillati; phylum Bacillota; class Bacilli; order Caryophanales; family Bacillaceae; genus Neobacillus; species Neobacillus sp. NPDC097160. The sequence continues at coordinate 28,034 of NZ_JBIWDU010000007.1, read as the reverse complement.
ACGACTATTAGTAAAAACATCGTTAAGAATGTCGGAGATTGCAGAACGAGTTGGTTACTCTGATTTGGCGTATTTTAGTAATAACTTTAAAAAAATTACTGGATTCTCTCCATCAGAATTTCGGAAATCAGCGATTTTTAAAATATAATATTAGTTGAGCCGGAACTATTTATTTCCGGCTCTTTTATTCTATGCAATCATATATAACTTTAGTCATAGGTATAAATAACTGAATATTTAAAATCTTAAAAAAACACAAATAGAACTAAAAATATTCCCTATTACCTATTTTCATCCATCTTCTACAATTGATAGTGTTGAAAGCGTTTTCTTTTAGAGGAAAACAGTGAAGGTGGTGGGTAGATAATGTCATAAACCAGGTAATACTTCTTTGTTAAGTATAGTATAACAGGAAAACGGGGGAGGAAAAGGAATGAAACGTTTCTCAAAAAAAGCTGCAACTTTATCGATTGCAGCATTGATGGCAACATCACTTGTTATTCCATATGCAAGTGCAGAACAAGGAAAATCAAATGGTAATAAGCAAAATGCACCTACAATTGAGGCGAGAGCTAAAAATATTCTTATAAAAGGGGAGAAGAAATTTAAAGATCTGAATAATAATGGAAGACTCGATCCTTATGAAAACTGGCAGATTCCAATTGACGTTCGAGTGAAGGATCTTGTTAAAGAGATGACCTTAGAGGAAAAAGCGGGAATGATGCTCATTACTGAGTTTCCAAAATTTCAAAACGATAAGTTAGTCCTGCCAAATAAGTTAATTGATCAAAACACACGCTACTATATTTTCCGTCAAACTCCCACCGCAGATGTAATCGCAGACTATAATAATCAGCTGCAGGAAGTAGCTGAGGGATCTAGGTTAGGGATCCCAATTGTTATCACTTCAAACCCACGGAATCATGCCTCAACCGATTATACGAATAGTAGTGAAGGGGCGGGGATGCATTCGTTTTGGCCAGGTCCTTTAGGATTAGCGGCAACTCGTGATGCCAGTCTTGTAAAGGATTTTGCTGAAACAGCCGCAAAGGAATGGCGGGCAGCAGGTATTCGTAAAGTTTACGGGTATACGGCCGATATCGCCACTGACCCACTCTGGGCAAGAATTGAAGACACATTTGGGGAACAACCAGAACTTGCTTCTAACATGATTTATAATGTCATCAAAGGTTTTCAAGGTGATGAACTTGGGAAAGACAGCGTGGCCATCACTGTGAAGCATTTCCCTGGTGGTGGTGCTCGTGATAATGGTTTGGATCCTCATTTTGTAGAAGGAAAATTCAATCCATATCCGACTGAAGGCAGCTTGCTTAAGTACCATATTCCAACCTTTAAGGCAGCCATCGCAGCTGGAGTATCGTCAGTAATGCCTTACTATGCATTTCCAAGCAATACGAGTGCTGACCAAGGATTGCCATGGTATAGTAAAACCCAGCAATTTGAAGAAGTTGGCTTTGCTTTAAATAAAGCAATCATCACAGATTTATTACGTGGACAGCTTGGCTTCAAAGGCTACGTTAACTCTGATACAGGCGCAGTTGGCAACAATGCTTGGGGTGCTGAAGGATTATCGCCAGAACAAAAATTTGCAAAAGCTATCGATGCCGGAACAAATATCATTTCTGGAGCATCCGATCCGACTCCAATTATCGATGCAGTTAAACACGGATTGCTTGCAGAAGAAAAAGTGGATGAATCAGTCACTTTCCTATTAACAGAGATGATGAAATTAGGTCTGTTCGAAAATCCATATGTAAATGCTCAAAATGCGCTTAATGTTGTCAACAATCCCGAATCACAGAAAAAAGCCGATGAAGCACACAGGAAATCACTCGTTCTTTTACGGAATGACAAAATTAATGGTGAAAATGTACTACCATTGAATGATGCAAAAATTAACAATGTCAAACTTTATGTTGAGATGTTCCCAGGTGGAAATGATGCAACGGCTACCAAAAAATTAAAAGAAACGATTCAAAAATACGATAAATCCATTACGATCACGAATAATCTTTCTGAGGCAACACATGCATTTGTATGGGTTCGACCTGTTCAATCCAATTGGGATAATAATCCACGTATCACAATAGGTCCAGAAACAGGAATCAATAATGTCGATCGAATTATTGAGATTCAGAAGAAGGTTCCGACGATTACTGCGATTAAATTCACGAATCCATGGTTGATTGATCAGATAGAGCCAAATGCTGCAGCTGTCATCAGTACGTTTGGGGTAAAAGCTGAGGCCATTGTAGACGTTATTCGTGGGAAATTCAATCCGACTGGAAAACTTCCATTCACGATACCTGCTAATAAAGCAGCAGTAGATAATGAAGTTGGCGATATTCCAGGGTATGTTGAAGACCCTTCCTATGTTTATAAAAATAAAAATGGAGATACTTATGGGTTTGATTTTGGTTTGACATATAAATAAGAATCGATTCTACTAAACTCTTTTCTGAATGAAATACTTGTAGAATAGCATAAAAAATGCTGCAGTCCAAAATAGACTGCAGCATTTTCCTTTTTTATAGATAAGGGCTTTCGTGTTTCGCTTTAAGCATATTCCAACGGCGTTCTACCTCATCATCAAACATCTGCAGCATACCCTTGCTATTTTCATTTAGCAAATGTTTTGTTTTCCCCATCAGCTTCAACCACTCAGAAACGGCTAAGCGTTTATTTTTAACTTCAGGATCATAGGTAATCGTTGTGATTCCGCGTTCCACTTCATAGAGAGGGAAGAAGCAGGAATTGACGGCAGCCTCGACAATTGTCTGGCCTAATTCATCCTTCGATTTCCAATTCAATGGACAGGTAATCAAAATTTTGCCGTAAACCAAGCCTTCGTTCTTCGCATACCATTGGGCTTTTGCAGCTTTCTTTAAAAGGTCGCGGTCAAACGCTTCGGTTCCTGTAAACACATATGGAATATGTGTGGCCGCCATGATTTGCGCAGTATCCTTGTGATGGAACGGCTTTCCATTTTGGAACGAGCCCACATTTGATGTGCTTGTCATATGTCCCATCGGTGTCGAATAGGAGAGCTGGCTGCCAGTATTCATGTAACCTTCGTTATCATATTCCAGGATGATCATTTTATGGTTCCTTAATGCAGTCCCGATGGCAGGGCCCATGCCAATATCCATGCCGCCATCACCCGTAACCATGACAAAGGTAAAATCATCGCTTAGACCTAAGTCAGCTAATTCACCGCGCCGTTTTCTTTCATGAAACATTTCCACAAGTCCTGATAGGGTTGCAGAGCCATTTTGAAAGAGATTGTGGATGTATGTTGCTTTATGGGCACTATATGGAAAACCTGTCGTCACAACCATGGCACATCCTGTATGGAATAAAGCGACAATATCTCCTTCAATTCCTTTAAAAAATAACTCCAGCCCTGAGAAAATCCCGCATCCTGGGCATGCCCCGTGTCCGGAGGCTAACCGTTTTGGTTTTTTCGTTAAGCTTCGTAATGGAGGAATTTTCACCTTTAGTTCACCGGTATTCTCATCAGGAGTTACAGTGATTAAACCGCTGTTCAAGTCTTCTTTTTTCATTGGATTTAAGACACGCTTTGGTGCTGCTTCAGACGTGCCGGGATTATGCCCAAAGTAGTCAAACGGCTTTTCCGTGAACCCGTTCTCGACTGCTTCCTGAGCTAATTTGAAAAAGTGTTCTGCGTCATCAGCATAAAAATCTTTACCGCCTAAACCGTAAATGCGGTTAATTACCTTTGTATTACCATTTCCAACAGTTTGCAACGCCGCTCTTAATTCGAGTGCCATGTTTCCGCCTCGGGCTCCGTAAGAGTCTGCCCTGTCCCCGACTGTCACCGCTTTTACATTTTTCAATACTTCCGCTAATTGTTTTTGCGGGAAGGGGCGAATCATATTTGGCGAGATAACCCCGGCTTTTATCCCTTGTAAGCGGAGCCGATCAGCAACGTCTTTACAAACCTCTGCAGCAGAATTCAACATAAAAACAGCCACTTCTGCATCATCCATACGATATAAATCAAGAATTGGATATTCCCGTCCCGTTAATGCTGCATATTCTTTCGAGATTCTCTCAAAAACAGCCTCTGCTTTATACATGGCTTCCGATTGTTGAAAACAGTTGTTAATATAGTCAGGTTCATTCATATATGGGCCGATTGTTACCGGATTCTCACGATCTAGGGCATGTGGGAAGTTTGTTGGTGCATCACCAATATACTTTTGAACATCTGCTCTGTTTTTTATAACATGAACCCGTCTTTTTTGATGGGATGTGAAATAACCGTCATACGATACGATAACAGGGAGCCGAACGTCAGCATCTTCCGCTAGTTTAATCGCAATGATGTTCATATCATAGACGATTTGCGGATCTCGAGCCATCAAGATGGGCCAGCCGGTATTTAAAGCAAAATATAAATCGGAATGATCACCGTGAATATTTAATGGTCCAGATATAGAGCGGTTCACCAGATTCAACACCATTGGGAAACGAGTTCCCGATTGAACGGGGAGTTGCTCTAACATGTAGAGAAATCCATTTGCACTTGTGGCGTTAAATACACGCCCTCCGCCAGTTGATGCCCCGTAGCAGATTCCTGCTGATCCGTGTTCTCCATCGGCGGGAATCAACACGATGTCATGCTCGCCTTTGGCTTTCATCCCATCAAGGAATTGGGCAACTTCTGTGGAAGGGGAAATCGGAAAATACCCCATAACATGGTAATTAATTTGGTGCGCTGCATAGGCTGCCATTTCATTGCCGGATTCAAAAACAACACTTTGTTCAGCAGTCCCCTTAAGTATGGGACCCTTTTCTTGTTCTGGATTAATGGACATGTTGATCCCGTCCTTTCCTTATTTTTGGATGGCCAAATCAAATAGATGTGGTACACGTTTCCTGTCTGCGTAGCCGTCATTGTATTCTCTTTCTCCCGTTAACGCCTCAACAGGGCAAGCCGTAACACATTTTAAACAGCCTTTGCAATATTGGTAGTCAATCCCTTGAAGAAACATTTGCTGCCGGCCCCGTTTGTCTGCTTTTTCTTCCCATACAAAACAAAAGTCTGGGCATGCCGTATCACAGGCTGCACAATTAATGCATTTCTCTTCATGAAAGTGCGGCAGCATTCCTGCACGAGAAATGCTCAAATCCTTTAAAATGCTGTTTCCGGGGTTTGTGATTGTACCGCCAATAGCATGCGTTTCATATCCAAGTAGTGGAATAGGTCTAATAAATGGTTTAGGTTCCGCTCCATCACCAAGAACAAATGTCTTGAATTCAACTTCATTGTAACCGCGTTCAAACGTACGGATATTTGGTTCCACAAGGTGCGGATACTTATTTTCAAACGTTCGGCGAATCGTTTGTTTCATCGACTCAGGGTCTAAGAAGTCCAAGATTCGATATAACGCTCCGAGCATGGCGGTATTGGCTTTTGTTTGTTCTTCTAAGGCGATTCCGGTAGCATCGACGATCGCGATCGTACCACTGGGAATTTTCATAAGATTCTTTAGTTCGTCTGGAGATTTTTGTGAATTCACTAAGATTGTGCTGTCGGGATAAATCCCGCTTGTACAATCGATGGTTTTAAAAAGGGCATCATGGAAAATGCCGACAACATGGGGGCGTTCAATTGGTGTGGTGTCTCGGATGTTTATTTCTGGGTCGCAAAAACGAATGTGCCCTTTCACAGGGGATCCTTTTTTCTCAGATCCGTAGGATGAAAAGCCGACTCCGTTCAGGCCGTTGCCGACAACGCCATCCTCAGAAAGCATTTTACCAGCCAAATTCGCTCCCAACCCGCCAATTGATTCAAGGCGGATTTCAAAAAAACCTAAGTCATTGATTTTTGGCAGTTTTGACAACTGTATTCCTCCTATCCGGCTTAAAATCAAAAGATTAAATATTATAAATTTTCTATAAATTATTGCATTTTTATTGTAACAGGATGCAAAACTAAATACAACAGTTTATTAGGCTAAAAACTAACAATTGGTATTTCTAAGCCCTTTTTGGCTGTTATTCACATTATTTTAGGAATCAGTATCTAATTCACAAACACATTGATATAGTACAGATACAAAATGTTGTATAACAGAATCAGCTGTAAGTGAACGAATGGATGTCATTCAGCACAATATACTATTAGGTGTTTGCCTTTATTGTTTTCTTCTAGCAAATTTTTCGTTTTCCTCTATGGGTTTGACCACATTTTTTGGGTTTGACCACATTTTTTTAAAATCATGGAGAGATCTGAATATTCAGTCCTAAATAAACATACATATTACTATCGATTGAAATCCACAACATTTCACTGTAATTCCCACATGATCATCAACTTCATTCAAGATTTACGTTGGTATTTTGTTGTTTTTTTAATTAGCCCCAATTTAATGTGAGGAGATGGTAATTTGTTTAATACATTGAAGGGTAAAACGGTAATCATTACTGGAGGTAGTAAAGGGATTGGAAAAGGAATTGCTCGTGTATTTGCTAAACATGGAGCGAATGTGGCGGTGGTTGCTAGAAATCTTGAAACTGCAAAGGCGAGTGCTGATGAATTAAACCGTGAAAATGGAAAGGTTGTTGCATTTACCGGTGATGTTCAAGATCGTGAATCAATGAAAGCAGTGGCATTTGAGATAAATGAGAAATTTGGAAGTATTGATGTGTTATGTGCGAATGCTGGGATATTTCCTTCAGCATCTCTTGAACACATGACAAATGAAGAGTGGGATACAGTTATGAATACGAATGCGAAAGGTACCTTCCACGCAGTACAAGCATGTATCCCTTATTTAAAACAAGCAGAATATGGTCGCGTTGTTATAACGTCATCGATAACTGGTCCTGTAACGGGTTATCCTGGCTGGGCACACTATGCGGCAAGCAAGGCTGCACAATTAGGTTTTATGAGAACAGCTGCATTGGAGTTAGCTGGTGATCAGATTACTGTAAATGCAGTGCTACCGGGAAATGTTTTTACAGAAGGATTAGAAGGTTTAGGGGATGATTATTTAGAAGAAATGGCCGCTGCGATTCCAATGAAAAAGCTAGGAAGCGTGGAGGATATAGGCTTTGCCGTCCTATTTTTAGCCTCAAAGGAAGCAGGTTTTATCACAGGTCAAACGATTATAGTTGATGGCGGACAAATTTTACCGGAAAATTAATGAAGAAATTGGAATTTTAGATATCAAGCAACATTATAAAAAAGGTTTCCATTCATTGCATAGTAGGTGGTAACAAATATGTCTTTATCCTTTGAGGAACGAAAAACAACTATAATAGAATCTTTAGATAAGGAAGAGAAAGTACAGGTACGGGTATTGGCCAATATCCTTCAAGTTTCGGATGAAACGATTCGCCGCGATTTAGACAGGCTTGAAAAGGAAGGGTTCCTAAAAAAGGTATATGGGGGAGCAGTCAAAACAAAGATCCATAGCTGGGAATTACCTTTTGATGAAAAAACAATGATTAATAAAAAAGAGAAACAAGCTATTTGTAAGGCAGCTGCTTTTCTGGTCGAAGAGGGTGACATCATTATGATTGGAAATGGGACCACTCCCTTAGATATCCTTCCATACTTAGCGGACAAAAATGATATCACCTTAATAACTCATTCAGTTCCGGTTATGCTCGGTGCAATGGATGTATTTAAAGGGCGCGTTATTTTTATTGGTGGTGAGATTGAAAGAAATCAGAAATACACAAGTGGCCCCCTTTCGGAAAGGATGCTCGAAATGCTCCAGGCAAATAAAGCTTTCATATGTGCGGGGGGGATTTCTACAGAAAACGGTATCACCGACTATGATATCAGCGGCTCCAGCATCTCTCGAAAAATGATGGAGAGAGCAGAGGAGGTTATCGTTTTAGCGGATCATACTAAGTTCGGAAAAACGACCTTCGCCAATATGTGTTCCTTAACAGATGCATCCAAGATTATCACGGACGAAAGCTGCCCTACGGAATGGAGACATTTATTAGCTGAAAAAGGAATCGAATTATTGATAGCCGATGAGGTCTAATTTAATGGCTGTGAGGATCAATTGAAATGGAAACAAACTAACCGAAATGGTTTTAGGGGAAATGAGGAGAAAAATATGGTTGAATTTGGAAGTAAAAAAGCAATCATTGACCAATCCATCCAATGGTGGAATCCGGGGAAAACAATTCAATGGAAAAAAGATGGTATTGACTTGGTTATGGGGAAACGGGAAGGGTATTACTTTTACGATATGGATGGCAAAAAATTAATGGATGTCCATTTAAATGGAGGGACATATAATCTAGGCCATCGGAATCCTGAAATTATCGCTGCTTTGAAAGAAGCATTAGATGAGTTCGATATTGGAAATCATCATTTTCCAGCTATGACCCGTGCCATGCTTGCTGAGAAATTGTCGGAAAGTACACCTGATAGTATTCAGTATACGGTTTTATCTGCTGGTGGTAGTGAAGCCATTGATGTTGCCTTAAAATGTGCTAGATATACCACGAAACGAAAAAAAATCGTCTCCATTATTAATGGTTATCATGGCCATACGGGACTTGCTGTATCATTAGGAAATGAACGTTATTCACGTCCGTTTTTGAGTGAAGGTGATCCCTCAGAGTTTATTCATGTTCCATTCAATGATTTGGATGCCATGGAGAGAGCACTAATTAACGAAGATGTTGCTTGTGTCATTATTGAAACAATCCCTGCAACATACGGATTTCCACTTCCTGAAAAAAGATATCTTTCTACTGTTAAACAAATGTGTGAACGATATGGGACCTTATATATTGCAGATGAGGTGCAAACGGGTTTAATGCGGACAGGAAAGCTTTGGGGGATTGAACACTATGGGGTTGAACCTGATATTTTAGTTACCTCAAAAGGTTTCAGTGGCGGCATTTATCCGATCGCGGCCACAGTGGTCAGCAAACAGGCGGGGAATTGGATGAATGAAGACGGGTTTGCCCATATCTCCACTTTCGGTGGTTCGGAATTAGGCTGTATTGTTGCTATGAAGGTATTAGAAATAACAAAGCGCAGGGAAGTAAAGCAAAACGTTGATTTCGTTGCACGATATTTACGGACCGGTTTAGAGACGATTAAGAATCAAAATCATGACTTTTTTATCGGCATTCGCCAATTGGGTGTTGTCATGGGGCTGGAGTTTAGCCATCCACAAGGCGCTATTTTTGTCATGCAACATCTTTATAAAAATGGTGTATGGGCAATCTATTCCATGCTTGATAATAAAGTCCTCCAATTTAAACCTGGGTTGCTTTGCGATAAAGAATATTGTGATGAGTTACTTTCAAAATGTGAACTTAGTATAAAACAGGCTGCGAAGATGGCCTATAGCTATAGCTAGGCCTTAGAAGGGAGTAATAAAAATGAGCAATTCCTCTGTTGATTCTTTACAAGAATCGTTGGATAAATTTAATCAAATTGCAAATGTGGCGATCCGTTTATATCCCCTTCTAACTAAATCTACTATTCAACTATTAAATTACTCTGAGAATGCTACCTATCTCGTAAAAAAAGTTGAAACTAGTGAAAAATATATTTTACGAGTCGGCCGCCCTGGATACCATACAAAACCAGAGGTGGAAAGTGAGCTCGAGTGGTTGAAATCCATCGATCAAGATTCATCCATTCAGGTTTCATTGCCGATTTTAGGCGGTAATGGCGAATATATTCAAGTAGTTAATCATGAAAATGAGCCATATTATTGTACCCTCTTCACGTTTTTAGAAGGCGATGCCCCGAGTGAAGAAAACGAAAGTGAACTAATTAGCCAATTTGAGAGGCTTGGGGAGATTACCGCGCAATTACATGAACATAGTATTAATAATTGGGATGTACTCAATCATATCCAGCGGATAACCTGGGATTTTGACACCATTCTAGGATCAACACCCAAGTGGGGAAGATGGCAGGATGGTATGGCGATTACTCCTGAACGAGTGGACCTATTCACAAAGGTATCCGAGAAAATTAATACAAGACTGGAGAAGTTCGGAAAAGAACCTAATCAATTTGGCTTAATTCATTCCGATCTACGTCTTGCCAACCTCTTGGTCGAAAGGGAACAAATTAAAGTCATAGATTTTGATGATTGCGGATTTGGATGGTACCTCTATGACCTTGCTACCTCTATTAGCTTTATTGAACATAAACCCTATGTACCAGCACTAATTACCTCTTGGCTAAAAGGGTATCGAAAGGTTCGCTCTCTGTCCAAAGAAGAGGAGCTTGAAATACCTACTTTTATTTTGATGCGGCGATTACAGCTAATCGCATGGGTAGGCAGTCGTGATAATGAAACAACGCGAGAATTGGGAAGCGGGTTTACAGAAGACACCGACAATTTGGCAAAAAAGTATCTGCAGGAAGGAAAATTGTAAGTAACTTTTATCAATATGCTTTTTACAGGTGGTGAAAAAATGGATGCCGATTTAGTTGAAAAGATTACGAGAATGGTACTTTCGAAGCTAGAAGAATATTCAGTTCCACCCAACCTGAAAGGAAATAACACTTGGAACGATCAAACTTCATCTTTAAATGAGAGTCCAGAATACCCACCACTTTCCGAGGAGGATCTAAAAAAATGGAGTGATATTGCATCAACCATTGGGTTTTCAAAAAGAACGGAAGAAGTACCTTTCCATCTGATGCCACTTAAGAAGGAAGAGCTAAGGATTTGGAATGAACTATCCGCATCAATTGGATTTAGAAGTGATGCTCCGTCAGTTAAGGAGAAGCAGTCTGATTACCTTCCCCTTACGGAGGAAGAGGTAAAAAGCTGGAGTCAATTGGGGGTACCTAAACCTGTTTATTCAGTTAAGGAAAAAAATAATGGACGGGTGAAATTTTTTCCACACAACTAATGAAGGGGTGAATTCCATAAGAAAGGAGTGATCACCATTATTGCGTTTGATGAAGACTTAAGTTCAATCCAAGAGATGAGAAATGTGGTAAAACGAGCGAAAGTAGCTCAAGCCAAGTTTCAGCAATTTTCACAGGAACAGGTCGACCGTATTGTGAAACTTGTGGCAAATGCAGCTTTTCAGGCATCCGAGGCATTAGCAAGAATGGCCGTTGAAGAAACGGGCATGGGTGTTATCGAACATAAAAAAATCAAAAACGATTTAGGATCGATGGGCGTCTACGAATCCATTAAGGATGAGAAAACAGTTGGAGTAATTGGGGTGGATCATCAGAAAAAGATTACCGAAATTGCCTATCCATTTGGTATCATTGCTGGTATTATTCCAACAACAAATCCAACCTCTACAGCATTTTTCAAAACGCTTATTTCCTTGAAATCGCAGAATGCCATTGTCGTCAGTCCACATCCATCGGCAGTTAAGTGTACCGTGGAAGCATTAAGGGTCTGCAGCCAAGCAGCTATTGAAGCCGGTGCCCCGGAAGGATTAATCGGCTGGATTCCAAAACCAACCATGGCAGCAACTTCTGAACTTATACAGCACAAGGATATTCAATTAATTTTAGCAACGGGCGGCAGCGGGTTGGTACGGGCAGCATATAGCTCCGGAAAACCTGCATATGGGGTCGGGCCTGGAAATGTACCTGTTTATATTGACCGCTCAGCTAATGTGAACCGGGCTGTCAAAATGATTGTTGATAGTAAAACGTTTGATAACGGAACAATTTGTGCAACTGAGCAAGCGATGGTTGTTCATAAAAATATCAAAGAAATGACGATTAGAGAGCTAAAAAATAATGGTGGCTACTTTTTAAATGAATCTGAGAAGATATTGGTTGAAAACGTTATTTCCCCAATAAGAGGAAAACTGAATCCATCAATTGTTGGGAAATCAGCAGTAAAAATCGCTAAAATGGCGGGTGTTGATGTTCCTTCGGGGACACGAATCTTAATTGCCGAGGAGGACCTTATCGGTAAGGAAATCCCATTTTCAATTGAAAAACTATCTCCAATATTTGCTCTATATACAGTAAATAGCATTGACGAGGGAAAAAGAATCTGTCTAGATTTATTAAATATTGGCGGAAGAGGACATAGTCTCGCGCTTCATACCAACGATGAAAAAGTCGCCCAGATGTTTGGAATAGAAATGCCTGTTTCTAGGATTTTGGTCAATACTCCGGCATCCATTGGTGCTGCAGGAGCCACGACAGGATTAACTGTTTCGTTAACACTAGGATGCGGATCATATGGTGGGAACATTACCGGGGATAATATCACGGCTCGTCATTTGATTAATATTAAAAGAATCGCCTATGGAATTAAGGATGTCTCCATCCCAAATCCAACACATTCTGTTATTTCTAAAGTTGATGAAATGGATGGCATTAATGAAATTGTCGAACAAGTATTAAAAAAAATAGACGGAACTGCAGCAGGAATTCATCCAGGAACACTTACCGAATTGGTCAAAAATGTTATGGAGCAATACCAAAATCATAAACCTACAAAATGGATTTAATTGAAAATTAGGAGGAATGTTGCATGGCAATTAATGGCGCACTCGGCATGATTGAAACAAGAGGTTTAGTTGCTTCACTAGAAGCAGCGGATGCAATGGTAAAGGCGGCAAACGTAAATTTAATAGGTAAGGTCCATGTCGGCGGTGGGATTGTGACCGTACTTGTAACGGGTGACGTGGGGGCAGTAAAAGCAGCAACGGAGGCAGGAAGTGAAGCCGCCGGGCGGGTAGGTGAGATTCTCTCTGTTCATGTTATTCCACGCCCACATAATGAACTGCAAATGATTTTACCAAAATTTGAAGGATAAATAGCTCATGTAAACTTTTAAATGTTTAAAGTGAGGCTTATAGGATGAGAGAACTAAACTCACAACTAATAATAAAAGAAGTATTAAGACGGCTGCAAGAGAGACAAAATAGACCTCTAACCATTCCCATAGGGGTTTCGGCACGGCATTGTCATTTAAAGGAAAAGGATGTAGAAATTCTTTTTGGAAAGGGTTATCGGCTAACGAAAAAGGCAGATTTATTACAGCCAGGACAATTTGCGGCAAATGAAGTTGTTACAATTGTAGGGCCCAAGGGGTGCATCGAGAGGGTTCGGGTTCTAGGGCCATTGCGAAGGTCAACACAAGTGGAAGTAAGTCAAACTGATGCGATTAAGCTTGGTTTGAATCCACCGATACGGGAGTCAGGAAATCTTCAAGGTTCTTCACTGGTTACCATCGTTGGTCCAAAAGGGAGTATTTACCTTGAAGAAGGATTAATCATAGCACAAGCACATATCCATTTGCCGCCAGAAAAGGCTTACCAGCTTGATGTGAAAGACGGAGAATATGTAAAAGTGGAAATCGATCATCCGATGCGCCCTTTAAGCCTTGATAAGGTACGGATTAGGATTTCGGATAACTATGTATTGGAAATGCATATTGATACAGATGAAGCTAATGCAGGTTTTGTTAAAAGTGGACAGAAAGGGAAAATAATTAAAACAGGCAGAACCTGTGAGGAAACAGAAAATGGTATGGGAAGTACTAAGGAGAATGAAATTTTAAGATGTAGCTTTGTGGTCGATTTTCATGAAAAGCTTTTAACGAAAGCGATTATTGATGGTTGGAAGAAAAACATTATTAAGGTTCAGCCTAATACGATTATCACTCCTCTAGCGCGAGATGCGGCAAAAGAAAGGGGAATATCGATAGTAATGAATGATACTGGAAGGGGTGAGGCCGGTGACAAAGGCATTAGGAATGATCGAAACGAGAGGGTTGGCTACCTCGATTGAGGCTGCAGATGTGATGTTAAAGAATTCTTATGTCCAACTTGTACAGCAATCGATGGTGGATGCTGCACTTGTAACAATTCTAATAGAAGGAGATGTAAGTGCTGTAAAAGCTGCGGTCGAAGCTGGAGCAGAACTTGCGAAAAGAAGGGGAGCTCTAGTTGCCTTCCATGTCATCCCTCATCCTGATTTGGGTACAAATCAATTAATCAGAAATCAGCAGGATGATGGAAATGCATCAAAGAAAACGGACAAAAAGTCTCAGGTAAATGAAACAAATGTAGAAAAAGAAAAAAATTAAGTTAAAGAAAATAAGTAGTTTCATCGCAAACTTATTTCATCTGGAGAAGGAGGTTTAGTCATGTCCTTCAAACGAAAAAAATTTGTTGTCATTGGAGCAGGATACACTGGAACGACCATCGCCCTTATGATCGCACAAAAAGAATTGGGGGACATTGTCCTTTTTGATATTCCTGCTATGGAGAACCCAACTAAAGGAAAGGCATTAGACCTGCTGGAATCAAGTCCTGTCCAGAAGTTTGATTCTTCGATTATTGGTTCTTCTAAATATAAAGATTTACAAGATGCTGATTTCGTCATCATTACTGCGGGTGTACCGAGAAAAACAGGAATTAGCAGGGATGATTTGGTAGCAATAAATGAGAAAATAATCAAAGAGGTATCAGAAAATATCGCTGACTTTGCTCCTAATTGTTTTGTATTAGTATTAAGCAATCCAGTAGATGCGATGACATATGTTTGCTACAAAACGACAGGTTTTCCGAAAAATCGGGTGATCGGACAATCTGGGGTGCTCGATACAGCAAGGTTTAATACATTTGTAGCACAGGAATTAAATATTTCAGTCGAAGATGTTTCAGGGATTGTTTTAGGAGGGCACGGAGATACCATGGTTCCTTTAATCCGCTTTTCTTATGCGGGAGGGATTCCTTTAGAAAGAATTCTTTCGGAAGAAAAGATAGCAGAGATCGTCGAGCGTACACGAAATGGCGGTGGAGAAATTGTTAGTCTTCTCGGTCATGGAAGTGCTTATTACGCACCTGCTGCTGCAATCGTGCAAATGGCAGAAGCAATTGTTAAAGACAAAAAGAGAATTCTGCCTTCTATTGCCTATTTGGAAGGTGAATACGGATATAAAGACATTTATCTAGGAGTTCCCACTATACTTGGAGGGAACGGTGTAGAAAGTATTATTGAATTTCCTCTGACTCCTGAAGAAAAACAGGCATTAGACCTTTCAGCCCAATCAGTAAAAAGCGTTATTAACCTATTAAGATTTAAAATAAATTATCTTAATATTTAGATTTTTTTGGAGGTGAAAAAAAATACAATTATTGAATGATCGTTCTTTTGAAAGCGTTTCAAAATACGACTAGAATTCAGGAAAGATAGAAGAATGGCTGCAGGAACGTCACTGAGTTAATCTAATCGTTCGTTAATTTTTATGGAGAGAAGGGAGAAAAATGTCTAAGGCAGGTCTCGCATTGTTTGAACAGAAATCTACTGGTGGAACCGCACGACAAATTAGTCCGATTGATACGATGATATACTCAGCAGCAAACCCAGGGTTGATGTTTGCGCTCGTTTATATTATGTGGGCACCATTTTTATATCCAGGTGCACATATGGTTTGGGCCATATTGGCTGTAGGACAGATGTTTATTATTGCTGGACTTTATTGGTTATTATCTGTCTCAATGCCAAGGTCTGGCGGTGAGTATATCTATATTAGCCGCATTCTTCATCCCTCACTGGGTCTTATGGCAAGTTTTATGATTACCTTTACGTCTATCTCATGGACAGGAATTCTTTTGAACTGGATTATCAAATGGTCCATTGTAGAATTTTTCTATTCGATTGCACTTATTAATGGAAATGATCCAGCGTGGATCAATTTAGCAGAATTCTTTAATAGCAATTACATGCACGCTATTATCGGAACACTCCTATTGTTGTTCATCTACTTTATCTATTATAAGGGAACTAAGTGGATGGTAAGATTAGCTTATTTAACATTGGGTGCTACGATAGTCGGAGCCATTGTCTTTATTATTGCTAACCTTATTACGGGACAGGGGACTTTTGCAGCGAATTTTACCCAACTTACAGGTTTAGCCTATGACGATGTTATTCGAATAGCTAAGGATGATGGTTATACGACCAAGTTCCTCTTTGGTGCTACTGTAATGGCGGGATCAACCTATATTATTCTAAATACACTAGGGTCAACCTTTGGAGCGAATCTAGCTGGAGAAGTTCGTAACGTTCAAAAATCACAGCTGCTGGCATTATTTGGATCACTGGCAATTTTAATGGTTGTTTGGGCGGTTTTTTATGCAATGTCCTATATTAATTTTGGGGATATCTGGTCCAATAGCCTGTATTATCTTTATAATTCCGGTCATGAGGCATATCCGTTTAAGGGGTATGACCCATTTATCACCATTATGATAGGGATCATGACAAAGAATCCAGTATTTGTCTTTTTAATTGCCATCTGTTTCGCTGTCGCCACCTTTGGCTCAGCGGCCGGTTTAGGCTTTGGCCCTTCGCGCAATATGGTTGCTTGGTCATTTGACCGCTTAATTCCAAGTAAATTTATGGAGCTCAATAAAAAGACTAATTCCCCTACGTATGCGTTAAGAACAGTCATCATTGGGGCATGGTTTTTCTTAATGCTTGATATTTTCGTGCCATCGTGGACGGCAAATATTGCTTACACCATTTTTACATGGTTCTTGGCCTGGATCTTTCTCGGGATTGCTGGAATTGTTTTTTCAACAAGAAAGAAGATCTTATTTAACTCCTCACCGCCAATCGTTAAGACAAAATTCCTAGGGTTCCATTTAATTACGATTCTAGGTTGGTTAACACTAGCAATCAGTGTTTCGATTTGTTACTATCTCCTCATCCCATTTTTAAGAGGAGATTTACCATTTACGATGATTGTTGTCTCCCTGTGTTTAATGTTAATCCCAATTATTATCTATTTTGTTATGAAACGTTATCATGCGAAGAAAGGGATCGATATCGATATTCAGTTCCAGGAGATTCCGTCAGATTAATAAACTCTTCTAAAAATGTTATGGGGTGAGGATTTGAAAATATTTTACGCAGGCGATTTGCATGGTGGCGAAACGGCCTTTCGAAAGTTTACTAATGCAGGTAAGTTTTATCATGCTGATATAGTCATTTATGGTGGGGACTTTACAGGAAAAATGGTCGTCCCTATTGTTGAAAATTCGGGGGTCTATACTTGTCGATATTATGGTTCTACTGTGAAAGTGAAGAAAGCAAAAGAGCTGCCAGACCTAGAACGAAATTTAAGGGATGCTGGGTTTTATCCTTTCATTGTTTCAGCGGAGGAGTTAAATAGATTAAATGAGAACGATGCTGAGCGGATTATTAAAGAACAGCAAATTAACGTGTTTAGACAGTGGATTAAACTGGCTGATGAAAGGTTTAAAACGGCTGGAATTCCTTGTATTATGATCCCTGGAAGCGTTGATGATTTTTATCTCGATGAGTTACTAAATGCCGGAAGCTATGTCCAAAATGGTGATGGCAAGATAATTGAGGTAGATGGATTTGAAATTCTTTCAGTTGGAGGGGGAAAATCAAGTGTATTTAAGTACCCGCGTGAGTTTAGTGAGGTAGAACTAGCGGAGAAAATCGGAAATTTAGCCGTAAAAGTGAAAGATTTGAATAAATGCATCTTCAATATTCACATCCCTCCTTATAACACTGATTTAGATCAAGGGACATTATACGATGATGAGTTAAAGCCAGTACTCGATGGAGATTCTTTAGCAACTGCACCAACTGGAAGTCAAGCTGTGCGTGAAGCAATTGAAAAATATCAGCCATTACTCTCTTTACACGGTCATGTTCATGAAAGCCGCGGTGTAACCACTTTAGGAAGAACGATCTGTATTAACACAGGAACTGACTATGACCAAGGCTTACTTAGAGGAGCCTTAGTGGATGTTAGTACTGAAGGAAAAGTGTCTTATACTCTTACAGCTGGGTAATGAATAAATTGTAAAGTAAGGAGTTGAAATAATGGAAATGATCTACAAAGAGCAAGCAGTGCTAAAAATGTCAGCTAACAATCCTCCCGTCAAAAAAGTGATTCCAGGAAGTACTGTGGTTTTTGAAACCTATGATTGCTTCAGTAATCAAATTCAACGGGAAGACCAGCCTTTTAGCTCAGTGGGGTGGGATAAGATTAATCCCGCAACAGGTCCACTATTTGTAGAAGGTGCTGAGCCTGGGGATATATTAAAAGTAGAAATTGTAGAAATTAAAATTGATAGTCAAGGTGTCATGACGACTGCTCCCAAGCTAGGAGTTCTTGGGGATATCGTAAAAGGAGAAACAACAAAAATTATTTCCATCCAAGAGGGGAAAGCCATTTTCAATGAGAAAATTCATATTCCAATTAAACCGATGATTGGTGTAATTGGCACGGCACCTGCACACGAAGATATTCCCACTGGAACCCCCGGTGCTCATGGTGGCAATATGGATTGTAAGAAGATCATTAAAGGTTCTTGTCTTTATTTACCAGTCAATGTCTCTGGAGCACTCCTTTCTATGGGTGATTTACATGCGGTGATGGCTGATGGTGAAATTGTCATATGCGGATTGGAAATTCCCGGAGAAGTAACGATAAAGGTAGATGTCTTGAAAGGGGAATCTCTTCCATTACCAATGCTTGTTAGTGAAGAAAAAATAATAACAATTGCTTCTGCTGAAACCTTGGATGAGGCCGCAAAAATAGCAACCCTAAATATGCATACGTTTTTAGTCCAGCAGCTTGGATTTCAAATTGATGAAGCAGGAATGTTATTATCCCTTGTTGGTGACTTACGTATTTGTCAGGTTGTTGACCCTTTAATGACAGCTCGAATGGAGCTGCCACAGTGGATATTGGATCAATATCATTACAAAATAAAATAGAGTAGCGGAGTTTTGGTTTTAATAAAGGGGTGAAATTCTTAATGAGAAAAGAACGTGCTCGCTGTCTTGGTTTACCCTTCCCTGGTACTCCGGGAGAATTTAATGCATTAACGGATGTCCCAGGAGTTGAAATCGGGTATACCACAATTATAGAAGGTGAAGGTCAAGTCCAAATCGGTAACGGTCCAATCCGTACTGGAGTGACGGCTATTTTGCCCCGAGGTAAAAAAGATAAAATGGAACCGATTTGGGCAGGTTTTTACAGCTTAAATGGCAATGGTGAAATGACGGGTATACACTGGGTTAATGATGGCGGTTATTTTCTTAGTCCTATTTGCATAACAAATACCCATTCAGTAGGAATTGCCCACCATGCTACAACAAAATGGATGGTTAAACAATATGAAAAACAATTCAGCAACGAACATTTATGGGCTATGCCAGTGATTGCTGAAACATATGATGGAGTTCTTAACGACATTAATGGCCAGCATATTTCGGAAGAGCATGTACTTTCAGCAATTGAAAGTGCTAAATCAGGATCGGTCGCCGAAGGAAATGTTGGCGGGGGAACTGGAATGATTTGTTACGAATTTAAAGGTGGAACAGGTACCTCCTCACGCATTATTACTATAAATGGTCATCAGCACCATATAGGGGTTCTTGTGCAAGCAAATTTCGGTTTACGCGAATGGCTAACCATTTTAGGTGTCCCTGTCGGAAAACATATGAGTAAGGAAAAACTATTAGGAAAGGAGCAAGGTTCCATAATTGTTATTATTGGAACCGATGTTCCGATGCTGCCACATCAGCTTCGCCGGGTTGCAAAACGTGCTGCGATTGGTATTGGGAGAAGCGGGAGCCCTGGTGGAAATAGTTCAGGTGATATTTTTCTTGCCTTTTCAACAGCAAATGAAATGGAAATTCCTCAATTATCTCGAGAAAAGTTGACAATGGAGTTTGTTAATGATGTGGTATTTGACCCTATTTATGAAGCTGTTTGTCAAGCTGTTGATGAATCTGTTGTTAATGCATTGATTGCGGCGGAAACAATGACCACTGTTAAACCATACGGAAAAAAGGTATACGCGATTAACCACGAAGAGCTTTTACAAGTTATGAGAGAATATAATCGGATTTAATATTCAAAATAATTTTTCAAAGGGAGAGAAAATAGATATAATATACTATGTAGAGTAGCCCATACAGGGACTACTCTACTTTTTTGGAGGGAGAAAAATGAAGATCGTTATTGCTGGTGGTTCTGGATTTATCGGGCAAAAATTGACGGACATTCTGCTGGGTGAAGGGCATCAAATTGTAATATTGACTAGGAAGGTGAAGCAGCCTTCGGGGGATGTATCGTATGTCAAGTGGCTCGAGGATGGCGTTTTACCGGAAAAGGAAATTAAATATGCTGATGTATTTATTAACCTAGCAGGAGTTTCGATAAACGATGGAAGATGGAATGCGGACCATCAGAAACAAATTTATGACAGTCGAATGAAAGCAACGGATGAGTTAGTAAGAGTAATCGAAGCCTTGCCAGAAAATCCTTCTATTCTAATCAATGCCAGTGCCATCGGCATTTACCCTGCATCAATGAATGCTGTATATACGGAAGATTCATTAGAGACGGCAGATGATTTTCTAGGAAAAACGGTACACGACTGGGAGAACAAAGCGAAGAAAGTAGAAACGCATTCCATTCGTGCGGTTTTTATGAGATTCGGAGTTGTGCTTGGTAATGAAGGCGGTGCACTTCCGCTCATGGCACTGCCATATAAATTTTTTGCAGGTGGAACGGTTGGTTCGGGTGAGCAGTGGGTGTCATGGGTGCATGTGGAGGATGTTGTCCGAGCCATTTCCTTTTCTATTGAAAATGATAAATTGCGTGGGCCTGTCAATGTCACTGCGCCATCTCCAGTTAAGATGAAGGATTTTGGTAAAACTATTGGCTCAGTATTACGCCGTCCACATTGGCTGCCTGTCCCTTCATTTGCCATGAAAATGGTTCTTGGACAAAAAAGTGCCCTTGTTCTTGAAGGCCAGCATGTTGTCCCAAAAGTATTAAAAGAAGAAGGATTTGAATTCCAGTTTCCTACACTCCATTTGGCTTTGGAGGATTTGCTTACACATAAGTAAATGGGCCGAACCACTAGCCTAACGGCGGAAGAGAAATTGAAAGTGGTCTGTCAATGATTTAACTAAAGAATGAGAAAAGTAGGGATGTCCATGTTCATTGCAGGTCAAAAGGAAATGCAGCAAATGGATAAATATACGATAGAAAAGCTAGGATTACCTGGCGTGGTGTTAATGGAAAATGCAGGAGCGAAGGTGGTGGAGGAAATCCTTGCAGATCCACCTATCGATAACCCCCGAGTGCTTGTGCTTGCTGGCGGTGGAAATAATGGCGGTGATGGGTTTGTCATTGCACGAAGACTTTTTGATTTGGGATTGAAGCCTTTAGTATGGTTGTTAGTTAATCCAGATCAAATGAAGGGAGATGCAAAAGTTCACTTTGATGTGTATACCAACCGTTCCCTACCCATCTTCCATCTTCAAGAAAATACGGTTGAACTACTTCAGAATGAAATGAATCGGGCAGATATCATCATTGATGCCATTCTCGGAACTGGCGTGAAAGGCCCTGTTCGAGAACCTCTTTCCCAAGTGATATCAATGGTAAATGAATACGAAGGGAAGAAATTAATCATCTCTGTCGATATTCCATCGGGTGTTAGTAGCGATAATGGGAAAGTAGAGGGTGTCGCGGTAAAAGCTACGAAGACCATTACCTTTGTATTCCCGAAAATAGGATTTTTTTTACAAGATGGGCCCAAGAATGTTGGAAAGTGGGTAACGGTTGATATCTCTGTGCCGCCTGCGGTGGCAGAGGATTTAGGCCTAGTTTTGCCAAAACTGATAACGGAATCGCTTGTGAAAGCATCAGTACCTACCCGGTCTAAGCATGGTCATAAGGGTACTTTCGGACATGCCCTTGTCATAGGAGGTTCACGTTCCTTTGTTGGAGCACCGATTTTTTCTGCAAAGGCTGCCTTACATACTGGCGCTGGATTAGTAACTTTAGCAGTCCCTGAAAGTATTTATCCAATGGCTGCTGCACAGAATCCAGAGTCCCTATTTCTGCCGCTTTCAGAAAAGGATGGTCATTTTAGTGAAAAAGCAATTGATGAAATTGCGCCTTTACTGCATCAATTTGAAAGTGTGGCAATTGGACCTGGAATGAGTAGATTTCCTTGTGGTGAAGAGTGGATCAAATCGTTTATCACTTCACTTACCCACCAGCCGATTGTTGTTGATGCAGATGCTTTATATTTACTTCGAAACAATTTGGATTTGGTACGACAGTATAAGGGAAATGTAATCTTTACCCCGCATCCTGGAGAAATGGCTAAATTGTTGAACATAACAGTAAAAGAAGTGGAAGAAGACAGAATTGAAATTGCCAAAACCTTTGCAAAAGCTTATGATGTTTATTTGTTGTTGAAAGGACATAGAACAGTCATCGCGGCTCCCGGTGGGGATGTATACATAAATCCATATGGGCATGATGCACTTGGAAAAGGTGGGAGTGGGGATGTACTGACCGGACTGATTACCTCATTCCTGGCACAAGGCGCTACTCCTGTCGATGCTCTAATTGCTGCCAGCTATTTACATGCAAAGGCTGGAGAAGAAAAGGCTAAAACCTTATCCAGCTATGGAGTGATGCCACGAGATATTATTGATGGGATAAGAGAACAGCTTGCAATTGTTTTTTAAAATGGAATAACAACTGTATGGGGGACCGGTTTATGGTTGGAATAAAAACAATTAAAATTGATGGTGAAGGAATCCATGTCTTTAAAAGTGCCATCTATATTTTTGAATCTAGCTCTGGATTTACCTTGGAATTGGATATCATTGTAAGTGAGGTTGCTGTAAAAAAATATAGAAAGATAGAAAACCTGATTATGGAGATAGAGTTAGAAGATGGTCGAATCATCAATTCGATTATGCATGTAAAAATCCTAACAGGGGGATTGCCACAGCTTAATTTATTCTGTGAACTTAATGACATTCAAGAGTATGAAGATTTCGATAGGGTGAACGAAAATGATTCGTGGTTTCCGAATATTGAAGAGGGTATCACAATAGAAGAAATAAGAAAAGTAGAAATGCCAATTGAAGAAGTTAGTTTAAAATTAAAGCTTCCAATCGATCAAGTCGAATGGTTAAAAAAACAAAAAAAGGCAACATTAAATGAAATGTTTCAAGAATTCATTTATGAAATTTGGAAAAAATAGGACAGCTAATCCAAATAGTGTGACATTTTTAAAGGGGGACTATCTTGGGAAAGCAGGGAGTTATTTCACTAGGAGAAGCATTTGTAGACTTTATTTCAAAAGACAGTACGAACACCGAATACCAGCAGCTGTTGGGCGGTGCTACCGTTAACGTCGCAGTGGGTACACGGAGACTCGGCATTCCTACTGCTTATTTGTGTAAACTAGGAACCGATGAAACGAATCAGTTCGTAGAAGCTGGATTAAGTAAAGAGAGGATTAACACTGAATTTTCAGTCCGCACTGCAAGTAAAAAAATTTGTGGTGTCTATGTTCATATTAATGATTGCGGGGATCGATATTTTCACTCATATTTGAACCAGACGCCGGATGAAGTATTAACCGAGGACGAATTAAGCAGGGAAGTATTTGAACAGTCCAGGATCTTTTATTATGGTTCAGGAACCCTTTTTCATGAAAAAGCAAAAAAGACAACAGAAACGGCATTAATATATGCTAAGAATTCCCAAAATATTATTGCTTTTGACGCGAACATTCGATTAAAGCGTTGGGAGAGCGAGGAGCAATGCCGTAAAACAGTTTCTTCATTCATTAGAAGTGCTGATATCGTAAAGCTTGCTGAAGATGAGTTGAATTTTTTAACGGAAACAAACTCTTTTGAAATTGGGATAGAAAAATTATCTCAATATAGGATTCCGTTTCTTTTTGTTACGATGGGAAGGAAAGGTGCTTTTGCTGTTATGAATGGAGACAAAGTTTTTGTTCCTGCGATGATCGTCGAAGCCATCGATACGACCGGTGCAGGTGATGCTTTTATGTCAGCACTTTTGTATTGTTTTCATGAAAAAGGGCTGCCTACCAAAATGTCTCAATTAATAGCATACCTCAAGTTTGCAAATAATGTAGGTGCTGCTGCGACAACGAAAATCGGATCACTTTCTGCTATATTTGATCTAGCCGAATTGAAAAGGCAATTTCAGAATACTTTCAATTAAAGTTTTTAATCTTGAGGTCAGTCCTTAAGTGAGCAAATTCTTGAATGCTCCGGGGCTGACCTCATTTTTCTTTTTAAATTCTGGACAAATTGGACAAGACTGTAAGGTATGGGGCGATTAAGAATAAAAAGGAGACGCATGTATGAATAAACCTTTTGACTACCCAGAAATTTTCTACAATGAAGCCATATTTTATTTAGAAACCAAATGGAAGCGCAGATTAAGTGACCATGAACGACATGTGCTTATTGAAGGATATCGGTTTGGAAGGATGATTGAGGCAGAAACAGAAATCAAAGTACTGTTTGCTAAATAAATAACTACTTGTAGAAAAAGGGTGCCCGATTGGACACCCTTTTACTGAAATCAAAGGTTATTGACCTTGTTGATTTCGTAATGATTGTTCAGCATAAGCGACAAGACGTTTTGTCATTTCGCCACCGACTGAACCGTTTGCTCGTGCGGTCGTATCAGCACCAAGTTGAACTCCAAACTCGCCCGCAATTTCTTCTTTCAATTGATCCAGAACATTGCCTGCACCCGGAACTAAAAGTTTGTTTCTAGCCATGATACATCACTCCCGACGAGTTTTTTTGAGCAATCAAAAATTGCTCGACTTTATTTTGTCCTATTCGTGAAAACAAATTCGTGTGTTCAGTCCCAAACGAACTAAATGCTTAATGTACGGGCTGCCCCTTCCGAACACACTATTAATTTTTCCATCTCTCCAAATTTTGTTATTATGAGATGTGTACATAGGTGCAATAAAAATAGAAAGAAAAGGTGTTATATGCAAAGAATGATTGTGATTGGGGCAGGGATCCTCGGTGCGTCAACGGCTTATCACCTTGCCAAATTAGGTGCGGAGGTTACATTAATTGATCGGCAAGACCAGGGACAGGCTACAGCTGCAGCAGCAGGGATTGTTTGTCCGTGGCTTTCGCAACGGCGGAATAAGGCCTGGTATCAGTTAGCAAAAGGCGGGGCTCACTATTATCCAGATTTAATTGCTCAATTGGAAAGAGTTGGTGAAAAAGATACAGGATATAAGCGTGTCGGTGCCATTAGTCTTCATACAGACAATAATAAGCTTGAACAGATGGCGGAACGCGCACGAAAACGAAGAGAGGATGCACCAGAAATTGGGGAAATTACGATATTGACACCGGCGGAAACAAAAAGTCTGTTTCCGCCGTTATCAGAGGAATATGGTTCTGTATATATTAGCGGAGGAGCACGAGTTAATGGCAGAGCGTTACGTGATTCCCTCATTCGTTCTTCAATCAAATCTGGAGTTACTTTTCTAAGAGGGAATGCTGCTCTTGTTTATAAAGATTGCCGAGTTATTGGCATGAAGCATGAGGACACCATTTTGTTGGCCGATCAGGTCATTGTGACGGCCGGAGCTTGGTCCAAAGAGCTTTTGGAACCACTAGGAGTTGAATTCTTAGTCAAACCACAAAAGGCACAAATCGTTCATCTTGAAATGCCAGAAACGGATACGAATTCGTGGCCTGTTGTCATGCCCATACATAACCAGTATATCCTTACTTTTGAGAATGGTCGGGTCGTTGTTGGATCAACACATGAAAATGATGCAGGATTCGATAATCGGATAACGGCTGGAGGAATAAATGAAATTTTGAGCCAAGCCTTAAAGGTGGCACCAGGTCTATCAAATGGCAGCTTTCTTGAAACAAGGGTTGGGTTTCGTCCCTTCACCCCTGGTTTTTTACCAGTGGTCGGGGCGTTGCCGCATTTCGAAGGAATCTATTTAGCAAATGGACTAGGCGCATCAGGCTTAACTAGTGGACCGTTTCTAGGTGCCGAACTAGCTAAGCATGTCTTAGGGAAACAAACAGAAATTGATTTTAAAATTTATGACGTATCGGGAGCCCTAGGCACTCCGAGTCAGAGGTGAAATTAGTAGCTTGGAGGGTTCATGAGGACAGAAAAGACGAATAATCTGAGAAACTTGTCCTCATGGAGGGTTCATGAGGACAGGAAAGGCGAAGAACCCAAGAATATTGTCTTCATGAAAATCAGTCCATCTCTTTATAATAGATATATAGATTGTTAGAGAGAAAATGACTATCCTCATTTTTATCGAATCTTAAAAATTATAAGACAAATCATTTAATATTTTTCAGTCGTGTTTGCTATCATTACCTTATTAGGAAAAAGGAGATGAATGGGAAATGGCAAAGCACGTTCAAATTGGAAAAACAGAATTGTATGTAAATCCTATTGGTTTAGGAACCAATGCTGTAGGCGGTCATAATCTATTTCCAAACTTGGATGAAAAGGCAGGAAGGGACTTAGTTCAAACAGGGCTGGCTAATGGGATCAACTTTTTAGACACGGCTTTTATTTACGGTCCAAAACGCTCAGAAGAAATCATTGGTGAAGTTGTAAAAGAAAGAGGAAATCGTTCAGAACTTATCATCGCCACAAAAGCTGCCCATAAATTTGTTGGGAAAGAAATGGTATTAGATAATTCACCTGCTTTTTTAAGTCAAGCAGTGGAAGATAGTTTAACACGGCTACAAACGGATTATATTGATCTCTTTTATATCCATTATCCTGACCAAGATACACCAAAGGATGAAGCAGTTGGGGCATTGAAGCAATTAAAGGAGGAAGGAAAGATTAGAGCGATCGGTGTATCCAATTTTTCTATTGATCAGTTAAAAGAAGCCAATAAAGATGGATACGTTGATGTGTTTCAAGGAGAATATAACTTATTAAGCCGTGCAGCGGAGCAAGAATTGTTCCCTTATGTAACTGAAAAAGGTATTTCATTTATTCCTTATTTCCCGCTTGCCTCGGGATTGTTAACTGGTAAATATGACATAAATACCAATTTGGCTGAAAAACGTGGAAAATTCTTTCAGAAACAAATCTTTGAACAAACCTTGGAGAAAGTGGAAAGGGTTAGAAAAATAGCTCATGCGAAGGGTGCAGAAATTGCGCATATCGTGCTTGCTTGGTATTTAACTCGTAATGCCATTGATGTGATTATTCCTGGAGCAAAGAAAGCGGAACAGGTGCTTCATAATCTCAAAACGCTGGAAGTTCAACTAACTACTGAAGAAATTCAAGAAATTGATCGGATTTTTCATTCTTAAAAAGTAATAGATGTACTTTTAGAAAGCACTCTTCGGGTGAAGTGACCCCTAAAAGTTAGACACGGTTATTTCATCAGGCAGCTTGCTCAAAATGGGTTCGGTATTGCACCGGACTCATTTTGAGTTTTACCTTTATCCGTTTCGTATTATAGTATTCGATATATTTTTCTAGTTCAATTTTAAAATGATCAACACTTTCAAACTCGTTAAAGTAGAGAAACTCTGACTTCATAATGCCAAAGAAGTTTTCCATTATGGAGTTGTCATAACAGTTTCCTTTACGAGACATACTTTGTCTAATTCCTCTTGAATGAAGTGCATAGCAGTATTGTTTCATTTGGTAGTGCCAACCTTGATCGGAATGCATCAAAAGCTGATGGTCTTCTGGCAAGCGGTCTAATGCCTTCATTAACATCTCTGAGACAAGTGAGTAGGTTGGTCTAGAACCAATCGTATACGTAATGATTTCCCCATTAAATAAATCTAATACAGGGGATAAATATAACTTTTCTCCAAATAATTTAAACTCCGTAATGTCCGTAACCCACTTTTCGTTAGGAGTATCCGCTGTAAATTGGCGATCTAAGAGATTTGGTGCAATTTTACCGACTGTTCCTTTATAGGATTTATATTTTTTCATACGTACTAGGCACTTTAAACCAAGCTCTTTCATGATGCGTTGAATCTTTTTGTGATTAACTTTCTTCCCACGATTGGCTAACTCATCACGAATACGACGATAGCCATAACGTCCTTCATGTTCATCGTAAATCGATTTGATTTCTATTTTTAAATCAGTGTCTGGATCTGGTCGATTCATTTTCTTTACTAAATCATAATACGTGCT